>CAYZXA010000001.1:0-114379 GCA_964482335.1 uncultured Candidatus Saccharibacteria bacterium
GGTGTTTCTATGAAAAACGATGTCATCAAAATTAAAGGAGCCAGAGTCCACAATTTAAAGAACATTGATGTGGATATCCCCAAAAACAAGCTGGTGGTTATTACTGGCATTTCTGGCTCTGGCAAATCTTCTTTAGCTTTTGATACTCTTTATGCTGAAGGCCAAAGAAGATACGTTGAGAGCTTGTCAGCTTATGCCCGTCAGTTTTTAGGAATAATGCAAAAGCCAGACGTTGATAAGATTGAAGGAATCTCACCTGCTATTTCTATTGACCAGAGAAAATCTAGCCACAATCCAAGATCAACAGTTGGTACTATAACGGAGATTTATGATTATCTCCGTCTTTTATTTTCCAGAGTTGGTATTCCTCATTGTCCTAAATGCGGTAAAATTGTCAGTCGTCAGACAGTAGATCAAATAACTGAACAGGTTTTAAAACTACCCAAGAATGGTGAAATTATTATTTTAGGACCAGTTGTCAGAGGTAAAAAAGGGGAGCATCACGGCATTTTAGAAGAGATTCAAAGAGCTGGCTTTGTCAGGGTAAGGATTGATAAAATTATTCATCGGCTAGAGGAGGCTTTAGCTTTGAGCTTGGATAGAAAGAAAAAACACAATATTGAAGTAGTTGTTGACAGACTTATTTTGAATAAAGACTTAGACAAGCCAAGACTAGTTGATTCAATTGAAACAGGGTTAAAATTGGGCAAAGGTATTGTTATTGTAGGATTGAAGTCAAAAGACATTGTCTTTTCAGAACATTTTGCCTGCGAGGACTGCGGTGTTTCTTTACCAGAGATAGAGCCCCGACTTTTCTCTTTTAATAGTCCTTTTGGTGCCTGTTCATCCTGCCAGGGTTTGGGCCAGAAATTAGAGGTTGATCCTAAGCTGGTTATTCCCAATGACAACTTGACTATTGGCGAAGGAGCGATTTTTCCTTGGGCTCATGCTTCTCATAAGGTGGGCAGGCAGGGCTATTTTTGGTGGCAATTACAGGATTTAGCTCAAAAACACAAGTTTGATTTAGATGTGCCAGTCAAAGAACTGCCAAAAAAGATCGTTCATATTATTTTGTATGGTTCCGGAGACTTTGAAGGAGTTATTCCTAATTTAGAAAGAAGATATCACGAGACAGATTCCGAATATACTCGTCAGGAAATTGAACAATACATGGTTGAGAAAGAGTGCGAGGAGTGTCACGGCAAAAGATTGAGGACAGAAGTCCTGGCAGTTAAAGTTGCTGGGCAGTCAATCAATCAGATTGTTGAAACGAGCATTTTAAAAACAAAGCAATTTTTTGAAAAACTACTCAAAACTAATAATTCCAAAGTTGCTCAACCAATTATTAAAGAAATTCTCAATCGTTTGCAGTTTCTGATAGATGTCGGGCTAGATTACATAACTCTGGACAGAAAAGCTTCAACTTTGGCTGGTGGAGAAGAGCAAAGAATAAGATTGGCTACGCAAATTGGTTCAAAACTGACTGGCGTTCTCTATATTTTAGATGAACCCTCAATTGGTCTTCATGCCCGAGATCAGAGCAAGCTCATTGAGACATTAAAAAGTCTGCGGGATTTAGGCAACAGTATTATTGTTGTTGAACACGATCCTCAAACCATTAAAGCGGCTGATTTTGTAGTTGATATTGGTCCGGGGGCTGGCAAACAAGGCGGTAAGGTTATTTTTCAAGGAACACCAAAGGAATTAATCAAATCTAAAACTTTAACTGGCGATTACCTATCTGGCAGGAAAAAAGTTGAAGTTGAGTCTTCACGCAAAAAAAGAATGATTGAAACTAAGCCTCAATCATATCTGATTATTAAAGGAGCCCGAGAGCACAATCTTAAAAATATTGATGTTAAAATTCCCTTGAAGAGCTTTTGTTGTATTACTGGAGTTTCTGGTTCGGGCAAGAGTTCGTTGATGAATGATATTTTAGCCAAAGCTCTTTTAAAGAAATTCTACCGGGCCAAAGAAAAGCCAGGCGAGCACAAAGCTATTTTAGGCGCTGATAATTTGAATAAAGTGGTTTTAGTTGACCAGTCGCCAATTGGCAGAACGCCAAGGTCAAATCCAGCCACCTATACTGGTGCCTTTTCATATATTAGAGACCTTTTTGCTAAGACCAAGGAATCTAGAATTAGAGGCTATGGGCCTGGTCGTTTTTCTTTCAATGTTAAAGGAGGCAGGTGCGAGGCGTGCGAGGGTCAGGGGCAAAAGAAGATTGAAATGTATTTCCTGCCTGATATTTATGTTGATTGTTATGAATGTAAGGGAAAAAGATTTAATAAAGAAACCTTAGCTGTTGAATATAAAGGAAAGAACATTTCTGAGGTTTTGGAGATGACGATTGAAGAAGCTTTGGAATTCTTTAAGCACATTCCCGGTCTTTATGAAAAATTAAAGACCTTGAACGATGTTGGACTTGGCTACATTCAGTTGGGTCAGCCCGCGCCCTCTTTATCTGGTGGTGAAGCTCAAAGAGTCAAATTAGCCACTGAGTTATCTCGTAAAGCAACTGGCAAGAGCTTGTATATTTTAGACGAGCCAACGACTGGTCTCCATTTTGACGATATCAAGAAGCTCATTCAGGTTTTGAAGGGTTTGGTTGATAAAGGGAATACAGTTGTGACCATCGAGCATCAGCTCGACTTTATTAGGAATGCTGACTGGATTTTAGATCTTGGTCCAGAAGGTGGGGATGAAGGAGGATATATTGTGGCTGAGGGTTCGCCAAAGCAAATCAGCAAAAATAAAAAAAGCTATACTGGACAATATTTGAAAACTATGTTAAAATAATATCAGCTCCTATTATCTAGAGAAAGGAGGGAATGTTGTGCCTAAGGCGGAGACAGCCAAAAAACAGAAGAAGAGACGGGGAACGGTCCGAGTTCTAAGGATTATAGACGGAAGAATGAGAAATCCTTTTAAAAAATCTGATAAAAAGGGCTTTGATGCAGAGGATGAGGTCTTAAAACAGGGCAAATATTTTCAAAAAAAGAAGATCATTAAAACAGCAAAATTGTCTGATAGATATTCGCCGGATGACAAAATAGGAAGAGATTTAATAATCGAGCTATTTACTGGAAAGATAGTCTATGTTCAAATTACTGCAGCTTATCATCGAGAGGATGAGCTTAAGGCTCGAAAACAAGGCGTTTTTTATCTTCCTGTTTATCCTTGGGAAGATAGTCAGATTACTAAAGAAAAGTTGCTGATGATAATTTTCTATGGTTATCTTTCTGATCTAGACATGGGTCAAATGAGGAAGATATTAAACAATGTAAACAAACTAAAGAAGGCTCCTGAAAAGTTGACTTTATCTGAGAGATTCAGGCAACTTTTCTGAGTCAAATAAGACAGGTGTCAGATCTATATTCTGACACCATTTATTTTAAGAACTTGACAAAAAAAGATTATTAAGTAATATTATACTATTATGCAAATTAAACCATTATCAGATCATATTCTCATCGAACCAATTAAAGAGGAAGAGAAAACCAAAACCGGTATTATACTTCCCGAGACCGCGGAAAAAGAAAAACCTGAACAAGGCCAGGTTGTTGCGGTTGGAGAAAAATGCAAGGAAGTAAAGCCAGGTGATAAAGTTATCTTCAGGAAATATGATCCCGATCCTATTAAAGTCGAAGATAAAGAATATTTAATCGCCAAAGAGGAGCAAATCCTGGCGATTTTACAATAAGAACCTGCAAAGCAGAATCTTGATTTCTCGCTTTGCTCGAAATTAATTATGGCAAAAGAAATAAAATACGACGAAGAAGCAAGAAAAAAACTCAAAGTCGGCGTTGATAAACTGGCTGATACGGTTAAAGTCACCTTAGGCCCCAAAGGCAGAAATGTTGTTTTAGATAAAGGTTTTGGTTCGCCAACCATTACCAACGACGGGGTAACCATTGCTAAAGAAGTGGAGCTTGAGGACAAAACTGAGAATCTGGGAGCAGAAATCGTCAAAGAAGTAGCTGAAAAGACAAATGACATGGCTGGTGACGGTACAACTACTGCTACTCTGTTAGCTCAAGCCATTATTTCTGAAGGCTTGAAGAACGTTACCGCTGGTAGCAACCCTTTAGCTATTAAAAAAGGAATTGAAAAAGCTTGTCAGACTGTTGTTGCAGAGCTTAAGAAGATGTCAAAGAAGATTTCGGCAAAAGAGGAAGTGACTCAAGTAGCTACTATTGCTGCTGAAAATAAAGAAATAGGAGTTTTAATCGCTGAAGTTATGGCTGAAACCGGTCCGGACGGAGTCATAACTGTAGAAGAATCAAAAACCTTTGGCATTGAAAAGGAAATTGTTAAAGGCTTACAGTTTGACAGGGGCTATATCTCTCCATATATGATTACCAATGCTGAGAGAATGGAGGCTGAGTTTGAAGATCCTTACATTCTCATAACCGACAAAAAGATTTCTTCTTTACAGGAAATCCTGCCTAGCTTAGAAAAAATAGCTCAAACTGGTAAAAAGGAACTAGTTATTATTGCTGAAGACATTGAAGGTGATGCCTTAGCTACCTTGGTGGTAAATAAGCTGAGAGGCATTTTTAGCGCTTTAGCCATTAAAGCTCCTGGGTTTGGTGATAGAAAAAAGGAAACATTAGAAGATATTGCTGTTGTTACTGGCGGTAAAGTCATTTCAGAAGAGGTTGGTTTGAAGTTAGACAAGGTTGAAATGGATATGCTGGGTAGTGCCAGAAAAGTTGTTTCAACTAAAGAGACAACAATCATTGTTGAAGGCAAAGGAAACAAAGAAGAAATTGAATCTAGGATTAATCAGATTAAAAATGAATTAAAAACTTCAACTTCTGAGTTTGATAAAGAGAAATTGCAGGAAAGACTGGCTAAATTAGCTGGGGGCGTAGCTGTGATTAAAGTAGGGGCTGCAACAGAAGTTGAGCAAAAAGCAAAACAGCACAAGACAGAAGATGCTTTAGCTGCTACTAAAGCAGCTGTTGAAGAGGGCGTTGTGCCAGGCGGTGGCGTTGCTTTATTGAGAACTTTAGCTGCTTTGGAAAATATTGAGACAAATGATAGCGATGAGAAAGTTGGTATTAGAATTCTTAAAAGGGCACTTCAAGAACCAATTCGCCAGATTGCTCAAAATGCTGGCAAAGATGGTTCAGTCATTGCTGCTGAAGTACTCAAGAATGATGGCAGCTTTGGCTACGACGCAGCTACTGATACTTTCGGAGATTTACTGCAATTAGGAATCGTTGATCCAACTAAGGTTGTCAGATCAGCTTTGGAAAATGCAGTTTCTGCTGCCTCAATGTTTTTAACGACCGAAGCAGTAGTTGTTACAAAACCAGAAGAGAGTAAAGACAAGCCTGGAATGCCGCCAATGTCAGGTATGAATATGGGATATTAAACTACACGTAACCCCGGCTGAAAGGCCGGGGTTTTTAGTTGCCAAAAGCCATAAAATAGAATATAATTTTAATATATTGGAGGAGTCGGATAGTGGCCATTCCACCTGCTTGGAGAGCAGGAAGCCTTCACGGGCTTCGTGGGTTCGAGTCCCACCTCCTCCGCCATCCGGGATTTTTCAAATGGATAACTGCCTCGCGCCTCGCTGGTGCTCGGCACTCGACTACCAATTTATATTCATTTTCGGCTGAAAACTAAAAAATAAAGGAAAATTTTTCATAAAGATAGACCATATTGTTATGAATCAAGAAAACAATAACAATAGAATTGATTTAAGTAAAAGCTTAAATAAATCAGCTGCAAAACCTCAAAGTGAACAACGGTCTTCCGGACCTTACATTTCTCCTGAATCCTCAAAGATTATTCGCTGGGTAATTAAATATTCGGGGGGATTGATAAGAAATGAAAAGCAGGCGTTTTATTTTATTTCAGGTTTTATGCTAATAGCATTTATCATTATACTTCTCTTGATTTTTGGTGGAGGAGGCGGTGGTGGAAACGAGGACTTAGAAAATTTTTCGCCCCCAGCCGAAGTTCCAACAAAGTAATTCATCCCAATATCATTTTTGAAACATGGGGTTAAAACTTAGCCAGCAAAAATCTTTCACCCTTATTGAATTATTAGTTGTTATTGCCATTATTGGACTTTTATCAAGCGTTGTTTTAGTAAGCATGCAAGGCGTTAGAGCGAGGGCGAGGGATGCAAAAAGAAAACAAGATATAAAACAAATGATGACAGCGTTGGAATTGTATTATGCTAATTATGAAGAATATCCAGCATCTGGAGGGGCAAGTTCTCCAAATAGTGGTTGGAGTAACAGCGGAGATAATAGTTGGGATACTTTAAAAAGTAAATTAAGTGAGTATATACAGCCCCCAAAAGATCCAATTAATGATACCACTGGTTGGTCTGGGGGCGGTAAATATAATTATTGTTATTTCTCATTAGGCTATGGCTGTCCTCAGCAATGGTATATGATAGTTTACAAGCTGGAAAATCCTGATATAGCCAGTCCGGGAGTAACAGCTTGTGATGGAACTTACTTTAATTACGGAGAAATTACCATTGGTATGTGTCCTGGTTGTCAATAAGAATTTGCCGCGCGAGGAGAAAAATTCGTTTGAGCTATTTTTAATATACTACACTGCATAAAAATTTTATGGAAATTCAGAACAAAGAACTCCATCGCGTTGTTTCAACAGCTATTATTCATAAAGATGGTAAGTACTTGATTTTAAGAAGAAGTTCTAAAAAGAAAGCTTTCCCTGGTAGATGGACATGTTTAGTTAAATGAAGAAAGTATAGACTACCAATGGGTGACAGCTGAAGAAGCTAAAGACTATGATTTAATTGAGGGGATTTTAGAAGAAATTCAAATAACTGATAAAATTTTAAAAGGGAGCTCGGCCTCTTGAATTTCTTGAAATAATTTCCTTAAAAAGATTTTGAACCATTTAAAAACCAGCCCTCGGCAGGGCTGATTTTAGTTGTTAAAATTTTAGTTATTTTTTCTTCTTTAAAATCTGATAATATACTTTCTCATAATTATCTGCCATTTTCTCTATTGTAAAGTTTTTTTCAACATGCTTTCTACAATCCTCTGGGTTTATTTTGTCTATATTTTTTAAGGCATTTTTTAATCCTTCGATTCCCTCTTTCGGTTTAACAACAAAACCAGTTTTGCCACTAATCACAAGTTCTGAAACAGCTCCTTTATCAAAACCAATCACTGGCGTTCCACACGATTGAGCTTCCGCCATTACTAAGCCAAAAGGTTCATACAAATTAACCGTCATTAAAAATACCTTTGCCCTTTGCATAAGTTTCGCTACCTGGTTTTTAGATAGGGGTTGTTCGAAAGAAACCGGTCCTATCCATTTAATTTTTCTTGACAGATAAGGTTTAACATCTCTTTTAAAGAATTCTGGGTCTTCAACATTACCAGATAATAAAAGTTTTGAGTCAGTTTCTTTAGCCAATCTTATTGCCCACCTTATTCCCTTCGGGTCCAAAAAATTTCCTTTTTTATCTTTTGCCCTACTTAATCTCCCAATCCATAGAAGGTAATCGTCTTTTTTAGGGTAGAACTTATAAAGATTCGTATCTACTCCATTGTAAATTACTTTGAAAATTTTTGTCTTTTTTGCTAATTTCTTTGCTGTCTTTGAAATAGAAATAAAACAACTCTTTTCAAACAAAGACAAAACCCCATCTAATTCTTTTGTCATCTGGGTGTGAATAGTTGTTAAAAAGGGGGTCTTTAGGTTTTTCTCTACTAATAAATTTAAAAATTCAGGATAGCAATGATTATGAATTATATCAAAATCTTTTCCAAATTTTTCTAAAAATTTTGTTTGTTTTACCAAAAAAGAAGTTTGGGCATAAAAATCATTTTCAAAGGGTCCCAATTCAACCCATCCTTTTTCTATCACTGGCAAGATTTTTACTCCTTTTACAAAGCTATCTTTTGTTCCTAAAATTGTTATCTTATGCCCCCTTTTTATTAATCCCGAAGCCAGATCAAAAATCATTCTTGGTCTGGCAGCGGTTATTTTTGGAGTAATTTTTCTTTTGAGAGGTGGGACAATAAGTATTCTCATCGATTTTATTTTAACATAATTTTCCAAATAAAAAAAACAGTCTTACAACTGTGTTTTTTGATTTTCTTTTAATTTTTATCTTTTATTATTTTTACCGATTTTTTATAGAAGCGGTTGAATTTTAAGATTATTTTTTCTTTCGAAAAAGGTCCTTCTCTTCTTTTTTTACTTATTCTTATGATTGCTGTTTCAGCTTTTTTTTATTATTTCCGTTTGTGTAAGCTTTTTTATAGATTCTTATGTATTTTCGAGTTATTTTTTTCCAAGTGAATCTTTGCTCTACAGTTTTTCTAGCAGTTTCTCCCATTTTTTTTCTTAACTTATCATTTTCTAATAGTTTATTACAGGCCTCTGCTATCTGCCGAGTACTTTTTGGTCTTACCAAAAATCCATTTAATCCATTTTTAACTGCTAAGGGAATTCCACCCTTCCTAGTTGCAATTACAGGTGTCTTACAAGTCATCGCTTCTAAAATTACCAAACCTAGGGGTTCATCCCAGACCGAGGGAGCAACAAAAACATCAGCTCGGTAATAAAATTCCTCCAATTCCTTTCTCTTCTCATCTCCCATGTAGCCAAGGAAATGGACATTTTGTAGATGCAGTTTATATACGAGATCTTCTAAATTCTTCCTTTCAGGCCCATCTCCAATAATATAAATATCTCCCTTTATGTCATTAGCTGCTTTAATCAAGTAATAGACTCCCTTTTGAGGAGTAAGTTTCCCCGAAAAAAGGACAACCTTCTTATTTCTTAATTTATATTTTTTATTAATTGTACTTATTTTTTTATCTGGTGGGAAATTTTCTATATTAATACCTCCTGGAATAATTCTGGTTTTGTAAGAAAACTCTTTACCAAAGATTTCCAACAACCAACTTCTTGTATCGCCACTCACAGGTATTATTTTTTTGGATTTTTTTAAGGCATCTTGGGAGAGAGGAACAAAAACTTTGTTTTGAGAAGCGGCTAAAACACCAGTGCCATGAGCTGTAACAATAAAATTTATACCATATAAGGAATTTATAAGATTGGTTACCCACAAAAGTAAAGAAATGTGATGTACGTGAATGATGTCTGGTTGAAAATCATCTACTGCTCGAACTACGCTTGTTAGAAAGAATTTGAAAACTTCGGTAATTTCTTTAGGAGTAAGGTCTTTGTAAGGTTTAAAGACCGGCCAATCAGGGTGCCCGGTAAAAGCAACTGGAAAGGGTAGTTCTAAGGGATAGATTTTGATTCCTGAAACCTGCTTTTTTCCTTCCGGACAAACTATGGCTACTTTTGTATTTTTAGATTTGTTAACCTCCAAAGCCAATTCCCTTACGTAAGTTCCAGAACCGCTTCCCCACAAAGGAAAACACTGAAGAAATAAGACTTTGTTTATCTTTGGTTTTCTAGGCATTTTAAAAATCCCGTTTTATGGGATTATCTATTTTTCTTATTAACCTTAAACACATATATTTTATCTTTGTTTGAGAGGCTGTGTCAAGGCTCAGATGTTAAGAAACTGCTAAAATAAACATTGCTCTTTTGGAAAATTTTTGCTATGATAATCTTGAAAATAGAGGAAGCTAAAGAGTATGATTTGATTGAGGGTATCTTGGAAGAAATTCAAATAACTGATAAAATTCTAAAAGGGGGAGACCCCAGCGAGGTCGAACATAGAATATAATTATTAAAATAATTTATTAATATTATGCTTGAAACATTTTTATCTTGGTTTAGCGCCCACGGGTTCAGAGTCCTTATAATTTTGATTGTTACTCTTTTGGTTAGTCAGTTCTTGAAGAGCTTCCTTGAGAAAGCAATCAAGGGGACAGTTAAAAACAAGCTTCAGGGAGAACGAAAGAAAAGAGTCGACACTTTAGTTAGTATCTTTGGAGGGACCATAAAATTCATAATTTGGATTGTGGCCATAATGATAATCCTGCCTGAACTTGGAGTAAATATTGCTCCAATATTAGCTGGCGTTGGTCTGATGGGTTTAGCTGTCGGCATGGCGGCCAAAGATATAATTGCCGATTTTATATCAGGTCTTTTCCTCATATTAGAGGATCAATATCGCATCGGGGACAGAGTGAATGTTGCCGGAATAGATGGCGTAGTCTATGAAATAACCTTAAGGAGAACTATTCTAAAAGATGCAGAGGGTGACTTTCATTCCATTCCCAACAGTCAAATTAAAGTGGTAACAAAAAAGTTGAAATAATATGTTTGAGTCTTTTTCTGGTCTTAGTGCCAGCTTAACTTTGAGAGATGGTTTGCTGCTTTTGAGCTTGCTTTGGGTTTTACCCTGGAAGGGAGTGGCTTTATGGAAAGCAGCTAAAAATGCGCATAAGAAGTGGTTCATTGCTTTGTTTTTATTGAACACTTTAGCCATTCTAGAGATCATCTATATATTTTACTTTTCAAAAAAGAAATGATTTCTTCTCCAATAGACGAAATTAAAAACCGACTGGATATTGTCGAAGTCATTGGCAGTTATATTAAACTTCAAAAGGCCGGAGCCAACTTTAGGGCTCTTTGTCCTTTTCATTCCGAGAAAAAGCCTTCTTTCTTTATTTCGCCAGCCCGCCAAATTTGGCATTGTTTTGGCTGTTCGATCGGAGGCAATATCTTTGATTTTATCATGCGAATTGAAGGAGTGGAATTTGGTGATGCTTTAAGGATTTTAGCTCAGAGAGCAGGGGTAGAATTAAAAAAACAAGACCCTAAGCTGAAAACAGAAAGAAACAGACTTTATGAGATTTGCGAGCTAACGTGCCGCTTTTTTGAAAAACAATTGGAGATGAGTTCAGCTGGCAAAGAAGCCAGGCAATATCTTTTAGACAGGCGGATTAAACCTGATTCCCTGAAGGAATGGCGAGTAGGCTATGCGCCAGATGTTTGGCAGGGTTTGTCTGATTTTTTGACTTCCCGGGGTTATAAAAAAGAAGAGATTGAAAAAGCTGGCCTGGCTTTAACTTCAGAGAAAGGTTCATTTTATGATAGGTTCAGGGGCAGGATTATTTTTCCCATCTTTGATTTAAATTCTCAGGTGATTGGCTTTGGCGGCCGTGTTTTTAAGCATAAAGACAAGTCCGAAATTGCTAAATATGTTAATACTCCTCAAACTTTGCTTTATGATAAGAGCCGTGTTCTTTATGGCTTAGATAAAGCCAAAGTGGAAATTCGCAAGAAAGACAGTTGTATTTTAGTTGAAGGCTATGTTGATGTCATTATGAGTTTACAGGCTGGCTTCAGCAACGTGGTAGCTACTTCCGGCACCGCTCTGTCTCCTTTTCAGCTTAAGATTTTGAAACGTTATTCTAACAACCTGCTTACTGCTTTTGATATGGATGTGGCTGGCGATTCAGCCACTAAAAGAGGTATTGAAATGGCTCAAAGCCAGGGGTTTAACATCAAGATTATTACTATGCCTCAAGGTAAAGACCCGGCTGATGTTATTTCTCAGAGCGCAGACGATTGGCAGAGAATGATTAATCAGGCTCGCTCCATTCTGCAGTTCTATTTTGAGACTACTTTTTCTCGTTTTGATACGCAGACCCCGGAAGGTAAAAGAGAGATTTCCAAGATTCTTCTACCAGTTATGAAAAGGATTCCTAATAAAATTGAAAGAGCTTATTGGGTGCAGGATTTAGCTAAAAGATTAAACGTCAAAGAGGAAGTGGTAGAAGAAGAGTTAAAAAATACCAAAGCCAGCGAAACAGAAATAAGTAGTTTATCAGTTGAAGAAAAGCCGGTTTTGCAACAGAAATCAAGAAAAGATATCTTGGAAGAAAGAGTTACTTCTTTGATTTTGAGAGAGCCCAAGCTTTTAGAGCTGATTGACGATGAATCCCTTCCTTATTTTTCAGCTCGTTTTCAGACCATTTTGACTGATTTAAAAGAAGAGAAGCTGTCTGAAACAGATGATTTTATCAACTATCTCTTTCTGAAGGCTGAGGTTGAAGGAGAGGATATTGATTGTCAGGCAGAGATCCAAACCTGTTTAAAGGAGATGAGGACATTGGAAACAAAAAGCAAATTAGATGAGATATCGCATGAGATTAAAAAAGCTGAAACAGAGAAGCAACTAGAAAGAGTCAACAATTTAACTCGTGAGTTTAATAAATTAGCCAGTAAATTATTAGACAGATGAAGAAAAAAAGAAAAAAAGCTAAACCAAAAGAGAGGGCTAGAAAGAAAAAGAGAGTTAAAAAGAAGATTAAGAGAAGAATGCGAAAGCTAAAGAAAAGGATAAGAGGGGCAAGAAAGAAAAGAAAGAGAAAGGGGTTGATTAATCCAGAGCAAAGGGAAGAGTTGATTAAGAAAGGTGAAAACAGGGGATTTGTTACTTATTCCGAGATTTTATATTTTATTCCAGACATTGAGAAAGATATCAGGGGCTTAGAAGAGCTCTATGCCGAGTTAGAGAGGAAGGGGATTGAGATAAAAGAAGCTAAAGAATTTTTAGAGCCCAAAGAAAAGTCAGCTCAACAAAAGATTGAAGCAACTGTTGTAGGCCGCCTTGATCCGGTTCAGATGTATCTAAAGGAAATCGGCAAGGTTGCCTTTTTAACTGCTGACCAGGAGAAAGAATTATCTAAGAAGATTGAAAAAGGAGATGAAGAAGCCAAGAAGAGGTTGGCTCGGGCTAACTTAAGGTTAGTTGTTTCAATTGCCAAAAAATACATTGGTCGTTCTCCCAACTTAACCTTGCTTGATTTAATTCAGGAAGGTAATCTTGGGCTTTTCCGAGCTGTAGAGAAGTTTGACTGGAGAAGGGGGTATAAGTTTTCAACCTATGCTACTTGGTGGATAAGGCAAGCCATTACCCGTGCTTTAGCTGATCAGGCAAGAACCATTAGGATTCCTGTTCATATGGTGGAAACCATATCCAAGTATACGCAGGTTAGGCGCCGACTTCTACAGGATTTAGGCAGAGAACCATTGGCAGAAGAGATTGCTGCTGAAATGGACCTAGACGTAGCTAAAGTTCGTCATATTCAGAAAATATCTCAGGAAACTGTTTCCTTGGAAACGCCAGTTGGCAACGATAAGGACGACAGTGTTTTAGCTGAGTTTATCAAGGATGAAAAAGTCATTGCTCCCTCCTTAGAGGCTGCCAGAACTCTTTTGCGGGGAAGGTTAAAAGATATTTTAGTTGATTTAACCCCTAGAGAACAAAAGATATTAGCTATGAGATTTGGTTTAGAAGATGGCATTACTCATACTTTAGAGGAAGTGGGCAATGAGTTTGGAGTAACTCGTGAGAGAATCCGGCAGATTGAAGCCAAATCCTTAGACAGGATTCGTGAGCACCGCGCCCTGAAAAAACTTAAAGGTTATTGATTTTTTCTTTAAAAATTGTATAATAAAACACATTCCGGCGTAGCACAATGGTAGTGCGACTCCCTGTTAAGGAGTAGGTTGTAGGTTCGAATCCTACCGCCGGAGCCAGTAAGGAAAAGTCAACGATTTGGGGGCCTCCTCGCTTCGCTCGGCGGCCAAATTGAACGGGATTTTCCAGCTGAAATACAATTTTTGGTTTTGTAAAATGTGGTTCGGGTCGATATTTTTCAGAAATGTTGTCATTTCCGCATAATTTTCTGAGGTAAGTAATTTTTCCGCATAATTTAGTTTCAAAACAAACTCTCTGGCCGGTTCGAGCCAAGACAACCCCTTTTGTTCAAAATCTCGTATTTTCTCTTGCAACTCCACCTTTTTGGTCAGGAGTTTTTGTTTCCGGGTGGTATATTCTTCAGTCAAAATTACTTCTTTCAAGTATACATCAAGGAGTCTTTCTAATTCTTTTTCAACTCGCAAAATTTCTTCTTTAAGATTTTGAACAGTGATTTTAGCTTGTTCTTTGGCTCGCAATTCGTCTTTTTCTAATTCGGCCAATACTTTCTTGGTGTCTTGGCTCGACAAAGAAACTTTTTGAAAGAAAGATTTAATTTGCTCGATTAGAGCTTCTTCTCGCAAGTACCTTTCCGGGCAGGGATTTTTCTTTTTTGTGCATCGATAATAATTATGACCCTTCTGAATTTCGGCTGTGATTCCGCAACCGCAAGAGCCACATCTCATTAGACCAGAGAAGGGGAAATAATGATTTTTAACTTCTCGGACCCGGCCTCGCTGTTTTAGGGTTTCTTGCGCTTTATCAAAAAGTTTCTTTGAAATGAGCGGCTTATGTTTTCCCTCAAAAACTTCTCCTTTGTATTTCATTAGGCCAATGTAGAAAATATTTTGTAGAATTATGGGAATATTGCTGGTTGAAATTTCTTTGCCAAGATTTCCTTTTAGGTTGTGTTCTTTGCACCAATTTGCGAGAGAATGAAAGGTGTGGTTTCCGGTGGCGTAAAGCTCAAAAAGTTTTCTTACTTTTGGCGCTTTCTTTAAGTCAATATCAATCATTTTAATTTTGGGATTGTTGAGATAGCCTACCGGCGCCCAGCCGGGCCAAACGCCATTTCTAATTTTTTGTCTTAATCCTCTTTTTGTATTCTCTCGCAAATTATCTACAAAATATTTCGATTGACCGAAGGCAATGTTAAGCATAAATAATCCTTGGGGCGTTGGCTCAAACCAGAAAGTGGGGAACTTGAGGGACTTAATCAAGCCACAGTCAACCATATGGATTATTTTCCCCCCATCAACACTATTACGAGCTAATCTGTCGGGGTGCCAACTCAATATCCCATCTGCTTTACCTTTTTCAATCAACGACAATATTTCGGCGAACTTCGTTCGCCCAGGTTCTTTGGCAGTTTTTGCTTCTTGAAAGGAAGCGACAATTTCAAGTTTTTCTTTGGCGGCAAATTCTCGCAACTCTGCGAGTTGCGCTTCAATCGAGAGGACTTGCCGGTTCTCATCCTGGATAGATTTTCGAGCGTAGATTATGTATTTCATAGGTTTGTATAGTGAATGAAAAATTTTCTTTTACCGGCTTACTTTAGCAAGCCACAAAATCAAAAATATCAGCTGGAAAATCCCGTTCAATTTGGCCGCCGAGCGAAGCGAGGAGGCCCCCAAATCGTTGACTTTTCCTTACTGGCTCCGTATACTGAAATTAGTTCGAACATTTTTCGCCGCCTGCGGCGGCGAGGAAAAGCCCTCGTGATTGCGGCTCGCCCGCAAAGCGGGCTCGCCGCGTTCTTCAAAAACTGCCAAAGAACCGAAAAATATCGACCCGAACCACATTTTGTAAAAGAAAATTTTTCATAATAATTAAATAATTTATTAAAATATGAATAATCGAGCTTTTTCTAAAATTTGGATTGTTATTATTCTTATTGTCCTTGTTGGTGGCGGAATTTTTGCTTGGCAGTATTTTAGGACACCGGAAAAAGAAATTGGTGATGAAACCGCTGATTGGAAAACTTACAGAAACGAAGAATATGGGTTTGAGATAAAGCATCCTGAAGATTGGCATTTGCACCAGGTGACATATCCCGAAGGCGTAGTGTTAAATATGGACACATTGATTTTCTCGAATTTATCTGAAAAAGAACGAGTAAAAGAAATAATGGATTTAGTCGAGGCTAGAGAAAAAGAAAAACTTAGCGAATTAAAGGATTGTTATTACCTCATGCTTGTAATTAGAAAACCAGGAAAACCGTTTAATAAATGGCTAGAAGAAAGTAAGGCATATATGGAACAATATGGAATAAAAACTTTTAGAGAAGAAGCTGTTATTGGGAATATTCAGGGTTATAAGATTACCTATGAGATGGAAGATGGAGAGAAGGGTTTTTCTTGGGTTTTTCCAGGAGGAGAGAATGTGTATTCAGCAGAAAACGTATGTCCTACGGAGTGTGAAGTTAGTTGGGAGACTGAGGAATGTGAAGTTTTTCAACAAATGTTTTCTACCTTCAAGTTCTTAGAATAATTTGCCGCCAAAGAAAAACTTGAAATTGTCAAAGAACGCGGCGAGCCCGCTTTGCGGGCGAGCCGCAATCACGAGGGCTTTTCCTCGCCGCCGCAGGCGGCGAAAAATGTTCGAACTAATTTCAGTATACGGAGCTGATTATATAATGTCATTATAGAATTCAAACAATCGCCTTTTGGGCGGTTTTTTGTTAGAATAAAGATGAAAGGTCGGCAAAAACACAAAAAGTAATGAACTAAATTATGAAAGCAACATCTATACTAATAACATCAGTAGTTTTGTTCTCTCTTGGAGCAGGAGTTTTGGCTCAAGAAACAGAACTGCCAGACCCAGGTCTCACTCCTGACAGTCCATTTTACTTTATAGAAACAATTGCAGAAGGGATTGGCACTTTTTTTACCTTTGGTGATCTCAAAAAAGCTGAAAGATATGCTACCTTGGCCGCTGAAAGACTGGCTGAGGCCCAGGTTATCGCAGGAAAAGGGAAACCAGAGCTCGTAGAAAAAACCCTGGAAAGATATGAAATGCAATTACAAAACAGTATAGCCAGGGCAGAAAAAGCACAAACTAAAGGCGAGAATATTGAACAAGTTATGGCTAGGGTCGGTCAGGCAACCTTTAAGCATTTGGAGGTTTTAGCTGAAGTTGCTGAGAAAGTTCCCGAGGAGGCAAAGCCTGCTATTGAAAATGCAATGAAGGCTTCATTGAAAGGACACGAAAAAGCAGTTCAGGCATTAAAAGCAAGAAATGCTTTGGGCGAAGTTCCAGAAACAGTTTCTATGCCAGATCAGATTCCACAAGAAGTAAGAGAGAGAGTCCAAATGAGGGTTCAACAGGAATTAGAAGTAGAGAAAGTTCTTGAGGGTATTGACACGTCTAAATCACTCAGAGATCTTTGTATAGAACAGGGGGGGCCACCAGAGGCATGCGAGAAGTTTCCTTCCCAGGTTTTTAAATCATTTAAACAGCTTGAAGATTTCTGTACAGAAATGGGAGGACCGCCAGAGGTGTGCGCAACGGTTGAAGCTAAATGCAGAGAATATGGGTTAACAACACCAGGCGAATGTACTCTTCTTATGATGACTGCTAGCGTTAAGGCGGTTCCGGCCTCTGAAGAACAAATGGAGGAATTGAGAATTCAAAGGGAAGCCGAAGAAGCCGAAGCGGCATTAAGAAAGAAAGCCCGAGACGAAGCATTCGAGGAAACAATGGAAGAATATCGACGTCAGGGTGGTGGGGAGATACCAGGAGGACCACCAGAAGATTAGAGGAAGAATAAAAACTGATATTATATTAAAATTATTTTAATTTATTGAGATGAGAATGTCTCTCTTTTTGAGGCATTTTTCATTTCCCTAAACTCAAAATTGGCACCTCACACCCCGAATTCCTTATAAAACAGGTTCTAATGTCGTCCACGACTCGGAGCAAATTTCCGCCTATTCTTTTAGGCGGTTTTTTATCTATAGGGGTTAAATTTTTTTATGAAGAATTGTGGTGAAAGAATAATATTTTTTAAGTTATTTTTAAAACAAATGAGGGACAGATAAAAACCTGTCCCTCTTTTTTTATTACCCATTATATGGGCAATAGCCTTAGAATCTGCCGAAACGGCCTATTCTACCTCTACCTCCGCCAAATGCGCGGCCCCTGCCTCCGCCCCATGGTATTCCACCGCGACCTGCTCCAAAGATAATACCGGGAACGGGGTAGCGGGGGAAGTTTCCGGCGGGAATAGGCGTTGTTCCTTGAACGCAAAAACCACGTCTTCCACCAGTCATAGGACCTTGTCCCATTGGTCCTGTTCTATCAAATCCTGGCATTTCAGACACCTCCTCTTTTTTATTTCAAGAATTATTTAGCAGTTAAAGAACTTCTTGATCTACTTTAATTATAAACAAATAGAAAATGGTTGTCAATAAAATTTTACAGATAGA
The DNA here is from genome assembly GCA_964482335.1 of uncultured Candidatus Saccharibacteria bacterium. GTDB lineage: Bacteria > Patescibacteriota > Minisyncoccia > Minisyncoccales > MHMH01 > CAYZXA01. Next base: position 17,857 of record CAYZXA010000001.1, read on the forward strand.
ATTATAGATAAATCAAGTCTTAGATTAGCATTATTCAGCCAAAATCGGCACCTCAAACCACTCATTTGTGGTCATCCAATAGGTTCGAATGTCGTCCGCTCCCCGGAGCAGGCTAGTACTCGGTTCGAGAGACCAAGACGCTCAGCATTAAACTGGACGTCTTGTTTTGAGGCGAGCCGGGAGTGCACGGACAACTGTGGATAACTTTATATTGAAAAGCCAAAGGGCTTGATTTTTTTTGTAGATATTTATACTATGAAAATAGTAAATTAAGAAGGTGAATTATATGAACACAACCAAAGTCATCCGCTGGATTGCTCGAACCTGGGGAACATTGATCGTGGTATATGCTTTGATTATGCTTATCGGTTATGGCTGGAGCTGGGTAACAACCGGTGTAGCAGACCCGTATGTAGTGGAGGAGGTTTCCCTTATTACATGTTTTGGTCTAGCCTTTATGTTTCTAGGAACTCTTGCTTTAGGTCTTGCCTGGCGATGGGAAAGATTGGCAGGAGCAATTGTCGTTGTTTCCCAACTGACATTCCTTACTCTGCATCTAATTGAAGGCCCTATTACTCTGGATAGTCACTTTGTAGTTCCTTGTCTTATATCAATGATAGTCGCCATTCCTGGAATATTATTCTTGGTGTGTTGGTGGCGATCGCATCACTTGGAAATGGAAAAATAGAAAAAGGTATAAAAGCCTGCCCCAATAAGGCAGGTTTTAATTTATTCGAAACGTTAGGCGGTGGCCAGTAATTCTTCTGCTTGTTTTAGTATTAACTCAGGGCATTTAATTTCATCCACCCATCTCAAGGTTCGAAAATCGTCCCATCCGGCGAGCTCTTTTCAAAAGATCGCCATTTCGGTGGTTTTTTGGTAAGATAGAAATGAAAGGTCGGTTAAGTTCTATTTTAAATTATGGTAAAATAAAAGTGAGAAAATGAAGAGCTGTTCGATATCAACAATTTTTTGGTTTTTGCTAGCCATCTTTGTTTTTATAACCTTGCAGATGACCTTACCCGCAATCAGAGATTTATTTAGAGGCTCAGTATTTTTATTGCCAGTGGCTGTTTTCTTTTTGCTGGGTTTGGCATTAATGCTGGCAACCTTAAAACAACAAGCTAGAGGAAAATTAAAGAAGTTTCTACTGCTAACTGGAGCTTCAGCGGTGGGATTTTTTGCTGGAGTAATTCTCCACAATGCTTTTTACGCTTTAGCGGTAGTAGCCAAAGAAATTACTGTCTTGAAGTATATTTTTGAAGGACTTCATGTGTTTTTCTTCTTGATAGCAATTCCTGTTTGCCCGATTGCCTTTTTAGTTGGCATGATGGGTAGTATTATTTTACTTGTTAAAAAAGGTCGTCAAGGTTAATTATTAACTGTTAAATATATGTTAAATGTACTTTATATTGTTTTAGCCATATTTGGCTTTATAGTTTTGATCTCTATCAGGCAGGTTAACCAGTATCAAAAAGGAGTTAGGTTTAGATTGGGCAAGTATGTTGGTTTAATGCAGCCCGGCTGGAGAATAGTTTGGCCCATCTTCTATTTCTACCGCAAGGTGGATTTGAGGGTGAAGGCGGTTGACGTACCCAACCAGGAAGCAATTACCAAAGACAACATCTCAGTCAGCGTTAATGCTGTCATTTACTACAAAGTTCATGAGGCTGACAAAGCAATTTTGGAAGTAGAGAATTTCTACTATGCTATATCTCAATTAGCCCAGACAACCATGAGGAATGCTGTTGGGCAGGTAGACTTGGACGAGCTGCTCTCTCAAAGAGACAGGGTTTCAGAGAACATTAGGACTATAATTGATAAAGCTACTGACCCTTGGGGGATTAAAGTGATGAATGTAGAACTAAAAGACATTACTCTGCCAGAGGAAATGAAAAGAGTTATTGGCAAGCAGGCTGAAGCTGAAAGAGAAAAAAGAGCCATTATTATTAAAGCTGAAGGAGAAGTTATTGCCGCTACCAACATGGCCAAAGCTGCTCAAACTTTGTCTCAAGCCAAAGGCGCTTTGCATTTAAGGACCTTGCAGTCAATCAATGACATAAGTTCTGACAAGTCAAACACCATTGTTTTTACTGTGCCTTTGGAGCTTTTAAGAGCTTTTGAAGGAATGAGCAAGAAAATAGAAGACAAGAAACAGGAGTAAACATAAAACCCCCGCGGCAATACCGCAAGGGTTTTAGTTTATCGTCCGAATTTTTGAGTTCTTCTTTTTGACCAACAATCTTTGCAATAAATTGGTCTGTCGGGTGAAGGTTGAAAAGGAAGTTCTGTTATTGGCTTGCCGCAGTCAGCGCACTTCCAATCTCCCTTAACCATCTCCCGTGGAGGAAAGTCTCTTCTCGGACCTTCATTTGGTTTTTTGAAGATCATAACGAATGTAATTTACGAATTAAAAAACGACCTTTGAACTTCTAAGCCATTTCACTTAAAATAATTTAAGATATCTCGACTTACAAGTCCTAATTCCATTATACTCTGCCCTTTTGACACGTCAAGACTTATTCACTTGACAGAATATTGTTATGGGTATATACTCAAAATAGGAAAGGTCGCAAAAATAGCATTAATAATTATAATAAAATTATGCCAGGATTTAACGGAAGAGGCCCTATGTGGGGCGGTGGCCCCGGCGCTGGTTGGGGAAGAGGCCCTTGCGGAGCTGGCTGGGGTTGGCACAGAGGCTGGGGCAGAGGTTGGGGCCGTGGCTGGGGATATCCCGACTCGGGAGATTATCCATCCTACGGACCAACTTATCCTTATTCATCTCAACCTCCTACTCCAAAGGAAGAAAAAGAAATGTTGAATGAAGATTTGCAAGGTTTGAGAGAAGAAATGAAAGCAATTGAGCAAAGAATGAAAGAATTAGAAACTAAAAAAGGGAAAAAATAATATGCCAAATGGAAAGACTCCAGTCGGACCACCTTTTGGCAAAGGCGGGCGTGGTCGTCAGCCCGGTGGATTTGGTTTTGGGCCTGATGGCGAATGTATTTGTCCAAACTGTGGTACCAAAATGCCTCATCGTCGAGGAATTCCCTGTTATGAACATCGCTGCCCTAAATGCGGTCAATCCATGACCCGGGCTCGATAAATTATAATATATGAAGATTTGTGTTTGTGCCAATGCTCCTAATTTAGATTCTCAGGTATCATCGGTTTTTGGCCGTTGTCCTTACTTTTTCTTTATTGATAAGGAAACCGAAAAATTTAAAGCAATACCTAATACAGCTCTTCAAGCTGGTAGGGGAGCAGGGGTTGGGGCTGCCCAACTTGTTGCTTCAGAAAAAGCAGGAGTAGTTATTTGTGGAAATTTTGGGCCTAATGCTTTTTCAGTTTTACAAATGTCCGGGATCAAAATCTATCCTGGGATTTTAGGTTTAACCGTTAAGCAGGCGGTAGATAAATATAATAAAGGAGAATTAAAGGAAATAAAAATTCCTACTGCTCCTGGTCATTTTGGTTTTGGTTCTCCCGGAAGAGGAAAAGGAATGGGTAGAGGAAGGGGTTGGGGACCGGGGCCAAAGAGATTTAGGAGAAGAGGAAGGTAAGTTATGGCTGATATATTTAAAGAGGGCCAAAAAGCAACAATAATAGCAGGTTTGGTCACAATTTTGTTCGCTGTGGCTAAAATGGTGGTAGGTTTAATTTCAGGCAGTATAGTTCTGATAGCTGATGCTATTCATAGTGCTGCCGATTCTTTCTCTACTTTTTTTGCTTGGCTTGGATTGAGAATTGCTCAAAAGGAACCTACTAAGAAATTTCCCTATGGGTATTATAAAGCAGAAAATATAGCTGCTTTTTTAATTGCTGGACTGATTTTATTTGCTGGCTTTAGTATTATCAGAGAGAGTATTAGTAAAATTTTTACAGAATACCAATTAAATATTCCTTTGATAGCCGTCGGCGTAGCTGTCTTAGATGCAATAGTAATGTTTTCTATAGGAACTTATGAAGTGAAGATTGGGAAAAAAATCAATTCCCAAAGTTTAATAGCAGATGGAACAGAGTCAAAAATGCACCTATTTTCTTCTTCAATAGTTCTGGTAGGATTATTTTCTACTTGGTATAAATTTCTGCCTTTGGAAGGAGTTATGGGTATTTTAATTTCCCTTTTTATTTTTAAAATAGGGATTACTTCAGCCAAAGATTCTATTTTTGCTTTGATGGATGTCTCTCCTAGTCGAGAGATAGAAGATAAGATTAAAAAGATTTTGAAAGATATTTCTGGGCTTCGAAGTTTTGAAAATTTAAAATTACGTAAGTCAGGTCCATTTATTTTTGGAGAAGTTGAAGCTAAGATTGGCAAGACAGTTAATGTGAGAAGAGCTCATGAAATTTCAGATAATATTGAGAGAGAGATAAAAAAGAAAATTAAGTCAATAGATTCTTTTATTGTCACTATTTCACCTTATCAGACCAAAAAACAGAAAATTTGCATTCCTTTGGATGAAGACAAAGCTCTTGATTCTGAAATCTCTGACCATTTTGGGAGAGCTAAAAAATTTATCTTTTTGGAAGTAGAAGAAGGAAAGATTAAAAATTATTATCTGAAAAACAATCCTTATCAGAAAAAAGAAGTAAGAGCTGGCTTAGAGACTTCTTCATTCGTGGTTAAAGAAAAAATTGATTCGATAATAGCTAAAGAAATGGGTCCTATATCTTTTCATACCCTAAGAGACAATATAGTTGACGTTTATAAGGGAATAGATGGAAATGTAAAGGAAATTATCAATAATTTTTCAGAAGGCAAATTAAAACCCTTAATAATTCCTACCAGAAAAAAGGTTTAATAAATATGAAAGTTGCTGTACCAACTAATGGAGAAAATTTAGAGGATTTAATAGTATCTCATTTTGGTCGAGCTAGAAATTATCTAATTTATGATACCGATACTAAGAATTTTGAAGTTTTTCCAAACCCCGAAGTTGTCGACAAGGAAGAATCACCTCCAGAATTTTTAAATAAAATGGGCGTAAATATAGTAATTTGTTTTAATCTAGGACAAAAAGCATTTGAGAAATTCGAAGATTTTAGAATTAAGATTTATGAAGCTCTTGAAAAAAACATTGCTGAGAACATCAAAGATTTTCAAAATAGAAAATTAAGAGAGCTTAAGAAAGAGAATATTTTTTAATATCAATAATATTAATGGAAAATTTCAAAAAATTCGCCTTCAGCGGAGGAAAAGGCGGCACTGGTAAATCAACTGTCGCTATTTTATTTGCCAATCAATTGGTTAAAAAAAATAAGAAAGTTATTCTTTGTGATTGTGATGTGGAGTGTCCTAATGATTATTTATTATTGGGTCAAAAATTAGAAAAACCAGTTGAGAAAGTTTATGCTGAATTTCCGAAGTTGATAAAGAAAAAATGCAAAAAATGTGGCTTGTGTGCCAAAACTTGTAAAAGTAATGCCATTTTTCAAGCACCAGGACAATATCCTGTATTTATTAAGGATTTATGCTCTGGCTGTGGAGCTTGCTGGATTGTTTGTCCTTATAAAGCAATTAAACCTAAAAAAGAAGAAGTTGGCCAAATTTTTAAAAATCAAATTAAGCAAAATTTTTGGTTAGTGACAGGAATTGCCAACGCTGGTCTTGAAGAAACCGGTCCAGTGGTGACTCAAACCAAAAAATCTGCTTTGGATTTTGCTAAAAAGATTAAGGCAGATTTCGTTTTATTTGATACTGCTGCTGGTATTCATTGCCCGGTAGTTTCAGCTTTAATGGATTGTGACTTGGCTTATACAGTTACTGAGCCTACGCCAATGGGTGCCTATGATTTAAATTTAATTTTGGATTTATGCCAAAAATTAAAAGTACCAGCCAAGGTAATTTTAAATCAGGCAGACTTAGGAGATAAAAGAAAAATTTCTCCTATTCTCAAAAAATTTAAAATAAAAATTGAAAAAGAAATTCTTTATTCTAAGGAATTGGTTAAAGCTTATTCAAAGGGAAAATTATCTAATTTTAATTTATGAGGATCGAGATTAAAAAAATTACTATCTTGTCCGGGTTGGTCGAGAGAAATGGGGAGGAAGTGGCGAGGGGGAAGAAATTAATTCTTCTATTTAATTATGAATAATCAAAAATTCTTTTTAGACAATCAAAAGCAACTTAGGGAAATAGCCGATATCTTAAAGGTCAAACCAGAAGTTCTACAAGAACTGGAAGAACCTCATAGAGTTATTAAGTTTCAAATTCCAGTTCTGATGGATAATGGAAAAGTTAAGGCTTTTTTTGGATTTAGGTCACAGCACAACAATGCTTTAGGGCCCTATAAAGGAGGAATTCGTTTTCATTCAAAAGTTTCTGAAGACGAAATTAAAGCTTTGTCAATGCTCATGACCTGGAAGTGTTCTCTAGTAAATCTTCCATTTGGCGGTGGAAAAGGAGGAGTAATTGTAGATCCCCGAGAATTAAGCAAAGGAGAACTAGAACGACTTTCCAGAGGATATGTCAAAGGAATTTTTCCTTGGTTAGGACAAGATATTGACGTACCCGCACCTGATATCAATACAAATGCTCAGATTATGGTTTGGATGACAGAGGAATATTCTAAATTAAAAGGTAAAGATACTCCAGCTGCTTTTACTGGGAAACCCCTTGAATCCTGGGGTTTAGAAGGTAGAAAAGAGGCCACTGGTTATGGAGGAGTGGTGATTCTAAAAAAATTACAGCAAATATATGGTTTTGAGCCGAAAAAAACAACTTTAGCTATTCAGGGCTTTGGAAATGTCGGTTCTAATTTTGCTCGTTTTGCTTTTCAGGAAGGATATAAAATTATAGCTCTTTCTGAGGAAGACGGAGGAATTTATGTGCTCAAGGGAATTGATCCCGAACAAACTCTTCAATGTCGAGAAGAGAAAGGCAAAATTGCTGGATGTTATTGTGTAGATTCAGTTTGCGATTTAAATTATGGAAAACAAATTACCAATAAGCAATTTTTAGAGATGAAAGTTGATGTTTTAGTTCCAGCAGCAGTGGAAGATGTGATTACCAAAGAAAACGCTCCAAAAATCAAAGCCAAATACATAATTGAAATGGCAAATAGCCCAGTCACTTCAGAAGCAGATGCAATTTTACAAGATAAAGGAATAATATCCGTACCCGATATTTTATCTAATGCCGGGGGCGTAATTGCTTCCTATTTTGAATGGTTACAGTCAAAAGAAAAAAAACGATGGCAGAAAAAAGAAGTACTAGATAAATTATCTAAAATTTTAGAGAAAGCTTTCGACGAAGTTTGGAATTTATCTAAAAAAGAAAACATAAATTTAAGGAAGGCAGCCCATCTTTTGGCTGTAGATAGGGTGATCAAGGCAATGACAAAATAATATGTCAGAATTAACTTTAACTGATCAAAATTTTGAAACTGAGGTTATAAAAAGCAATCAGCTGGTTTTGGTTGATTTTTGGAGTCCAACTTGCCCTCCTTGTTTAATCTTGGGACCAATTATTGAAGAGATTGCCAAGGACTTTGAAGGTAGAGTAAAAGTTGGGAAATTAAATGTTTTTGAGAGTCAAGAAACTGCCAGAAATTACCAAATTATGAGCGTGCCAACTCTGATTATTTTTAAAGATGGAAAACCAATAGAAAGAGCAACTGGATTGCGACCTAAGCAAGTTTTAGTTGACAAGCTTAACTCTTTGCTTTAATTTTCATGAAAATTACTATTGTTTATGACAATACTGTTTTCAAAGAAGGCCTGAAGGCCGATTGGGGCTTTGCTGCGTTGGTTGAACAGAAAGATACTCCTAAGATTTTATTTGATACTGGGGCTAATGGAGGAATTTTGCTTGGCAATATGGAAAAACTGGGAGTTAAGCCCATATCAATTGATGAAGTTTTTATTTCCCATCCTCATTTTGATCATACTGGAGGACTTTCTGAATTTTTGAAGGTAAATAAGAAAGCTAAAATTTACGTTCCATCCTCTCTTCATGGAATAAAAGATAGAGAAGTTGTTGTGGTAGAAAAAGCTACCAAAATTCATGAAAATGTATTTTCTACTGGAGAGCTGGAAGGAATAGAACAAAGTATGGGGGTCGAAACCGAAAAAGGTATTGTTTTAATTGTTGGTTGCTCTCATCCGTATATGGGTCATATTTTGGATGCAATTAAACAGTTCGGTAAGCTCTACGCAATTATCGGTGGAATGCACGGTTTCAGTGAATTTGAATTATTTCGAGATTTAGAATTAATTTGTCCTACTCACTGTACCCAGCATAAAGCAGAGCTTAAAAAACTCTATCCTCAAAAATACATTGAAGGAGGAGCAGGAAAGATAATTGAGATATAATTAAAAATGGAAAACAATATAGAAAATTGCATAGGGGGGGTTTTAAAAAGAATTGGTATTAAGAAAGACCAGGTTGTTTTAGATTTTGGATGTGGAGAAGGGGACTATACTATTCCTGTTGCAAAGATAATCGGAAATAAAGGAAAAGTGTATGCTGTAGATAAAGATGAACATAAATTAAAACAGTTAATAGAGAGAGCTAAATCAGTTGGTCTTCAGAACATAAAGTCAAGAAAGACCTCTGGGGAATTAAAGTTTGGATTTGAAGGTGACAGTTTTGATGTGGTTTTGCTCTATGATATTTTTTGGTATTTTTCATTGCAAACTTCCGAGTTATCGAAACTATTGAAAGAGGTTTATAGAATTTCAAAACCAGGGGCTTTAATTTCGGTTTTTCCTGAACATGTTGATATAGAAAGACTCAAACAAGAAATAGAGAGATTTGGTTTTCGTCTCGAAAACAGATTTCGAGGAGAAGTTGTCCATGAAAATAAATTAGTAAAGGGTCAAATATTAAATTTTAGAAAAAAGGAAAATGAGAGCTGAAAGTTTGAATCAACCGAGTTCTTTATTTGTAGGTTTGGCTTGGAGAATAATTTCTAATTTTAGTTTAAAAATATGGAAGATTTAGAAAAAATAGAAAAAGAGCTTGAAAAAATCAAAGAGGAGGTTATAAATTGTAAGAAGTGTTCGTTATATAAAGAAAGGCATTTGCCGGTTATCGGAGAGGGGAGCCACCAGGCAAAAATAATGTTTGTTGGGGAAGCACCGGGACTCAACGAAGCTCAGACTGGACGACCCTTCTGTGGGGCGGCCGGTAAAATTTTAGATGAGTTATTAGATTCTATAAAAATCAAAAGAGAAGAGATTTATATCACCAATATTTTAAAAGATAGACCGTCTGGAAATCGTAACCCAAAGAAAGAAGAAATAGAGGCCTGCACTCCTTATTTAGAAAGACAAATTGAAATCATTAAACCCGAAGTAATTTGTACCCTAGGAAATTATTCAACTGCTTTTATTATGGAAAAACACGGATTAAAAAATCAAATCCAGGGTATTAGCAAAATCCACGGGAAAGTTTTTGAAGTAAAAAATCTTTTTCAAAAAATGAAAATTATTCCTTTATATCATCCGGCCGTAGCCACTTACAATATAAATATGAAAGAAATTCTTAAAAAAGATTTTAAGATTTTAGAGAAATTTAAATGAACTCTTTAGAGAAATATTGGGGAAAAAGGAAATTTAAGAAAACTTCTGAGCCAAAGGGAAAAGTTTTGAAAACTGAAAAGCAAAGATTTGTAGTCCAGGAACACTGGGCAAGCCATCATCATTTTGATTTCAGATTAGAAATGGAAGAAGTTTTAAAATCTTCGGCAGTGCCAAAGGGAGTACCAAAGAAAACAGGAATGAGAAGATTGGCAATGCAAACCGAAGACCATCCCATAGATTATATTAATTTTGAAGGAAAGATTCCCGAAGGTCTATATGGCGCAGGGAAGGTTAAAATTTTTGATAAAGGAAAATATGAGTTAATTGAAAATAATAAAAATAGAATTATTTTTAAGCTAAAAGGAAAAAAACTAAAAGGAATTTATAATTTAATAAAATTTAAAAAACCTAATCAATGGTTATTATTTAAAACTAAATAAAATTCACCCTGTGTATGGAAAATATAATTTTAAAAGTAAGAAATTTAAATGTTGAATTGGCTGGAGAAAAGATCATTGAGAATTTAAACTTCGAAGTTAAGAAAAAGGAAACTTTAGTCATTTTAGGCCCAAACGGAGCGGGCAAGACTGTTTTATTTAGGACTTTATTAGGCTTTCTGCCTTTTAAAGGAGAAATCCAATGGCAGCCAGAATTAAAAATTAGCTATGTTCCCACCGGACTTGCTTCGACCAAAGAGATTCCATTAACTATAAAAGAGTTTTTTGATTTAAAAGAAGTTACTCAAAAAGAAGCTATTAAAGTTTTAGAGACAGTTGGAATGACAAGTTCTAATATTTTAGAAAAAAGAGTGGCTTTTCTTTCCTCAGGTCAATTTCAGCGACTTTTGGTGGCTTGGGGTCTGACCGGTAATCCTCAGGTTTTACTTTTTGATGAACCCACGGCTGGAATTGATATTAAGGGTCAAGAATCTATTTATTTACTTTTAAATAAACTAAGAGATAAAAGAAAACTCACCATTTTATTAATTACACACGATTTAAGTATTGTTTATAAACTTGCCGATTATGTTATTTGTTTAAATAAAAAGGCTTTATGTCAAGGTCCCGTCTTAGAAGTTTTAACTCCTCAACACCTGTCTCAACTTTATGGAGGGGAAATAAAGTTTTATCAACATAAACATTAATTAATGGAAACTCAATTTATACTTAGTTTATTGGTGGGAATTTTTATTGGAGGGGCGGCGGGATATTTAGGATCCTTGATGGTTTCTAAGAGAATGGCTTTGGTGGGGGGAGCTTTGGGGCATTTAACCTTACCAGGAATTGCTTTGGCTCTCATTTATGGTTTTGATGTTTCTTTAGGAGCTTTACCTTTAGTAGTTTTGGGAATAATTTTGATATGGTTATTTGAAATTAGAACTAAATTACCAATGGAGGCCTTAACTGCCGTGGTTTTTGCTTTGGGAGTGGCCGTTGCCTTTTTGATTTTACCTTCAGAGAAAACTGTTACTGCTTTAATTGGTGATATTTCTCAAGTAGAGCTTTATGGGGCTATAATTTCTATAATTTTAGCTATAACTGTTTTTTTTGTAATTCGCAGAATTTTTTCAAAAATGGTTCTTTCCGGTATTTCTGAAGATTTAGCCAGAGTCCAGGGGGTAAATGTAAAAAAATATAATTTTATTTTTTTGATTTCAATTGCTGTCTTAGTTGCTTTAGGAGTGAAAATAGTTGGTGGTCTTTTAACTGCAGCACTCATCGCTATTCCCGCTTGTGCTGCTAGAAATGTTAGTCGAAATTTATTTCAATATTCCTACGGAGCATTGATTATTGGGGCAGTGAGCTGTATCTTTGGAATTTTACTTTCTAGATTGACTGGATTTTCAGTTGGTCCTTTGATTATTTTAACTGCTACTTTCTTTTTCTTAATCTCTTTAATATGGCAAAAAAAATAGTAATTGCATCGGGAAAGGGCGGAGTAGGGAAGTCAATGTTGACTTCGGCTTTGGCAATGCTTTTTACCAAAACCAAAAAGATAGTGGCGGTGGATTGTGATGCTGACGCTCCGAACTTGGCAATTTGGCTAGGCGGAGTTAAAAAGTGGGATAAAATTTTACCAGTTTCTACTTTAGCTAAACCAGAAATTGATTATAAAAAATGTAATAGCTGTGGTTTATGTGTTAAGAATTGTCGTTTTGATGCTTTAAAAATGGTAAATGGCAAACCAAAGCTGAACCCATTTTTATGTGAAGGTTGTGGAGCTTGTGAAGCAATTTGTCCTCAAAAAGCAATAAAATTAAAGCCAGTTCAGAATGGTGAGATCAAAGTTAAAAAAACCAAATATGGTTTTCCTTTAGTCTCCGGAAACCTTCATCCAGGAGAAACAGGCTCTGGCAAGGTAGTCAGCGAAATTAAAAGAGAAGCAGAGAAATTCAAACATAATCTGATGATCATTGATTCAGCGCCAGGTACTGGTTGTCCAGTAATTGCCTCTTTGCAGGGAGCTGATTTTGCTATTTTAATTACTGAGCCTACTCCCTCGGGATTTTCTGACTTAAAAAGAGTTTTAAAAGTAGTCAATCATTTTAATATTCCCTGGGGTCTAGTAATAAATAAATGGGATATTAATTCTCAATTAAGCGGTAAAATGAAGAGATGGACCAAAAAGAAATTTTTGGGTAAAATATCTTATGATAAAGAAATATTTAAAGCTATCTCTAATTTAACTCCAATAATAGAAACTGACTTAAAAGTTAAAGACGAGATTGAAAAGATTTTTAAAAAATTATGGTAAGACCAGTTAAACAAAGACGAGTTCAATTTGACCCGAGCATTATTTATTTTAAGCCCAGGGCAGTACCCCTTTCCAAATTAAAAGAGGTGGCTTTAGCAGCAGATGAATTAGAAGCTGTTAGGCTTTGTGACTTAAAAGATTTAAATCAGATGGAGGCTGCTAAAAAAATGAATATTTCTCAAAGCACTTTTCAAAGAACTCTCGCCTCAGCTCATAAAAAAATAGCTCAAGCTTTAATAGAAGGTAAAGCAATAAAAATAAGAAAAATAAGTAAATTATGAAAAAGTGGATTCTTAGCATTTTTGTTTTAGGTTTGTTATTTTTTTCTTTTCAGAATGTTTTGGCTCAAGACAACTATTTTTGTGCGGCTTATTTTACTAAAATAGGCTGTCCGGTGTGTGCTGAGGCTGATCCTATTGTTTTAAGTCAGTTAACTGAGGAAAATCCAAATCTTATTATTATTGAATATGAATTTGTCTATCAGCCAGAGAATGTTCCAGTTATGACTGAATATTATTTAACTTATAACCTTCCTGGTTGGGTTCCTTTAATTCTTTTTGAAAATAAATATTCAGTTGGCATGTCAATTCCGGATGCCATAAGAGAAAAAATTGAAAAATCTGAATTCAATAAATGTTCTTTATCCGATGGCTCTGCCGTCAGTTTTAAAGATCTTAATTTTAATGAATTGCCAGGAAGTCCAAAAATTTGGGCCAATGGCAGAGTGCTCATAAAAACGAGCAAAGGAGCAGTAGCAAGTGAATTACTTAAAAAATCATTATTTAATGAAGATTTAAATAAAGTATTTGAAGGAATAGAGTTCAAAAAAATAGAACCAATCAGGGTTGCTATCTCCGAGGATTATATTGAGTTTGACAATGCCATTTCAATTGGGAATTGGATTTTTCAATGGAACGGACCTGAATTAGAAATTTTACCTTCAGAAGAAGGAACAACCACCACCACAGAAGAAACATCCTTAGTTGAACCCGAGCTAAAGCTTACTTTGGCTAAAATTTTATCTCTGGCCGCTGTAGATGCTATTAACCCCTGCGCCTTGGCTGTTTTAAGTTTGATGCTTATCGCCATCCTAACTTATAATCCTACCAAAAGAAGAAATGTTTTATTAGCTGGCCTAGCTTTTGTCTTCGCAGTTTTTCTACTTTATTTGATTTATGGATTAGTGATTATAAAATCATTTCAGCTTATCCAAGCCTTAACTTTTATTAGATTATGGCTTTACAAAATTTTAGGAATTGGAGCTATTATTTTAGGATTTTTTAAACTAAAAGATTTTTTCTGGCACAAAGCTGTCTGCACAATTTCTCCAAGGGTTGATAAAATTATTGCTAAGGTAACTAGTTCTAAAGGAGCTTTTTTAGCAGGAGCTTTTGTAACCATATTTTTGCTTCCTTGCACAGTCGGGCCCTATATTATCTGTGGTGGAATCCTTTGTCCTTTGGGAATATTGAAATCCCTTCCTTGGCTGTTGCTTTACAATTTAATATTTATCTTGCCAATGCTGGCCGTTGTTTTGATAATTTATTTAGGATTAGGAAAAATTGAAGATATTTCAAGTTGGCAGGCAAGGAATATAAAGTATTTACATTTAATTACCGGATTAACTGTGTTGGGATTAGGAATAGCCATGATTTTGGAATTAGTCTAAAAATTTAAATTGGTAAATTAATATGGTTAAATTTTTAGGTATTTTAGATATATTGGCAGCTGGCCTTTTGGTTGGTGCAGCTTATAATCTGGCTATTCCAACTGGTTTAGTTATTGGTTTTGCAGTTTATCTTTTTCTGAAGGCTTTGCTGTTCTTGCTTGATATCGGCAGCTTTTTTGATGTTGTCGCTGGTATTTTGCTTATCTTAAGCTTGTCTCTGGCTTTGCCTCAGATATTGCTGTTTGTCTTTGCTGCTTTGGTTGGCTTCAAGGGTATTTTAAGCTTGTTTGCCTCTTGACTGGCCCTTATGCTTAAATTAAGGTAAAATAAGGGTGTGGAAAACTAAATTAAAGGTCGATTCTGAAAATTTGTAAATAAAATATTTTTACTATGGAAGGTTATTGTGTTAAATGTAAAGCCAAAAGAGAAATACAAAACGCCAAAGAAGTAGCCATGAAGGGAAAGGGCGGAGTGAAAAGAAGGGCTATGACCGGCACCTGCCCAAAATGCGGCACCAAGATGTTCCGAATACTGGGCAAAGCCTAATTCGAAGATTTCCGGAACTCTTTGAAACTAAAATGAGTAAGGCTAGACCTTACTCATTTTAGTTTTAGGTTTAGCTTAATTTGGGTATAATAGTTTAATGAAGAAAGCTTTTGTTGTTTTAGTAATTTTGTTTGGTTTGAATATTTTAGCTTGGGTAGCAGTTTATGACTTAAGTCAATCTCAGTTGTTGGAGGTTGTTTTTTTTGATGTGGGGCAAGGGGACAGCATTTTTATTGCAACTCCTCAAGGACACCAAATTCTAATTGATGGGGGACCAGATGAAACGGTTTTAGAAAATTTGGGCAAAGAGATGCCGTTCTGGGACAGAACCATTGATCTGATTATTCTTAGTCATCCCGAGCACGATCATATAAGTGGTTTGATCGAGGTGTTAAAGAGATATAAGGTAGAGAATATCTTATGGACTGGAGTTTTAAGAGATACTTCTGAATACAGGCAATGGCAGGAATTAATAAAAGAAGAAAGAGCTCGAATAACAATAGCTCGAGCCGGCCAGCAGATTCAAGGCTCGGGGTCAAATCTTAAGCGCTGGGCTATAGAGGTTTTATTTCCTTTTGAAAGTCTTGAAGGCAAGGAAGTTAAAAATACCAACAATACTTCTGTTGTTGTTCGTTTGGTCTACGGCGACAACTCCTTTTTATTTACCGGCGATGCTTATAAATCAATAGAAAGACAGCTTTTGGAAACAGCGATTGATGCTGATGTCCTAAAGGTCGGGCATCATGGCAGTAAGACTTCAAGTGCTCAAGAATTCATTGAGAAAGTTTCTCCAGACATTGCTGTTATTCAATGTGGCAAAGATAATCATTATGGGCATCCTTCTCAGGAAACTTTGGAGATTTTAGAAAAATATGGTATAAATATCTTTAGAACCGACTTAGATGGTGATATTAAAATATTATGCAATTCCCAGTCTTTAATACTAAAGTAAAAGGATTAAAAAAAACCTTTAACTTAAATAATCCCAGAGAAAGAAAGGAGTATTTTGAATTGAAGGCTGGCCAAGAAATCAAGAAATTAAGAAACTACTTTAAAAGAGGCAATACTTTTATTGCCTATCTCGTGGGTAAGAAGAATTCTGGCAAAGGGACTTATGCTAAGATGTTTGCTGAAATTGTTGGTCCTCAATACATAGAGCATTTTTCCATTGGCGATATGATCAGGAGGGTTGATGAAGAATTAAAGGATAAAAAGAAGAAGAAAGAGCTGTTTGTCTTTTTGGAGAAGAACTACCGAGGCAAGTTTTCAATTAAAGAAATACTTTCTCTTCTAGCGAAAAGAAACACTTCAGCTCCTCTATTGCCAACTGAATTGATTTTAACTTTAATTGAAAGAGAAATTGCCGAAAAGAAAAAGAAAACTCTCTTTATTGACGGTTTTCCTCGAGACCTAGACCAGATGAATTTTACCTTGTTTTTCCGTAACTTAATTGGCTACCGGGAAGATGATGATATTTTCATTCTTTTTAATGTTCCAGAGAAAGTTATTGACGAGAGAATGAAATATCGCAGAGTTTGTCCTCGCTGCCATACTTCAAGGAATTTGAAATTACTACCAACTTCTAAATTAGGCTACGATCAAAAGAAAAAGGAATTTTACTTACTCTGCGATAATCCCAACTGCCAAGAAGTAAAAATGCTTCCTAAAGAAGGAGATGAAAAGGGGATTAAATCAATTAGGGCAAGGTTAATGAAAGCTGATCAATTAATAAATCAGGCAGCCTCTCTCTACGGCATCCCCAAGGTTTATTTAAAAAATTCAGTCCCTAAAAGTTTAGCTTCCAAATTAGTTGATAACTACGAGCTTACTCCAGAATATAGTTATAAATGGAATGGCAAAGAAGTAAAGATTATAGAGAAACCTTGGGTATTTCCAGACGATGAAGGTAAACCTTCCTACAGTTTACTTGCTGCAGCAGTTGTTCTTTCTTTGATCAAACAAACAACTAAGGTATTGAACCTATAATTTCCTTGACAGTGATTTTTGTGATATAATAAGAGTAGCCCCGCTCATTTCTAGCAGATTCTGGGACAAACGTTCTTTTCGGGAGTCCTATATCTTGTAGTGCTTTCCATAGTGACTACATTGCGGACACCCACTTAAATCATTTTCCAGAAGAATTCTCTAGAAAAGGCAGGGCTCAAAAAATCCGGCAAGCGCCGGACTTTTTGAATACTTTCGGGCTGCTGGGAATTGAACCCAGTTCGCAGAGCCCCCAGCTCTGCATAATACCAATATACCACAGCCCGTTTATTTCTTTTTTGTTATTGTTTTGATGCATCTGGCACAGGCTTTGACTCTTTTACCAGAAGCTAAAGTTACCCATTGGAGATTTGGGTATTTTCTTTTTTTAATGGTTGGATTGTACTTTCCCCTGAGTTTCTTTAATTTCCAAACCATCTTGCCTGTTTTTCCGCAGATAGCGCATTGTTTAGCCATGTATCAACATTCTATCAGAGTTTTTTATTTTTTTCAAGTTATGATAGCATTAGGATAATGGAAGTTTTATTTTTAATTGTTATTTTAATTTTTTCCATTGTTATTCATGAAGTCTCTCATGGGGCAATGGCAAATCATTTAGGTGATCCGACAGCTAAATATGCCGGCCGGCTTACCTTGAATCCACTCAAACATTTAGATCCAATTGGTTCTGTTATTGTGCCGGTTTTTTTAATTCTTACGACGGGTACAGGCATTGGTTGGGCAAAGCCAGTACCAATTAATCCCTCAAATTTTCGAGACCAAAAATACGGTTCTTTAAAGGTAGCTATTGCTGGTCCTGGGGCAAATTTAGTTGTAGCCTTGATTTTCGGATTAGTTATTCGTTTCGGCTTTACTTTTTTGCCCGGTAGCTTAATTTCTATTTTCTCTTCAATTGTCTTCCTTAATATACTTTTAGCTGTGTTCAATTTAATACCTATTCCTCCTTTAGATGGTTCACATGTTCTTTTTACTTTTTTACCTTATTCAATGCAAAACATAAAAATATTTCTAAGCCAATTTGGTTTTTTCATTTTAATTTTTCTTATTTTCTTTTTTCCGTGGTTTCGTAGTCTTTTGTTTTATATTGTTAATTTCATTTTTTCTTTCATTGTTGGCGCACCACTATATTAACTGACATTTTATTGGTCGAGGATTAGCTTCGATCACTTTTATATTGACGAAAGCTCTTATTTCTGTTAAATTATAAAATATGCCAACAATTCATCAACTGATTAAAAAGGGTAGGAAAAAAACAAAAAGGCGAACACAGGCGCCTGCTTTAGAATTTGGTTTTAATATTTTAAGAAATAGGCCAAAGACCTATGCATCTCCTTTTAAGAGAGGGGTTTGTTTAAAAGTCTTTACAGCTACTCCCAAAAAGCCAAACTCTGCCTTGAGAAAAGTAGCCAGAGTTCGTTTGACCAACGGCATGGAAGTAACCGCCTATATTCCTGGCGAAGGTCATAATCTACAAGAGCACTCAGTTGTTTTAATTCGAGGGGGCAGGGTTAAGGATTTGCCTGGCGTTAGATATCATGTTATCAGAGGTGTTTTAGATAGTGGCGGAGTAGAAGGTCGTAAAAGAGAAAGAAGTAAATACGGTACTAAAAAGACAGAATAATTATGGCCAGAGGTAAGACAATAAAAAGAGAAATAGCGCCCGATCCTGTTTACAGCAATGTAATAGTCAGCAAGTTCATCAATCAGATTATGAGAAAAGGTAAAAAAACCATTGCTCGTAAGATTGTTTACCGAGCTTTTGATATTATTAAAGAAAAGACCAAAAAAGATCCTTTGGAGGTTTTTGAAAAAGCCTTGCAAAATGCTTCTCCTTTGCTGGAAGTTAAGTCAAAAAGAGTTGGTGGGGCTACCTACCAGGTACCAAGAGAGGTTAGAGGTGACAGAAGAATGACCCTAGCTATGAGATGGATTATTACTGCTGCCCGTTCTAAAAAAGGCAGGCCAATGAGAGAGAAATTGGCAGAAGAATTAATTTTAGCTTCTAATAATGAAGGAACAGCTATTAAAAAGAAGGAAGATACCCACCGCATGGCTGAAGCTAACCGTGCTTTTGCTCATTTTGCCTGGTAATTACTATGCCAAGAAAATATCCAATTGAAAAAATTAGAGATATTGGCATTATTGCCCACATTGACGCCGGTAAAACTACTATGACCGAGCGAGTTTTATTTTACACCGGTATCTCTCATAAGATTGGTGAGGTTCACGAAGGAAAAGCCATTATGGACTGGATGGCTCAAGAAAGAGAAAGGGGTATTACCATAACTTCAGCTGCTACCACTTGTTTTTGGAAAACAGGAAAAGGAGACGAACATAGTATCAATATTATTGATACACCCGGCCACATTGATTTTACAGCTGAAGTGCAAAGGTCTTTAAGAGTTTTAGACGGGGCTGTTGTTGTTTTTGACGGAGTGGCTGGCGTTGAGCCCCAGTCAGAAACTGTCTGGCGTCAGGCAGACAAATTTAAAGTTCCTCGCATCTGCTTCATTAACAAATTAGATAGAGTTGGCGCTTCTTTTGAGAAAAGCTTGGGTTCAATCTGGGAGAAATTAACTCCTAATGCTGTAGCCATGCAGATTCCCATTGGGGTCGAAGAGAAGCTCGAAGGAGTTATTGACCTTTTAACCATGAAAGCTTTGAGATTTGAAGGAGATTTTGGTCAGAATCTCAAAGAAGAAGAGATCCCTAAAGATTTGGCAGAAGAAGCCAAGAAGTGGCAAGAGAAATTGATTGAAAAGATTGCTGCTGAAGACGAAAAGTTGCTTGAAAACTATTTGGCTGGTAAAGAACTTTCAGTTGATGAGTTGAGAAAAGTTTTAAGGAAGGCGGTTTTAGAATATAAGTTAGTACCGGTCTTTTGCGGTTCTGCTTTAAAAAATAAAGGAATACAGGCAGTGCTTGATGCGGTCATCTATTATCTGCCTTCACCAAATGATTTACCGCCAGTCAAAGGCACTGATCCCAAAACAGGCAAAGAGGTTGAAAGAAAACCAGAGGACAAAGAGGCTTTCTCTGCTTTAGCTTTCAAAGTAGCCACTGATCCTTATGTTGGTGCTCTGACTTATTTTAGGGTTTATTCCGGCACTTTAAAAAAAGGCTCCTATATTTTAAATACAAGCACTTCAGAGAAAGAAAGGATTGGCCGTATTTTAAGAATGCATGCTGCAGAGAGAGAAGAGGTGTCCGAACTCTTTACTGGTGATATTGCTGCCACCATTGGCTTAAAAAACACTTCAACCGGCCATACTTTGTGCGATGAATCGCATCCCATAGTTTTGGAGAAAATTGTCTTTCCTGAACCGGTTATTTCTATTCGTATTGAGCCAAAGACAAAAGCTGACCAGGAGAAAATGGGTCTGGCCTTGAAAAGACTTTCTGAAGAGGATCCAACTTTTCGGGTCAAGGGAGACATTGAGACTGGTGAAACAATTATTTCTGGCATGGGCGAGCTGCACTTGGAAATTATTGCTGATAGAATGAAAAGAGAATTCAAGGTAGAAGCTTCTGTCGGCAGGCCCCAAGTAGCTTACAAAGAAACAATTAAAAATGAGGCAGAAGCTGAAGGAAAATATATTCGTCAGTCTGGCGGCCGGGGTCAATATGGTCATGTTTGGCTGAAAGTTGAACCTAAAGATAGGGGACAGGGTTTTGAATTTATCAATGAGATAAAAGGAGGCATCATCCCTCAAGAATTCATTCCAGCTGTCGGAAAAGGAGTCAAAGAAGCTATGGACAAGGGAGTGGTCGCTGGCTACCCCATGGTTGATATACAAGTTACTTTATATGATGGTTCTTATCATGAGGTTGATTCTTCTGAGGTGGCTTTTAAAATAGCTGGTTCCCAGGCCTTGCAGTCAGCTTGTAAAAAAGCTAAAGCTGTGCTTCTAGAACCTGTTATGAAACTGGAGGTAGTCGTGCCCTCTGGCTTCTTAGGAGATGCTATTGGTGATTTATCAGCTCGTCGGGGAAAAATACAAGAAACCAAAGATAGGCTCAACACGAAAATTGTTGATGCTAAAGTGCCTTTGTCTGAGATGTTCGGTTATGCTACATCCTTGAGGTCATTGACTGAAGGCAGGGGAACCTTTACTATGGAGTTTGACAAGTATGAGGAAGTGCCTCAGAACATAGCTCAAGAAATAGTTGAAGGTAAACGCAAATAACATGGATTTAAATGAAATTAGACAATTTATTGAAGAAGAGGGAGGGAAATTTATCATTGTTGAAAACGGCAAGCCAGTCATGGTTATTACTTCTTTTGAAGATTATAAAAAAAAGAAGTTAAGTCCGGAGAAAAAAGCGAAGAAGCTAGTTTCAGCTGAATCAGAAGAAGAGGACTTGAAGATCGAAGATTTGCCATTTTAGTATTGACATTTCCTTTTTAGTTTATTAAGATAATAATTAGTAATAATAATTAATCATTAATCAAATAAAAATTATGGCAGAGAAAGAAAAATTTGTTAGAGGAAAACCCCACGTTAATATTGGGACTATTGGTCATGTTGACCATGGCAAAACTACACTAACAGCGGCCATCCTTCACGTGCTTAAACTAAAGGGTTTCCATGTGTCGGAGAAAAGCGTGGATCAAATTGATTCCGCTCCAGAAGAGAAAGCTCGTGGTTTGACCATTGCAGTTTCTCACTTAGAGTACGAAACCGAAAAAAGGCATTATGCCCATATTGACTGCCCAGGTCATGCTGACTACATTAAAAACATGATTACTGGTGCTGCTCAGATGGATGGTGCTATTTTGGTCGTTTCTGCTCCTGATGGACCTATGCCTCAGACCAGAGAGCACATTCTTTTAGCTCGTCAGGTTGGTTTGCCTTCAATCGTTGTTTTTTTAAACAAGTGCGATGCGGTTGATGACCCAGAAATCATTGATTTAGTTGAATCAGAGGTCAGAGAACTTTTAAAGAAATATAAGTACCCGGGAGATGAAATTCCAATTATCCGTGGTTCAGCTCTTAAGGCCTTAGAGGCTAAATCAGCTGACGATGAGGCAGCCAAGCCAATCTTAGATTTAGTTAAGGCTTTGGATGAATCTATTCCTGAGCCGGTTCGTGAAATTAACAAGCCCTTCTTGATGGCAGTGGAGGATGTTTTCTCTATTGCTGGTAGAGGTACTGTGGCTACGGGCCGAATTGAAAGAGGTATTGTCAAATCTAATGAAGAAATAGAATTAATTGGCATCCGACCAACTGCTAAAACTACTGCTGTCAGTGTTGAGATGTTTAACAAGATATTGGACGAAGGAAGAGCTGGTGACAACGTTGGTGTTCTCTTGAGAGGGCTTAAGAAAGAAGACGTAGAAAGAGGGCAAGTTTTAGCCAAGCCCAGTTCCATTACCCCTCATACCGAATTTGAAGGTGAGATTTATATTTTGACTAAAGAAGAAGGAGGTCGTCACACTCCTTTCTTCCCTGGCTACAAGCCACAGTTTTACATTAGAACGACTGATGTGACAGGTGATGTTACTTTACCAGAAGGCACAGAAATGGTTATGCCTGGAGATACGGTTAACTTAAAGATTAAGTTAATTGCTCCAGTGGCTTTGGAGGAACAGCAAAGATTTGCTATTCGTGAAGGTGGTAAAACAGTTGGCGCAGGCGTTGTTACAAAAATAATTAAATAATGCCTAAAAAAAAGAAAGAAGCTACCGAGGTAGAGGTTCGCCCCAAGCTGCGTATTAAGCTTCGGGCTTATGATCATAAGGTCATTGATAAGAGTGCTCGCGAGATCTGTGAGACGGCTTTGCGTTACGGCTCTGAGATTTTAGGGCCGGTTCCTTTGCCAACAGAAATTCACAAGTATACGGTCAACCGGTCAAGTTTTGTGCACAAGGACGCAAGAGAGCAGTTTGAGATGAGAGTGCATAAAAGACTGATTGATATCTTAAATCCTTCCTCAAGAGTGATAGATGCTTTAACGAGCTTAACCTTGCCAGCCGGTGTTGATATTGAGATCAAAATGTAATATAATAAAAATGGCGGTGAATACCAAATCTTAAAATCTTAATTCATCTTAAATAGCCAGAGGAAATACCGGGCTATGCCCGGTTTTCTATTGAAAAGTATGAAATTTATCCTTGGATTAAAATTAGAAATGTCTCAGGTATTTGACGAGAAAGGGAATATAGTTCCTGTAACTTTGATTGAAGCAGGGCCTTGTACCGTAACTCAGATTAAGACAAAAGACAAAGACGGCTATGATTCTTTGCAAATCGGTTTTAAAAAAATAGAGAAAAAAAACAAGATTAAAAAACCAATGAAGAAAAAGCCGTTTCGTTTTCTGCGGGAGTTCCAAGACGGTGAACATAAGATAGGGGCTGAAATTGATGTTTCTCTTTTCCAAGAAGGGGACATGGTTAAGGTTTCTGGAGTGTCAAAAGGAAAGGGTTTCCAGGGAGCCGTTAAAAGATGGGGGTTTTCTGGCAGAGATGCCACTCATGGCGTTAAGCACGAGCATCGTACCTTAGGTTCGGTTGGTACAACCGGTCCTCAAAGAGTCATTAAGGGAAAGAAGATGCCAGGCCGCATGGGTCAAGACCGAGTGACTGTTAAAAACTTAAAAATTGTCAGAATTGACAAAGAGAACAATTTATTAGCAGTTAAGGGAGCTGTGCCTGGGAAAAGGGGCACACTTTTAGAAATTTATGAAGGTTAATTTCTATGATCAGCAGGGTAAACAAGCAGGTCAAACCTTACTACCAAAGGAGATTTTTGATGTGAAGTTTAACCCAGATTTAGTTCATCAGGTGGTTGTTTCTCAAATGGCCAATCGTCGCCAAGTTATTGCTCATACTAAAGGCAAAGGAGAAGTGAGGGGTGGCGGCAGAAAACCTTGGCGGCAGAAAGGTACGGGCAGAGCCAGAGTAGGTTCAATTCGTTCGCCAATTTGGCGAGGGGGCGGTATAACTTTCGGTCCAACCAAAAAAAGAGTATTTAAGAAAAAGATTAACAAAAAAATGAAGAGAAAAGCTCTTTTGATGGTTTTGTCAGCCAAAGCAAAGAATAACTCGCTCATTTTGATGGACGCTTTAAAGATTGAAAAACCCAAGACACAATTAATGGCTGAGATATTAAGGAAACTGCCGTGCAAAGAAAGAAGTTCTTTGATCGTTTTACCTGCTATAAATCAGAATATTATTAAAGCTACTAAGAACCTTTCTCAATCTGAAACAATCCAGGCAAAAGATTTAAATACTTTAGATTTACTTAATTTTAAATATTTAGTTATGCCAAAAGAGGCAATTAAAATAATAAAACAAACCTTTTTGAAATAATCATGGCTTTATTAGATATTTTTAGAAAAAAGAAGAAGGTGGAAGAGAAAAAGAAAGAAAAGAAAGTTAAGAAAATAGCAAAGAAGATTGTTGAGAAACCCAAAGTTAAGCCTGTCAAAAAAACCAAAGCTCCGGTTAAGGCCAAAATTCCTGTAAGGCCCAAGAAAATCTCTGAAGTAGCTCCTAGAGTTTTGGAAAAGCCTCATGTGACAGAGAAAGCTACTGATTTAACCAAAAACAATCAATATGTTTTCAAAGTTTTTCCAAGAAGCAACAAGAAAGAGATAACCAAAGCGATTGAGGATCTTTACGGAGTAGATGTGGTTTCAGTTAAGATTGTTAATATTCCTCGCAAAGCACGAAGGTTGGGCAGGGTTGAAGGCTGGAGAAAGGGATACAAGAAAGCCATTATTAAGGTAAAAGAAGGCCAAAAGATAGAAGTTTTACCAAGGTAAAATATGTTGAAGAATCAATCGACAAAAGAAGACTTTAAAATGTTGACTAAGAAAAAGCCTGAAAAGAGGTTAGTTTTGAGATTGCAGCAAAAGGCTGGCAGAGCTACTTCTGGCAGGATAACAGTCAGGCACAAGGGCGGCGGAGCTAAAAAGCTTTACCGTATTATTGATTTCGGCCAAGAGAAACTCAATATAAAAGCAAAAGTTATCAGCTTAGAATACGATCCCTATCGTACCTCTTTCATTGCTCTCTTGGAATATGAAAATGGCGACAAGCGCTACCGTATAGCTCCCCAGCATTTAAAAGTTGGCGACGATGTTATTTGCCAAGAGAAAGCTGATTTAAAGCCTGGCAACCGCATGAAATTAAAGAATATTCCTGTGGGTACCATAGTTTACAATATTGAGATTATTCCAGGTGGAGGCGGTAAACTAGCGAAAGGAGCAGGTACTGGGGCTGAAGTTTTGGCCCACGAAGGAAAATATGCTCATTTGGAAATGCCTTCTACCGAAGTCAGACAAATACTTCAGGAATGTTTTGCTTCGGTTGGCGCTGTCTCCAGGCCGGAAAAGCGTTACATGAAATTAGGCAAAGCAGGGAGGGCTCGCCATAGGGGTCGAAGGCCTTCTGTCAGAGGTACAGCTATGGTTCCTGCTGATCATCCGCATGGCGGAGGAGAAGGGAAAGCGCCAATTGGCTTAAAATACCCAAAGACTCCTTGGGGCAAGCCAGCGTTAGGAGTTAAAACAAGAAAGAGGAGATGGACAGATAAATATATTATTCAAAGAAGACGTAAGAAATAATATGGCAAGAAGTCTTAAAAAGGGTCCGTATGTGGCCCAAAAACTATTAAAGAAGATTAAAGATTTAAAGCCTGGCACTAAAACCATTATTAAGACCTGGTGCAGGGCGTGCACCATTACTCCGGAGATGGTTGGCTTTACTTTTGGTGTACATAATGGCAAAGAACATGTGCCAGTCTATATTTCAGAAGATATGGTCGGTCACAAATTAGGTGAGTTTGCTTCAACCACCAAATTCGGCAGGCACGGTGGCAGAATGCAGAGAGAAACGGAGGCAAAACAAACCGAGCAAGAAGCAGCCAAATTAGAAGAAGCAAAAGGAGAAAAATCAGAATAATTTTATGCCTTTTCAAGCCACTTTACGATATTTAAGAATAGCTCCCAGGAAAGTCAGGTTGGTCGCTGACTTGATTCGCGGTAAGTCAGTTGAGCAGGCTCAGACTGTTTTGAAATTCACTATTAAGGGAGCAGCTCTTCCTTTATTAAAGCTTTTAAACTCAGCTGCAGCTAATGCTAAGAGCAAAGAGTCCTCTGCCAGCAACCTTTACATATCAAAGATTACTGTTGATGAAGGGCCAAAGTACAAAAGATGGATGCCTCGAGCTAGAGGCCAGGCCTATGAAATACAGAAGAGAACCTCTCACGTGACTATAGTTTTATCAGAGATTAAGAAAAAGGTAGCCCAAAAACCCAAAAAGAAAAGCCGTAAGCTTTCCGTAGAAAAGGCTAAAAAAACTAAAAAACATGTCACATAAAGTTCACCCCAAAGCATTTCGCTTAAAGGATTCTCAGGATTGGGATTCCCGCTGGTTAAGCAAGAAAAAGCTTCCTCAGTATTTGGAAGAGGATTTTAGAATTAGAGAGTTTTTAGAAGAGAAGTTAAAAGATAGTGCTGTTGAGCGTATTGAAATTGAAAGATTTCCCGGCAAAGTTAATGTTATTATTAACAGCGGCCGACCTGGTTTAATTATTGGCCGGGGAGGCAAAGGAGCTGAGGAGTTAAAGAAAGAAATAGAAAGAATTCTGCCCTCAAAAGAAAAAAGAGAATTAAGAATCGAAATTAGAGAGATTAGAAATGTCTGGGCTTCAGCTTCTCTGGCTTCTCAATGGATCAGCCAGCAGTTAGAGAAACGAATGCCTCACCGCCGGGTTATAAGGCAGGCTATGGAAAAGATTATGGCCAGTAAAGAAGTCAAAGGAGCCAGGATTGAGATTTCCGGGAGATTAAGTGGTTCAGAGATTGCCAGAAGAGAATGGCTTAAAAAAGGTCGTTTGCCGCGTCAAACCTTGAGGTCAATTATTGATTACAAGCAAAGTGAAGCTTTTTGTACTTACGGTGTGATTGGCGTTAAGGTTTGGATTTACAAAGGAGAAAAGTTTGACTAAATATGCTTTATCCTAAGAAAGTAAAACATCGAAAATGGCACAAGGGCCGACGTCGAGGCAAGGGCGTTGAAATTAGAGGTTCAGAACTCAGCTTCGGCAGTTTTGGCTTAAAGGCTTTGGAGGCAAAGTGGCTTACTACTCGTCAGCTTGAAGCTTCAAGAAGAGCCATTATCAGATATTTGAAAAAGGGCGGCAAGCTCTGGATCCGTATTTTTCCTGACAAGCCTGTTACCCGAAAAGGAACAGAAGTGCCCATGGGCGGTGGCAAAGGCGCAGTTGACCACTATGCTTTTTCTATTAAGCCCGGCAGAATACTTTTTGAGTTAGAAGGGATAAAAGAAGAGATGGCTAAAGAGGCTTTCTCAAGAGCTAGCGATAAATTGCCAATTAAGACTAAGTTTATTAAAAAATAACATGAAGATTACTGAGCTGAGAACCAAAAATAAAAAAGAATTAACAAAAATGCTGATAGACAGCAAAGAGCGGTTGAGAACCTTAAAGTTTGACTTGGCTTCTGGTAAGGTTAAAAATGTCAGGGTAATCAGGGAATTAAAAAAAGATATTGCCCGCATTCTAACAATGTTAAAAGAAAAATAATATGCCAAAAAGACAATTACAAGGTATTATCACCTCAAACAAGATGGCAAACACCGTCGTAGTTAAGGTTGAGAGGGTTAAGGAACATCCTAAATACAAGAGAAGGTACAAAATTCATAAGAAATATAAAGCCCATTTTGATAAAGAGGAGTATACTCTTGGTGACAAGGTGATTATTGAAGAATGCCGGCCAGTTAGTAAAGATAAAAAATGGAAAGTGATTAAAAAAATATGATTCAACCCCAGACCATGTTAAAAGTTGCTGATAACAGCGGAGCTAAAACACTCCAGTGTTTTCAGATTTTGGGCGGCACGCGTCACCGCTATGCTCAGCTCGGCGATGTTATCGTTGGCACAGTTAAGAAAGCTGAGCCGAGGAAGATTGTCAAAAAACATGAAGTAGTCAGAGCCGTTATTATCAGGCAAAAAAAAGCTTACAAAAGATCAACGGGAGTTTACGTTCGGTTTGACGATAATGCCTGCGTTATTTTAGACGCTAAAACAAAAGAGCCGAAAGGCGGCAGGATCTTTGGCCCCGTAGCTAAAGAATTAAAAGAAAAAGGTTTTGACAAAATAGCCGGTTTAGCTCAAGAATTAATATGAAGATTAAAAAGAACGACCAGGTATTAATAATTTCTGGCAAAGACCGTGGCAAACACGGCAAGGTTTTAGATGTTTTTCCTGGAAAGAGCAAGGTGGTAGTTGAAGGTGCTAATATTAGGAAAAAGCATGTTAAGCCGAAGAAATCAGGGGAAAAGGGCCAGATTGTTGAAATGCCAGCTAGTTTTAGTATTTCCAATGTTAAGTTGATTTGCTCCAAGTGCGGCAAGCCGACCAGAGTGGGGCATAAATTAATTGAAGGTAAAAAATACCGTATTTGTAAGAAATGCGGCCAAGAAATATGATGCGCTTAAAAGATAAATATATAAAAGAAGTTGTGCCACAGATGATGGAGAAGTTCGGCTACAAAAATACCATGGCTGTGCCCAAGATTATTAAGGTTGTTTTAAATAATGGTTTTGGCTCGCACGTTATTGGCAAGACGGCAGTTGAACAGAAAAAGATTCAGGAAGCCATTGTTAATGATTTGTCTTTGATTGCCGGGCAGAGAGCTATTTTGACCAGGGCCAAGAAAGCCATTGCTTCCTTTAAAACAAGGAAAGGTATGCCTCTTGGTGCTTCCGTCACTTTAAGGGGCCAGAAGATGTATGATTTTTTAGAGAGACTTATTAATGTGGCTTTGCCTCGTTCTCGTGATTTCCGAGGCATTGAGCAGAAGTCAGTTGACAAAAATGGTAATTTAACCTTAGCTATCAGAGAACACATTGCTTTTCCCGAAATTTCGCCAGAGAAGACGAAACAAATCTTTAGCTTTGAGATTTCTGTCGTAACAACAGCTAAAAATCATGAAAGGGCATTGGCCTTCCTGAAATTATTAGGTTTTCCTATTAAATAATATGGCAACTAAAGCTCAAATTGCAAAATCAAAGAAAAAACCAAAGTTTTCGTCTCGAATTGTCAGGCGCTGTTTTCGTTGCGGCAGAAAAAGAGGCTATATGAGGAAGTTCGGACTTTGTCGCATTTGTTTCCGGGAAATGGCTAATAAAGGTTTAATACCAGGTGTTAAAAAATCAAGTTGGTAATTATATGGATCCCATAACTGACATGTTAAATAGAATAAGGAATGCTCAGGCTGTTTTGCATGCTCAAGTAGAGGTTCCTTTTTCCAATTTAAAGTTTGAGATTGCTAAGGTTTTAGAGAAAAAGGGTTTTATTGAAAAAGTTGTTAAATCTGGTAGAAAAGAAAAGAAGTCTCTTGAGATTACTTTGAAGTATGAAAACAAGGTGCCGGTCATCTCCGGGTTAAGAAGAGTTTCCAAGCAGGGTCAGAGAATCTATTTGTCAGCCAAGAAAGTTAGAAAAGTCAAAGGAGGTTATGGCATTGCCATAATTTCTACTTCTAAAGGGTTGATGACTGGCAAAGAAACTAGACGCCAAAAATTAGGAGGAGAAATCCTTTGTGAAGTTTGGTAAATACTATGTCTCGTATAGGTAGAAAACCAATTGAAATACCTCAGGGAGTGGAAGTAAAAATTGATGACAGGAAGGTTTTAATTAAAGGTCCAAAGGGCGAACTCTTTTTTGAAGTTAGGCCAGAAATTAAGGCTGAAGTAAAGGAAGGCAAGGTTTTGTTAACTCCCCAGATTGAAACCAAAAACACCAAAGCTTTTTGGGGATTAACTAGAGCTTTGCTGCAAAATATGGTCAAGGGAGTGACCGAAGGCTACGAAAAGAAGCTGGAGATGGAAGGTGTTGGCTACAAGGCTAATCTAGAAGGCCAGGATTTAGTTTTAAACATTGGCTTTTCTCATCCAGTTAAGATAAAAGCTTCTGAAGGCATTAAGTTTGCTGTTGAAAAGAATATGATTACTGTCTCTGGCATTGACAAAGGACTGGTTGGCCAAACAGCTGCTAAAATCAGAAAGGTCAGACCGCCCGAGCCTTACAAAGGAAAAGGCATTAGATACGTTGGTGAGCAAATTAGAAGAAAAGTCGGTAAAAGAGCAGTCACCACTACTTAATATGTTAAAGAAGCAAGAAAAGAGATTAAGACGTCATAAAAGAGTGAGAGCTAAAATAGCAGGTAGTGCTGAAGTGCCGCGACTTTGCGTTTTCAGATCCCATCAGTATATTTATGCTCAACTGATTGACGATGAAAAAGGAAAAACCCTTATTGCTGTTCAGGGAGAGGCAAATGTTGATAAGGCAAAAAAAGTGGGGAAACTCATCGCCAAAAAAGCATTAGAGAAAAAGATCGAGAAAGTTGTTTTTGACCGAGGCGGCTATAAATACCACGGCAAAGTAAAAGCTTTGGCCGAGGGCGCCAGAGAAGGCGGTTTAAAGTTTTAAGAACCTCTCTTTCAGCGAGAATCTTGATTTTTTCAAAATTAAATTTATGCAAAGAGATAGATTTAGAAAATTTGGAAAGGATAAACCAAAGGATGAATTTGAATCCAAGCTTTTGGATTTAGCTCGCGTTTCTCATACCCGGGCTGGCGGCAGGAAGATGAGATTTAGAGCAGTCATTGTCACCGGTGACAAGAAAGGTAAAGTAGGTTTGGGCATAGCTAAAGGCTCTGATGTCCGGTTAGCCATTGAAAAAGCAACCCGCCTTTCTAAGAAATATTTAATAGAGGTGCCTATTGTTGAAGATAGTATTCCCCATGAGGTAGAAGCTAAAGTCGGGGCAGCTCGTGTTCTATTAAGGCCTCAGAGGAAAGGCAGGGGATTGGTGGCTGGAGGCACTGTCAGAGTAGTTTGTAATTTAGCTGGTATTAAAAATATTTCTTCTAAGATATTGGGTAGGACCGGCAATAAGATTGGTAATGCCAGAGCAACTATGGAAGCATTAAAAAAATTAAAAGCTCATGCAACTCCACGAACTTAAACCAACTCATAAGAAAAAAACAAGAAAAAGAGTAGGCAGAGGCGGCAAAAGAGGTACTTATTCTGGCAAAGGAATGAAGGGCCAGAAATCAAGGGCTGGCAAAAGGATGAAGCCGGTGATTCGCAGTTTGATTAAAAGGTATCCTAAGTTGAGAGGCTACAAGTTTAATCCTCAAACAACAAAACCTGTTGTTATTAATTTTGAGGTGCTTGAAAAGAAATTCAAGTCAGGCGACAAGGTAAGCCCTAAAATCTTGTTAGAAAAGGGATTAATTCGTAAAATAAAAGGGAGGATGCCTCTTGTTAAGATTTTAGGCAAGGGAAAGATTGCCAAAGCTCTAACCATTGAGGGATGTTCAGTTTCTAAATCAGTTAAAGAGAAACTTAAAACTAATGCAGTGGCTAAATAAAGTCATCCAAGTATTTAAGATTCGCGATCTTCGCAAAAAGATTCTTTTTGTTTTGGCTGTTTTTGTTGTTTTTAGGCTGATGGCCAATATTCCTATGCCCGGCATTGATATTGAAAACCTCAAATCTTTCTTTGAGCAGTTTCAAATCTTTGGGCTTTTGAACCTCTTTACCGGTGGTACTTTGTCTAATCTATCAATTATTATGCTAGGTTTAGGTCCTTATATCACGGCCACCATTATTATGCAGTTATTGACCATGATTTTTCCTCCTTTGGAGCGCATGTATAAAGAAGAAGGCGAGGCTGGCCGTCAGAAGTTTAATCAGTACGGCAGACTTTTAACCGTGCCCTTAGCCATGATGCAGGGCTATGCTATGCTGACTTTGCTGCAAAAACAAGGAGCTATTGGCGCCCTTACCCTAACCACTATTCTTACCTCAGTCGTGACCGTGGCAGCTGGCTGTTTATTTTTAATGTGGTTGGGAGAGCTGATTACTGAAAGAGGTATTGGCAATGGTGTCAGCTTGTTGATTTTTGCTGGAATTATTGCTAGGGTCCCTCAAAGTATCAGAGAAACCCTGGTTAAGTGGGAGCCTTCTCAACTACCAGCTTATTTGCTCTTCCTCGGCATGGCTTTGTTAATTATTTCTGGAGTTGTTATGATAAACGAAGGAAGAAGGAACATACCTGTTTCTTATGCTAAAAGAGTCAGGGGTATGAGAATGTATGGGGGTGTCTCTACCTATTTGCCTTTGAACGTTAACCCAGCAGGCGTTATACCGATTATCTTTGCTTTATCAATCATGCTTTTTCCTGGTATGGTTGCTAACTTCCTGTCAGGTGCTCCTGGCATGGTTGGTTCTGTTGCTCAGTATGTTGGTGACCTTTTTGAAAATGCCTGGGTTTACGGCATCTTATACTTTCTTTTGGTCTGCCTTTTTACTTACTTTTATACGGCTGTTACCTTTGACCCCAAATCAATTTCTTCTAATCTGCAGAAAATGGGTGGCTTTGTGCCAGGTATCAGGCCAGGCGAATCAACAGCCAACTTCCTTCACTATATTCTAAATAGGGTTCTGCTGATTGGAGCTTTGTTTTTAGGCACGATAGCTGTTCTGCCTTCAATTATTGGCGGTGCTACTGGCATTACTGTCTTTTCTTTCTTGATTGGTGGTACGGCTTTGCTTATTACTGTTTCAGTTGTCTTGGAGACAATGCGCCAAATCAATGCTCAATTACAAATGAGAGAATATGAAACGTTCTAAGCTATTCATTATTGTTTTAGGACCACCAGGTTCTGGCAAAGGAACCCAGGCCGAGCTTTTGGCTGAGAAATTTGATTTCTACCACTTAGAAACAAGTGAAATTATTGAGAGAAATTTGGCCAATGCTAAAAAAGACGATTTTGTTCTGGTCAACAACAAGAAATATTTTTTATTAGACGAGAAAAAAATGAGGGAATCAGGCGAGTTAATGAGCCCTCCTTTGATTGCTTTTTGGGTTAAGGATAAAATTAAGGAATTGGCTCAAGAAGGAAAAGGGATTACAACTTCCGGTTCTCCCAGGACGCTCTACGAAGGCAAAGAAGTAGTCCCTGTTTTAAAAAAATTATACGGCATAAAGAATATCAAAGTAATTTTACTTAATTTAAGTGCCAAAGAATCTATTTGGAGAAATTCTCACCGCAGAAGCTGTCGGTTAATGCGGCATCCTATTTTATACACTAAAGAAACTGCTAAACTGACTAAGTGTCCTATTGATGGTTCAGAATTAATCATCCGCAAGGATGACAATTCAGAGGTTATTAAGATCAGGTTAAAAGAATATAAAGAAAGAACATTTCCTTTGGTAAAATATTTTAAAGGGGAGGATTTGCAGGTTAAAAAAATAAATGGCAAGCAGTCAGTTGAAAAAGTATTTAAAGATATTTTAAAAGCTGTCAAATGATTACTATTAAAACTGCTCAAGAAATCAAGATAATGGCTGAAGGTGGCAAGATTCTGGCTCGTATCATGAAAGAGCTGGAAAAGAAAGTTAAACCAGGAGTTAGTACCAAAGAATTAGACAGGGCTGCAGAAGCCCTGATTTTAGAATCTGGCAGCAAATGTTCTTTTAAAGGATATGAGGGTTATCCTGCTTGTTTGTGTGCTTCTATTAATCAAGAGATTGTTCACGCTATACCTTCTGATAGAATTTTAAAAGAAGGTGATATTCTTTCACTTGATTTAGGTATTTTGTATAAAGGGTTCCATGCTGATATGGCCGTGACGTTGCCGGTTGGCAAAGTTCCTCCTGAAACCCAAAGGTTAATCAGAGTTACTAAAAAAGCCTTAAAAAGAGGTATTAAAAAGATTAAACCCGGCAATACTTTGGGTGATATTGGCAATACAATTCAAAGACATGTTGAATCCCAGGGGTTTAATGTAGTCAGAGAGCTTTGTGGCCATGGCATTGGCAGAAAACTTCATGAAGAACCCCAGATTTTAAATTATGGAAAAAGAAAAGCAGGTCTCGAGATAAAAGAAGGCATGACTTTATGCTTGGAGCCAATGGCTACAGCGGGGGATTACCATATTAGAGAATCAAAAGATGGCCATGGTTTTGAAACTGCTGATGGTTCTCTTTCAGCACACTTTGAACATATGATCATTGTTACTAAGAATGGAGCAAAGATTTTAACTGTGATATAATATTTTAATATTAAATGATTGCTGAGTTTAAAATTCTTTTGATAGCCATGTCGCCGATTTTGGAATTAAGGGGTTCTATTCCTATTGCTCTGGGTGTTTATCAAATGCCGTTTTGGTCTTCTTTTTTAATTTCAATCGTTGGTAACTTGATTCCTGTTCTTTTGCTTCTTTGGTTGCTGGAGGCTGTTTCTAAATATTTGAGTTCTCACTTTTACTTCTTTAACCGTTTCTTTACTTGGTTGTTTGAAAGAGCAAGGAGAAAACATACAGATAAGTTTGAGCGCTGGAAAGAATATGCTTTGGTTGTTTTGGTAGCCATTCCTTTGCCTTTTACTGGTGCTTGGACAGGTTCTTTGTGTGCCTTTGTCTTTGGCATTCCTTTTAAAAAAGCTTTTCCTTTAATTAGTATTGGTGTAGTTATTGCTGCTGTTATAGTTACCTTAACTACTTTAAGTATTTTCATAGTTACATGAAGCCCTTAATCGTTGCCAATTGGAAAATGAATCCCTCAAGCTTAAAAGAAGCTAAACTTCTTTTTAATCGTGTGAAAAAAGCTGATGGAATAATTTGTCCACCGTTTGTTTATTTGTCCAGTCTGAAAGCTACTGGCGCTCAGGATGTTTTTTGGGAAAATAGAGGAGCTTTCACTGGTGAAGTTTCGGCTTTAATGTTGAAGAATTTAGGAGTGAAATACGTTATCGTCGGTCATTCGGAAAGAAGAAAGCATTTTAAAGAGACAGACGAGATGATTGCTAAAAAAATAAAGGCTGTTTTAAAAGTGAGTTTAAAGCCGATTTTATGCATTGATAAGCTTTCTCAAATTCCCAAAAAGATTAAAGGAAAACTAATTGTAGCTTACGAGCCCCTCTTTGCTATTGGCACAGGAAAAGCTTGTAGTCCTTTGAGAGCAAAAAAGATGAGGCTCAGCATTAAAAAGATTGTTGGCGGCAAGGTGCCTATTTTATATGGCGGCAGTGTCAATTCCCAGAATGCCAAATCATACATTAAACAGGCTGGCTTTCAGGGCTTATTGGTTGGTGGAGCTTCTTTGAAACCTCAAGAATTCATTGACATTGTTAAAAATACTTGACTTATTTGCTTTTTTACAATAGAATATTAGGAGATAAATATGCAAGACATTCTTAATAACGGTCATTTTTATAATCCAACGCAGGGAAATTTGACATTCGACCAGATGGTTAAAGCATTGTTCCAATACATGGGAGAGAAGCCTGACAAGTCATACGAAATTATTGTTGGCTGCGATTCTTCTTCTGGAGAGGAGCCTAATTTCCCTTTGGCAGTTGTTGTTTTAAGAAAAGGCGAAGGAGGCAGGTTTTTTCTTAAGAGAATAAAATATCCTCCTGCTGAGAGAAAGTTTTTCAATTGGAAGTCAAGGATTTTGAATGAAGTTATGCTATCTTGTGAGCTTGCTTTATCCTTAAGGGAGAAAGTGGAAAAAAGAACCAAAAGAGCTGACTCCTTTGATTTCGAATTTCGTTACATCCATGCTGATGTTGGAGAAAACGGCCAGACAAAAGATATGATAAAAGAAGTGACTGGCCTTATTCGTGGTAATGGTTTTGAACCAAAGATTAAGCCAGAGTCATATGTTGCTTCAGTCGTCGCGGACCGCTACAGCTAAAATAATTGTGGCTATGTCAGGCGGTGTTGATTCTTCTGTTGCTGCGGCCCTTTTGAAAAGGGCTGGTTTTAATGTGAGCGGAGTTTTTATAGAACTCTATGATTTGCCTTGCCTCAGAGAAGCAGAAAAAAGAGCAAAAAGAGTTGCTAAGGCTTTAAAAGTTCCCCTCCGAGTTTTAGACTTGAGGAAGGAATTTAAAAAGGAGGTTATTGATTATTTTCTAGCTGAATATCGGGCTGGCCGTACTCCTAATCCTTGCATAGTTTGTAATAAGAAAATAAAGTTTAATTTTGGTGGATGGATGGCTACAGGTCATTATGTCAGAAGGGTTGGTTCTAAATTGCTGCAAGCCAGAGATAAAGAAAAAGATCAGTCATATTTTCTTTGGCAGCTTGCTCAGAAACAATTGAAGCATATTTTGTTTCCTAACGGACACTATACCAAGCCTGAGATAAGAAAATTAGCCAAGGAATTTAAGTTGCCAGTATTTGAAACTCCTGAATCTCAGGAAGTTTGCTTTGTCCAAAAAACCACAGAACAATTCTTATCTCGTTATATTAAAAGGAAGCCAGGTTACATAATTGATGTTAAAGGAAAAGTTTTAGGTCAGCACCAGGGTTTGCTTTTTTACACCATCGGACAGAGAAAGGGGATAGGATTGAGTGGCGGTCCTTTCTGGGTTTTGAAAAAAGATTTAAAGAAGAATCTTTTGATAGTGACTAAAAAAGAAAAAGATTTATTGAGGAAAGAATTAACTTTTAAAAATGTTAATTGGATTTCTGGAAAAGCTCCAAAACTGCCTTTGAAAGTTAAGGCAAAAATTAGATACCGTTCAGCACTTAGCCCAGCCACTGTCTATAAAAACAAAGTTATCTTTAATCGACCCCAACGTGCTATAACCCCCGGCCAATCAGTGGTATTTTATAGAGGTGAAGAGCTTTTAGGTGGTGGGGTGATTAGATAATTATCTCTTAATAACAAGACATGCTGAAAGAGGAGGCTTACCTAGTTTTCCACATTGACAAGAGGTCGTGGTTTTCATAAGATTGATTAAAGCACGTTTTTTATAGGAGATCTCCTTTCTTTGACTGGTCAGGAGATGTCCTACCAAGTTTAGGGGGTTCTGTGTTTTTAAACTACCTTTCAGAACCCCCTTTGTGTTTAGTAGTTATCATTTTGTGACGAATTAAAGGATTAGGACTTGACAAAGCTGAGAAGGCATGCTATAATACAGACGTAGAGAGGGTCAATAACTTTTCTATATTATAATTTCACAGACGGCTCTCTCTTCGAGAGTCGTTTGTTAGTTTAAAAAAAATAATAAGGGGGTGCTGAGATGGCATATACTGTCATAAGTGGAGTGTTCTTCCCGCTTCGAAATAGGGAAGACCTAGAAGAAGCTATCGCCTGCAAGAATGAAAAGTAGGCGAGAGCAAGGAGGATTTATTAAATATTATGTTAAATCCAATATAAATCCTCCGATCTCTCAAGTTCAAGATATCCATCGTGAATTTGAGAGTTGGGAAATGAACATTGAAAAATACGAATTTCGTGCCGCTCATATAAAATAGAAAGGAGGTAAGTCTAATGAAAACTAGTAAGATTCTTGAAAGACTATTAGAAAGTGAACCTGGCGCTGTGGTAGTTGAGGAATGTTCCAAAAAGTTTATTCTATGGACTCTTTCAAATTCTTTCCGGAAGGAGAGAATTCTTAAAGAGCTTAGGACAAACTTTCCTAGTTTAGAAAAACAGGATTTACTATTAAAACTAGGAACTTATCCATTATTATCCACGGCTAATAAGTTTGTTGCAAATGCTAGATACAATTCTTCATCTTCTTCCATTCGGCAGCTTTTCTTGCTGCCCTTAGTGAAAAAGAAGATTCCTCGACCAAGACGTCTTCTAGTGCGGCAGTCAAAGAGGAGGGTGATTACAACGTAATCTCCCTCCTCCATTTTAAACAGATGAGGTTAGAGGTGCTTTCCGCTTTTCGAGGCTCTCTCGAAGCGGAGGGCACCTTTGGCCTTTTTTGATTGTTTGAGATTTGTTGCTTAAAAGCTGTTAATTGGATATAATATAATAATTGAAATGACTTCCAAGAAACTACGGCAAGAGTTTTTAAGTTTTTTTAAGAAAAAAGGACACAAAATTGTACCCTCATCTTCACTTTTGCCGACTGATCCTTCTGTTTTATTTACTACTGCTGGCATGCAGCAGTTCAAGGAATATTTTTTAGGCAAGAAATCTCCTTATGGTAAAAAAACAGCCTCTTGCCAAAAATGTTTCCGTACTTCTGATATTGATATAGTTGGAGATATTTCCCATCTAACTTTCCTTGAAATGCTGGGAAACTTCAGTTTCGGCGGTTACTTTAAGAAAGAAGCAATGGCATTGGCTTTAGAACTTTTAACAAAACAATACAAAATTCCAATTGGAAAGCTATGGTTTACCTATTTTAAGGGAGATAAAGAAATGCCAGAAGATGAAGAATCAAAGAAAATCTGGCAGAGTTTAGGCGTTTCTTCAAACCAAATTTCTGGTTTTTCTAGAGAGGATAATTTCTGGGGGCCGACTGGCCAAGCTGGTCCTTGCGGGCCAACCACCGAGATTCATTATGAACTGACTTCTCAACCCTGTGAAAAAGGAAAGAAATGTCTGCCCAATTGTAGTTGCGGTCGCTTTCTTGAGATTTGGAACTTGGTTTTTAATGAATATCATCAGGATAAAAATGGAAGTTTAACTTTGTTGAAGCAAAAAGGAGTTGATACTGGCATGGGTTTGGAAAGATTGGCGGCGGTCTCGCAGGGTGTGCCTTCAGTTTTTGAAACAGATTTATTCAAACCACTTTTAAAAGAGATTGAGAAAATTTCTCCAGAACCCTACAGTCAGAATCCCAAACCTTACCGCATTATTGTTGATCATATTAAAGGTGTTGTTTTTCTAGCTGCTGAAGGCATTTTTCCATCAAATGTTGAACAAGGTTACATTTTAAGAAGGATTTTGAGGAGGATTATAAGACTTGGCAGATTACTCAATTTTCCCAGCAACTTTTTAATTCCTTTAGCTAAAAAAGTTATTGAAATTTATCAAGACATTTATCCAGAATTGAAGAGGCAGGAGCCCGATATATTAACCGTTATCCAGAAAGAAGAAGAAAAGTTTTCTAAGACCTTAGCTAAAGGCCTGAGGCAGTTTGAAAAGATCGCCACCTTAGGAGATATTGATGGCCAGGATGCTTTTCATCTTTTCGATACTTATGGTTTTCCTTTAGAGGTGACAGAAGAGTTAGCTAGAGAGAAAGGTTTAAAGATTGATAAAAGAGGGTTTGAGGAAGCTTTTGAAAAACATCGGGCTGTTTCCAGGGCAGGCCGAGAGAAGAAATTTGGTGGAGTGGGCAAGGAGGCCGGCTTTGAATCAGCTAAGCTTCATACGGCCACTCATTTGCTGCATGCGGCCTTAAGGAAAGTTTTAGGTTCTCATGTTAAGCAAATGGGTTCAGATATTACTCCAGCCAGGCTTCGTTTTGATTTTTCTCATCCTTGCAAAGTGACTGAAGCTGAAATCAGAAAAGTGGAAAAAATAGTAAATCAGAAGATCAAAGATGATTTACAGGTTGAAAAGATTGAAATGAAATATGAAGAAGCCTTGGAATTTGGTGCTTTAGCTTTTTTTAAAGAGAAATATCCTCTCAAAGTAACTGTCTATTCCATTAATGACTTTTCAAAAGAAATCTGCGCTGGTCCTCACGTTAAGAGAACTTCAGAGCTTGGCCACTTTAAAATTATTAAAGAAGAAAGCTCGGGAGCAGGTGTTAGAAGAATTAGAGCAATTTTAGAATAATAAATATATGGCAAATAAGAAAAAAGTTTTTGATGTTATCCCGCCCAAAGAGGTAGAAATAGCTCCAGTCAAAAAACCAATCCGTCGGAGCAAGCCCCGACGCTTTGTCCCCAAAGCTCCGATTTTATCTATTGGTGCTCTCCTGCTCATAATTATTTTAAGCTATGTTTTTATTGAAGATAAAGCTACTTTAGAGATTTGGCCAGTTAAATCACAAGTACAGTTTGAAAAACAAGTAATGGTTGATATATCTCAAAATACAACGACTTCTATTCCTGGAGAAATAGTGACAAAAGAGCAATCTGCTTCTGCTAAGTTTCCCTCTACCGGCAGCAAGCTTAAAAGCGTTAAAGCTTCAGGCATAATCCGGATTTACAACGCTTACTCAACACTGTCTCAGATATTGATAGCAACAACTCGTTTTGTTTCCGATGACGGTAAGCTATTTCGTACGCCAAAAAGAGTGACTATTCCCGGAGGTCACTATGAAGGAGGCAGGTTAGTGCCTGGAGAAATTGATATTACGGTTGAAGCAGGGGAAGCGGGCGAGGAATACAATATTGGGCCTTCAACCTTTTCCATTCCTGGATTTGCCGGGACTCCAAGATACACTGCTTTTTATGCTAAGTCTTTTGAGCCGATGGTCGGTGGCATGAAGCAAGAGGTAGCCCAGGTAAGCCAGGAAGATTTGAATAAAGCTCAAGAAGCTTTAGAAGAAGAAGCTTTAACTAACTGCCAGACAGCTTTAGAAGAGTTCACGTCTTCCCAGAACTATATTCTTGTTGAAGAAGCTATAACTGGACAAATTACTCAAATTACCCCTCTAGCAGAAAAAGATCAGGAAGTAGATAGTTTTGTCTTTCAGGTTAAAGCTCAAGTTAAAGCCTTGGTCTTTAAAAAACAGAATTTGGAAGATTTTGCCAAAAACTATATTCTTAGTCAGATTCCTCAAGAAAAAGAATTAGTTGCTGGAGCTTTGACTATTGGCTATTCGGTCAAAGATGTTGACTTAGAGGAAGGCAGAATGATTTTAGACATTGAGATGACAAGTGAGATTTATTCAGCTATTGACGAGGTTTCCTTGAAAGAAGCAGTCAAAGATAAAAGACCAGATGAGATAAAGAGCGTTTTGGGAAGCTTCCCCGAGATTGATAAAGTTGGGGTAAGGCTCTGGCCGTTTTGGATAAACAAATCACCTGAAAATGCAGATAGAGTTAAGATTAGCTTAATCCTTGACTAAATTTAGCAGCCCTGGTATCATAAGTAATTGTTTAGAATAATGAAGGCAAAAAAACAAAGTTTAAGCAAAAATGGAGTTGTTATTGAGGCTTTGCCCAGTACTCATTTTAAGGTTAGGTTGGATGATGGCAAGGAGATTATTGCCCATTTGGCTGGTAGATTACGTATGTTTCATATTAAGGTATTACCGGGCGACAAGGTGACGGTGGAGACAACTCCCTATGATGAAAGCAAGGGCAGAATAACATACAGGGGAAAACAATGAAAGTTAGACCATCGGTTAAAAAAATTTGTAAACACTGCAAAATAGTTCGTAGAAAAGGAAAAATCTACGTCATCTGCAAAAACCCAAAACATAAACAACGTCAGGGTTAATTTTAATTTATGCCAAGAATTGCTGGAGTTAACATTCCAGAAGAAAAGCAAATAGAAACTGCGCTGACCTATATCTACGGCATAGGTCGTTCTTTGAGTGGAAAAATCCTAGATCAAACCAAGATAAATCCAGAGACCAAAGCTTCGAAGCTTTCAGCGGCCGAAGTTAACAAACTTAGAGAAATCATTGAGAAGGACTACAAAATTGAGGGAGAACTAAAAAGGGAAAGGATGATGGGTATTAAAAGGTTGAAAGACATTGGTTCTTGGCGAGGCCTGCGTCATATTAAAGGTCTGCCGGTTAGAGGTCAAAGGACTAAAACAAACAGCAGAACAGTTAGGGGAAATGTTAGAAAAACAGTTGGTTCAGGTAGAAAGCCAGCTCCCGAACCGACTTAATAAACTATGGGTAAAAAACGGATAATTCAAAAAACTGAAAAGGAGCTGCTTGAAGAAAGAGAAAAGGTAGAAGCATCTGTCAAAAAAGAAGTTAAAACAGAGGTGCCTTCAATTAAGGTAAAAGAAGGCAGGGTTTACGTTGCTTCTTCTTACAACAACACCATTATTACCTTGACTGATTCAAGGGGTAATGTTTTAGCCTGGACAAGTGCTGGTGCTATTGGCTTCAGAGGAACAAAGAAAGCCACTCCTTTTGCTGCGTCCAAAGTAGCAGAGACCATTTCACAGACGATTAAGAAAATGGGCATTGAAAAGGTTGCTGTTTTTATTAAAGGCATTGGCTCGGGTAGAGAATCAGCTATTAGGTCTTTAGCTGCCAGAGGTTTAGAGATTACCTCTATTACTGACGTTACGCCAGTGCCCCATAACGGTTGCCGACCTCCTAAAGTGCGTAGAGTATAATAATGCAAAACAATAAATGTAAAATTTGTCGAAGACTTGGCGTTAAACTCTTTTTAAAAGGCGAGAGGTGTCTGTCGCCTAAATGTTCTTTGACTAGGAAACCTTATGCACCAGGCATGAAAAAGAGAACGAGAGGTCGTCGGGCCTTTTCCGAATATGCTAAAGAATTGAGAGAGAAACAAAAGCTTAAAAACTGGTACAATTTAAAAGAGAAGCAGTTTAGGAACTATGTCAAAGAAATTCTTAATAAAAGGAGTCACGTTGAAGACGCTTCCACTCTTTTAATTCAGAAGTTGGAGAGCCGTTTTGACAATGTTATTTTTCGTTTGGGTTTAAGCGGTTCCAGGCCCCATGCTCGCCAGATGGTTTCTCACGGACACTTCTTGATTAATGGCAAGCCAGTTAATATTCCGGCCTATCAGCTAAAGAAAGGAGATAAAGTAAGCATAAACCTTGGTTCTCAGAAAAAGAAAGTTTTCAGTAATATAACTCCTTTGCTTAAAAAACATCAGACTCCTTCTTGGTTAAAAATTAGCCCTGAGAAATTAGAGGGAGAGGTGATAGGCAAACCATCTTTGGAAGAATCCAGCCCTCCGGCTGAAATATCAACTATTTTCGAGTATTATTCAAGATAAAAATAATTATTAATTTTTAAATCATTATGATTCCTTTACCTTCTCAACCTAAAATCATCGAAAAAAAAGGGAACCGAGCTCTTTT
Organism: uncultured Candidatus Saccharibacteria bacterium; assembly: GCA_964482335.1. GTDB lineage: Bacteria > Patescibacteriota > Minisyncoccia > Minisyncoccales > MHMH01 > CAYZXA01. Next base: position 60,141 of record CAYZXA010000001.1, read on the forward strand.
TGAAATTGAAAGCCTTTATCCAGGCTATGGTGTAACTGTTGGCAATACCCTGAGAAGAGTTTTACTTTCTTCTTTAGAGGGTAGTGCTGTTACTCAAGTTAAAATTAAAGGAGCACAGCACGAGTTTTCAACTATTCCCGGAGTTCTTGAAGATGTGGTTACTATTTTACTTAATATTAAGCAGTTGAGATTCAAGCTGCATACTGAAGAACCTCAAAAAGCAAAGCTCTCTATTAAAGGAGAGAAAATCGTTAAAGGTTCTGCTTTTGATTTGTCTCCTCAGGTAGAATTAATGAATAAAGATGCTCACGTGGCTACTTTGACTTCTAGAGGAGCTCATCTGGATATAGAAATTCTTATTGAGAAGGGGTTGGGCTATGAGCCGGTTGAGACAAGAAAAAAGGGAAAGCTGGAGATTGGCAGCATTGCCTTAGATGCTATCTTTACCCCAGTCAGAAAAGTCAGCTACCGGGTGGAGAGCATGCGGGTCGGGGAAAAAACTGATTTTGACAGGTTGTTTGTTGATTTGGAAACCGATGGCACCTTGAGTCCGGAAGAGGCGGTGAGTCGGGCTTCTGACGTTCTGGTTCAACACTTTTCTTTATTGGGTGAAAGCTTGAAAAAGAAAGAAAAAACTTTACATGAGAAAACTCTTGTTAAAAGAGTCAAAAAGGCAAAAAAGGCAAAGAAAGTTAAGAGAGCTGAAAAAAGTACTGCTAAAAAACATGCGAAAAAGAAAAAAAGGAAGAAAATTAAGTAGGAAGAGAGATCAGCGCAGGGCACTATTGAAGGCATTGTCTAGTGCTCTTCTTTTGCGAGAAAAAATCAAGACAACAGAAGCTAAAGCTAAAGAAGCTTCTAGTTATACCGAGAAGTTCATTACTATTGCCAAGAAAGGCAATTTAGCTTCCAGGAGAAGACTTTCTTGTTTTTTCTCTCCCAAAATAGTTAAGAAGCTAATGGCTGAAATTGCTCCCAGATACAAGACAAGGAAGGGTGGTTATACTAGAGTTATTAAATTGGGTCCTCGAAGGTCAGACGGAGCAAGAATGGCTTTAATCGAGTTAGTAAAATGAAAAGACAAACTCACACCATCGATGCTCAAGACAGAGTGCTGGGCAGACTAGCTACAGAAATCGCTGTCTTATTACGAGGCAAGGGAAAACCTGATTTTCAGCCTAATCAGGATATGGGTGATTTTGTGGTTGTTAAAAATGTTGATAAGATTAAGGTTACTGGCAGAAAAATGGAGCAGAAGAAATATTACCGCCACACAGGCTACTTAGGAGGATTGAAAGAAACTCCGTTGAAGAAGGTTTTTGATAGTAGACCAGATGAGGTTTTAAAGAGAACTGTTTGGGGGATGCTGCCCAAGAATAAATTAAGGGCAGAACAGATTAAAAGGCTGAAGTGCCAATAAATATATGGCAGTTAAAAAAACTAAAAAGAAAACAAAACCTAAAGTAAAAGCTAAACCGAAAGCTAAACCGAAAGTTAAAGCTGAACGTTATATTGAAGCAGTTGGCAGGAGAAAAACAGCTGTGGCCCGAGTTAGGCTACAAGCTCAGGGCAAAAAAGAGTTTTTGGTCAATAACAAATCATTAGAAAGCTATTTTCCTATTTTAGAGTTGCAGCAGATTGCCAAAGAAGCTTTGGAGAAAACAAACTGCCTTGATAAGTTCAAGGTTTCAGCTAAAGTAAATGGAGGAGGTTTACATGCTCAAGCTCAAGCTTTGAGGCACGGCATTGCCAGAGCCTTAGTAAAATTTAATTCTGAATTTCGCATGAGATTAAAAAAAACCGGTTTCTTAACACGCGATTCTCGCATGAGAGAACGTAAGAAGTTCGGTTTAAAGCGAGCTCGAAGAGCGCCTCAATGGAAAAAGAGATAATGATACTTAATAAATCTTTGATCTATCTTGACCTCCGATGTTAAAAGAACTTATAGACCAACTTTATCTGAACAGGCAAAGAGATAGAGAACAGCATCATTTTTATATTACTGATGCAGGCAAGTGTAACAGGGCTGTTTTTTTTAAGTTCAAAAATGTACCTAGAAAAAAAATGGATGCTAGGATTTTAAGATTGTTTGACCACGGCGACTACATACAGATGCAGATTTTGAATTCCTTGTTTAGTTTGGGGATTGTCAGGGCCTCTGAGATCCGTATACCTCCGCAGGAGCTTATTTCTGGCAGAGCAGATGCCATAGTTACCTTGAATAACGAGCTTTATGTGGTTGATTTCAAAAGTATGAACAGCATGATTTTTAGGAAACTAGAAGAGCCAAAGGAAGAAAATGTCAACCAGATACAGCTCTATTTGCACTACTTTAAAATCCCAAAAGGCATACTGCTTTATATGAGCAAAGACACGTCGGAGTTAAAGGATTTTGTGATTCAGTACGATCCAAAGCTTGCGCAATCTCTTATAAAAGGGTTAGAGACTCTTGATAAAAAAATCAAAGCTAATATCATTCCTGAAAGGTTAACTAATTATCCGCAAAACTGGCAATGCCAGTACTGCCAGTTCAAAGATATTTGTTCGGCAGCTGGTAAAGGAGAAGTGAAATGGCAAGCGTTTAAAGACAAGATTGAAAAGCTAAGGAAGTAGGTTCTCTGAAAGGTAGAGGTTATTCTGGCTTAAAACATATAGTTTTTTTGTTTTTTCTGACCAGAATATTTTAGGACTTTCAAATTCTACCAGGTCAACAATATTGATTCTGTCGCGGTCGTCGATTTCGGCGACTTTTATTTTATTGCCAACATTGAATATCATGTAGTAATTATTCAGCCAGAAAACCTTGTCAATTTTTTCTGAGAAGCGGGTTATGAAGATTTTTTCTTCTTCTGTCTGAGACTGAACAGTCCGGCTTTCTATAAGTGAAATCCAGATTTCGTAGTCGTTAAATTCAATCAACTTATTTTTATCAGAAGAAGTAGCTACCATTTCTATTTCCGAGGTAATATCTAAAACTTCTTTTGTACTAGTGGCCAAGATAATAAAATTTGGATTTTTTGGAATAAGAAGAACATTTTTAGCTTCTGTCACTTGTCTTTCTTTGACCTCTAAGTTTTTCTGCCATGTATGGTAGCCCTGTTTTTTTATTTCAACTTCATAGGTTTTGGGCACTAGGTTTTCAATTAGGGCAGAATTGGTAAAGATTGAAGTTTTAACTTTCGATTTGTTATTAAGCCAGACCTCGGCGTTTCTGGGCAATACCTTAAAATAGAACGCACCGGTTTGGACAATTTTCTTTGTTTCAAAATCAAAGCGGTAGCCCTGGGAATAAAAAACAACTACTGGCGCTGCCAGAGCGAATATTACTACGCAGATAATAAACAAAACGGTCCTTGTTCTCTTTTCCATATCGTTTCTATTTTAACTTATTGACAAATTAAAATCAATTTGCTAAGATAACCTAGACAAAAAATGTCTTTAGCCTGATTTAGTTAGTACATAAAAAACAAAAAAGGAGGCGTCAAATTGGCAGAGGTTGAGTTAACAAAAGCAGCTGGAGAGCTCCCAAACGGCTTACTTGCTCCCTTTATGGAAGGATTGTTAAAAATAGGGCAGTATAATTTTGAACTTATTAAACATTATGCCAATTGCCTGGCAGATATCCTAGAGAGAGCAGGGGTGAGCGAAGAACAGATAAGCGCCATAGAAGAACAATATCGTAACGAGAAGAAAGAAAAACAAGCAAAAGATTAAAGGAGGTGCCAACATGGCAACAGCTCAACCAAAGATTGGTTTGTTTGCTGGAATATTTAACACAGAGGGGAAACTACTGATTAAAAGAAGGCCGAAAGGTATTTCTTTGGCTGGCGAATGGGATCTGCCCGGTGGTGCAGTTGAGGAAAAAAACAATCAGAATGCGCTTGATGAACGAATCGTTGGTCAAGAACTTGCCAGAGAAGTAAAAGAAGAAGTAGGACTTGCTATACCTGAATTTCTTCCGATGCCAGCTATGTATCCAACAGTGCTCAGAGGCGGTGGCGATTGGGCTTTTGCGATCCTTGTTGGGGTTGTTGAAGAAAGTCCGAGCAAAGGAGAAACGAGGTATATTTCTCCTCAAGAGCTTCAAGAACTGGCCGAAGGACCGGAAGGAAATAGGTTGGTTAGCGGTTGGGGAAAGCGCATGTGTCGGCTTTGTCTTCGACTTTTTGCATCACGAGATGCTCCCAATCAGGATTACGCAAAACAGGCAGGAGAGATGCTTGCCAAGATTCAGTCGAGTTGGAGCAATTAGTTTTTAAGGCGTTTCGTCAAGGCAATTTGACGAACGCCTTTTATATTTCAAATGATGGAGGCCGGGCCTCGATCAGGTTGATATTTGCCAAATTAAGGGTTTTAAGATAGGATAAAAAGAGCATATGGCAGAGAAATTTATCATTAATGGCAGTCGGCCTCTTAAGGGTGAAATTGAAGTGAGAGGTGCTAAGAATGCTGCTTTTCCGATTTTAGCTGCTTCTCTTTTGACTAAAGACGAATGCTTTATTGAGAATCTTCCTTTGATAGAGGATCTCTTTCGCATGATTGAAATATTAAAAGGTATGGGCTCTAAGATTTCCTGGGTTGGCCAAAGGTCCCTGAAGATCAAAAATTCTCAGATTGACCCTTTAAAAGTCAGAGAGGATTTGGTTGGTCTTTTACGGGGTTCAGTGCTTTTTTTCGGACCTTTACTCGGCAGATTCGGTAAGGTAAAATTTCCTCAGCCTGGCGGCGATATTATTGGTGCTCGTCCCATTAATACTCACTTAGACGGTTTCTCGCAAATGGGAGTTAGCGTTACCAAAGATGGAGATAAATATTTATTGGAAGCTCCCAAAAAGAAAGAGAAAGAAGTTGTTTTAAATGAGTTTAGCGTGACAGCGACCGAGAACTTAATGCTTTTTGCTAGTTTAATTCCTGGCAAGACAGTTATTAAAACAGCTGACCAGGACTATCAGGTTATAGAGTTGGCTAAGTTTTTGAAGAAAATGGGAGTTAAGATTAAAGGGGCTGGTACTCATAAGATAACCATCGAAGGCTCTAAAAGATTAAAGGGAGTTAAGCATCGACTGATTTATGACCCAATTGAAGCAGGTACTTTTATCTTGACAGCAGTAGCTACCAGAGGTAATGTTTTGGTGAAAAATGTAGAAATCTCCTTTTTAGAGCTTCCTTTAAAAAAACTTAAAGATTTCGGCGTACCTTATCAGATTGTTGGGAAAAAAGGCATTAGAGTTTTGCCTTGGAAGAGCCTGAAGATTGATAAAATTCAAAGTATGCCTTATCCTGGCATTCCTTCTGATTTACAGTCTGCTTTCGGAGTTTTAGCTACCCAGGCCCAAGGCTCTACTTTAATTCATGACCCGCTTTACGAAGGCAGGTTGAAATATCTTGAGGAAATCAATAAAATGGGAGCAGAAATCTATTTTGCTGATCCTCATCGGGCAGTCATTAACGGTCCGACTCAGCTTTATGGCAGAGAACTTGGTTCTTTTGATTTGAGGGGCGGGGCATCTTTAATCATTGCTGGCTTGATTGCCAAAGGAAAAACAACTATTAATAATATATATCAGATAGATAGGGGATATGAGAAAATAGAAGAGAGGCTGCAGCAATTAGGAGCTGACATTAAAAGAGTAAAAAATTCTTAATTGCTTCGCAATTACAAGGAGTGAAGCAACTGGTTATAACCTATGTTTGTTAGAAAAATTGGCATTGACTTGGGCACTTGCAATTCATTGGTCTTTGTGCCTAAAAAGGGTGTGGTTTTGCAAGAACCATCGGTCGTGGCTGTTTCTTTAGACGAGAATAGGATTTTAGCTGTGGGAGAAAAAGCCAAGGAAATGACCGGCAGAACTCCTGATACCATTAGGATTTACCGGCCTTTGAAAGACGGTGTTATCGCTGATTTTCGGGTAACCCAGGCCATGTTAAGATATTTTATTAATAAAAGCAGTGGCCATTTCCAGTTTTTAAAGCCAGAGCTAATGATTGCTGTGCCCGCTGGTATTACCTCAACCGAGAGAAGAGCTGTTATTGAGGCAGCGATCAATGCTGGAGCCAAGGAGGCGTTTGTGGCCAAAGAACCGATTCTGGCAGCTATTGGCGCTTCTATTCCGATCAATGCTTGTTCTGGGCATTTGATTGTTGATATTGGCGGCGGTACAGCTGAGGTGGCAGTTATATCTTTAGGAGGCATTGTTACTTCAAGCTCAGTCAGAGTGGCTGGCGACAAGATGAATATAGCTATTTCAGAACATATTAAGAAAAAACATAATTTAGCAGTTGGCGACCAGACAGCCGAAGATATTAAGATTAAAATTGGTACTGCTTTGCCAGAAAAGGAAGAGAAGATAATGGAAATCAGGGGCCGTGATTTGCTTTCGGGTTTGCCAAGAACCATTAAGATTTCTTCCAACGAGGTGGCTGAGGCTATTTCTGAGACCTTGGTTGAAATCATTCAGGTAATTAAACAGGTTTTAAGAGATACTCCACCCGAGTTGTCAGCTGATATCATGGATAAAGGCATGATTCTTTCTGGCGGCGGTGCTTTATTGCGCAACATGGATGAGTTAATAGCTCAATCAACTGGCGTACCCTGCTTTATAGCAGAAGATCCTTTGTTATGCGTGGCTAAGGGTACTGGGATTGTTTTGGAGAACTTGAATATTTATAAGAAAAGCATTATGAGTAAGCGAAAATGATCAGTTATCAAAAACAATGGCAATATCTTAAAAAAACAGCTGAGCTGGGGAAAACACCCCATGCTCTGTTATTTTACGGCCAAGCTTCAATCGGCAAGAAAATTTTAGCTTTAGAGTTCATTAAGTTGCTCAATTGTCAGCAGGAGAATTTTATAGACCGGCCTTGCCAGAAATGCCGTTCTTGCTTGGACATTGGAAAGAATGTTCATCCTGATTTATTTGTGGTTGAACCCCAAGATAACAAAGAGATTAGGATCTCTCAGATTAGAGATTTACATACTCGTCTTTCTTTGCGTTCTTATTCTGCTCCCTTTAAGACAGTTATTATTGATCAGGCTCATTCTCTCAACCAGGAAGCGCAAAGCGCTTTTTTGAAGTTGTTGGAAGAGCCAAAAGGTAGAACGCTTTTCGTTTTAATAACTGAATACCCAGAAATGTTATTGCCGACTATTCTTTCCCGGGTTGAGCGTTTGAGGTTTTACAGTACTCTTAAGGCCGTTGATCCTCAAGAGAAAAGGATAAAAGAGATTTTACAAATAGGGCGTTCAGATTTGGCTGCGCGCTTTCAATATGCCAAAAAGCTATCTCAAGAACCTCAGGGCTTAAAAGAGATATTAGATCTTTGGTTGAGATATTTCAGAGAAGTATTGTTGTTAACAATTAATAATAAATCCAAAGACTATTCTATAGCTAAATTGCAAAGAATTCTCCACCTTATTCAGACTACCAGCTTTTTGATTTCAACTACCAACATCAACTCCAGATTAGCTTTAGAGATGTTTATGCTGGAATTGTAGAATTACTCTTATTTTTTCTCGACAAGCGGTGGAGATTTTGTTATTATTTTAATTAGATATGCATAAAGAGATAATTGATAAAATTAAGCCAGAACTGGACAAGGTTATTCATTTTTTAGAAGGAGAATTGGCTAAAATTAGGACTTCAAGAGCATCTCCTTCTCTGGTCGAAGATGTGAAAGCTGATTGCTTTGGTCAGAAACTCCCCTTGAGGCAGTTGGCAGCCATTTCAACACCTGAAGCCAAACAGATATTAATACAACCCTGGGACAAATCCTATATTAAAGGCATTGTTTCTGCTTTGGAAAAGGCTGGTATTGGTGCCAATCCCGTGGTTGATAAAGATGTTATTCGTATTCAACTACCTCCTTTGACAGAGGAATATCGTAAGAATCTTTTGCACTTGTTATCTGATAAGCAGGAAGAGGCTCGCAAGACCTTGAGGAGGTGGAGAGAGCAAGCATGGAAGGAGGTTCAGGATGGTTTTCAAGAAGGTAAGATTAGGGAAGATGATAAGTTCCGGGCCAAGGATGATTTGCAGGAATTAATAGATGAATACAATAAGAAGATTGATAACCTGGGAGATAAGAAGAAACGAGAAATAACAAGGTAAGAACCTTGCTTTTAGCAAGAACTTTGGATACTTAGTATTTAAAACACATGTTAATTATTACTATCTTAGTTGCTATTTTCAGTTTGATAGGATTAATCATTATCCATGAATTCGGTCACTTCGTTCTAGCTAAGAAGTTTGGCACCAAGGTTGAAGAGTTTGGTATTGGTTATCCGCCCAGGATTGTTGGCAAGAAAATCGGTGAGACAATTTATTCTTTGAATCTGCTACCTTTTGGTGCTTTTGTTAGGATTCACGGGGAGGAAGGCGGTGTAGAGAACTACCGCAGCTTTGTTGGCAAGCCTATATGGCAGAGGGTTTCAATTGTTCTGGGAGGCGTTGTTTCTTTTTGGATCATATCAATTGTTTTGTTAAGTATTGTGGCAGGAGTCTGGGGTTTGCCCGTAGCCGTTGAAGACGATGACAATCATAATTTAATAGAGCCAAAGGTTCAGATTGCCTACATTATTCCTGGTTCGCCAGCAGCTAAAGCTGATTTAAGGGCCGGTGATGTTATTGTTGGCTTTGATAAAGTCAGAGATGTTCAAGAATTTGTTCAGGCCAATTTAGGTCAAGAAACTGACATGACTATTAAACGGGGGCAGGATTTGTTTAGCAAGCAGGTTATTCTCCGGACTTCTTTTCCGGAAGATGAAGGACCTTTGGGCGTTGGTTTAACCAGGACTGCTTTAAGACCTTATACCTGGTATCAGGCACCGGTCCAGGGAGTGATTACTTGTGGTAAGCTCACTTATAATATTGTTGATGGCTGGGTCTTGGGAGTCAAAAACCTTTTGGGCATAGTTCAATTGCCCAAAGGTCTGAAAATGGAAATGATGGGGCCAATCGGTATCCTTGATTTGCTGAGGCAATACTCTAAACTGGGTATTAATTACTTTTTATTTTTAATATCTTTAATTTCAATTGCTTTAGCTTTAGCTAATATTCTGCCCATTCCGGCTTTGGATGGAGGAAAACTTGTCTTTCTGGTCATTGAGAGCATTAAAGGTAAACCGATTAATTATAAACTGGAGCAAAAGATTACCGCTACTTTCTTCGTTCTATTAATTATCTTGATGATTTTCGTTACTATAAAATTTGATATCCCAAGAATATTTTAATTCATGCTTCAATCACAACTATTTTATAAAACTAAGAAGGAAACGCCAAAAGAAGCTGTCGCAGTCTCTCATAAATTATTATTGAGAGGTGATTTCATTGAGCAGTCTTTTTCCGGTGTTTATAGGTTTTTGCCGCTGGGTGTGATGGTTTTGAGAAAGATAGAAAAGATTATCAGAAAGGAAATGTTTAGCCTGGGCGCCCAAGAAGTGATTTTACCTGCTTTGCAAAATAAATCCCTTTGGCTAAGAACCAAACGTTGGGACAAAATTGACCCACCGCTTTTTAAGTTTAAAGATAGGCACAAAAAAGAAATTGCTTTAGGGCCTACTCATGAAGAGGAAATTACTGATAGTTTCAGCCGTCGCATTAAATTGCCCCTAGCCGTTTTTCAGATTCAAACTAAATTCAGAAATGAGATGAGGTCGACAGGAGGATTATTGAGAACCAGGGAATTTTTAATGAAAGACTTGTATAGTTTTCATTCCAGCAAAAAAGACCTCGAAAATTTTTACGAAAAAGTTAAAAAAGCCTATTTTAAGATATTTAAAAAATGCGGACTCCGAGCATTCTGCATTGAAGCAGATTCGGGCACAATCGGCGGTGACTTTTCCCACGAGTTTATGGTTGTTTCTCCATCTGGAGAGGATAAAGTTAAAGGTAAAAACGCAATTGAAATAGGCCATATATTTAATCTAGGGACGAAATATAGTAAAGCCATGAATTTGCCAAAGCAAGTTATAATGGGATGCTATGGCATAGGTTTGTCGCGGTTAATGGCAACCATTGTTGAAGAGCATCATGACAAAAAAGGCATTATCTGGCCAAGAGAAGTTTCTCCTTTTGATATTCATTTAATTCAGATTGAAAGTAGTCAGAGGGTAAAAAAAGCAGCTCAAAAGATCTATCAGGATTTACAAAAACAAGATTTTGAAGTATTATATGACGACAGAACTGATAAGACGCCGGGCGAAAAGTTTGCTGAAGCTGACCTGATTGGCATTCCTTTGCGTCTGGTGGTCAGCGAAAAAACCTTGAAAAAGAACTTGGTTGAGGTAAAAAAACGCCAGGAACAAAAAATAAAGTTAGTCAAACTTAGTCAGATTAAATCATATGCTAAATAAATTATTTTCACGTTTTTTCCAAGATATTGCCATTGATTTGGGGACAGCCAACTCTCTTGTTTATGTTCGTGGAAAAGGCATTGTTTTAACTGAGCCTTCAGTCGTGGCCGTTAATAAAAAGACCGGCCAGGTTTTGGCTATTGGCGAAGAAGCAAAAAAAATGGTTGGTAGAACTCCAGGTCATATTGTAGCTACGCGCCCCTTGGTCAAAGGAGTAATTTCTGATTTTGAAGTAACTGAGCAAATGCTTAAGTATTTTATTGAGAAAGTCTATCCGAGCAAATTTATTTTAACTCCCAAGCCTCGGGTAATTGTTGGTGTTCCTTGCGGAGTGACTGAAGTTGAGAAAAAAGCAGTTCAGGATGCAACTAAAAGTGCTGGGGCCAGAGAAGTCTATTTGATTGAAGAGCCGATGGCCGCAGCCATTGGTGCCCGTTTACAGGTTCAGGAAGCAGGCGGCAACTTTGTTGTTGATATTGGCGGTGGCACTTGCGAAGTGGCTGTCATTTCTCTTGGTGGCTTGGTTTTAGCTAAGAGCTTGAGAGTGGCTGGCGACAAACTCAGCGAAGACATTATTTATTTCGGTCAGGAAGAATATAAACTGCTGATTGGTGAAAGGACTGCCGAAGAGATTAAAATTGGCATTGGTTCTGCCTATCCTTTAAAGGAGAAAAAGGAAATGTCCATGCGGGGCAGGAATTTAGTCACTGGTTTGCCAGAAGAGATTATGGTCTCTGATAGTGATATCAGGAGGGCCATGGAAAAGTCAGTCAAGCAAATTGTTGACACTATCAAAATTACGGTGGAAGAGACACCGCCCGAACTTTTAGCAGATATTATGTCAAACGGCATTTATTTGACTGGCGGGGGTGCCTTGCTTCGGGGTTTGGATACTTTAATCACCAAAGAAACAAAAATACCTACTAAAGTCATAGATGATCCTTTGACAGCTGTGGTCAGGGGAGCAGGCATGGTTTTAGAAGATCTTGATGAATTGAGGGAAGTTATTATTGAAACAGATTCTTTAGAACCGCCCAAGTAACATGATTTCTAAAAAGGAGGTTCAACATATTGCCAAATTAGCTAGGCTTAGTTTAAAGCTATCCGAAGAGAAGAAGTTCCAGAAAGAACTTTCTTCGATTTTAGACTACATTGAGAAGCTAAAAAAGGTAAATATATCAAAAACAGAACCGACTACCCATCCTTTGAAAATTGAGAATATCATGAGGCAGGATAAAGGACAAAAAAGAAAGAATAAAAAACTTTTAGATTTAGCACCAGAAACGCAAAAAGGGCATATAAAAGTAAAGTCAATTTTAAAATGAATTTAGAGGAGCTCACCATTACCAAGGCTCATCAAGGATTAAAGAAAAAACAATTCTCAGCTCTTGAACTTTGCAAAGCATATTTAGACAAGATCGAAGAGGGTAAGGAGGTCCATGCTTTTTTAACAGTGAACGAGAGCTTGGCCTTATCTCAAGCAAAAAAGATAGATGATTTAATTGCTGTAGGCAGTGAAATGCCAGTTCTGGCTGGATTGCCTTGCGCTGTCAAAGACAATATTTTAGTTGAGAACGTGAGATGTACGGCTGGCTCCAAGATTTTAGGCAATTACATTGCTCCCTATAGTGCTACTGTCGTAGAAAAGCTCAAAAGCCAGGGAGCTGTTATTTTGGGCAAAACCAATATGGATGAGTTTGCCATGGGTTCCTCGACCGAAAACTCAGGATTTGGAGCAACAAGGAATCCCCATGACTTAACAAGGGTGCCTGGTGGTTCATCGGGCGGGTCAGCGGCTGCTGTAGCTACTGGCGAGTGTTTATATGCTTTAGGCTCTGATACTGGTGGTTCTGTGCGTCAGCCTGCTTCTTTTTGCGGAGTAGTTGGTTTAAAGCCTACTTACGGAGCAGTTTCCCGCTATGGCTTGATTGCTTTTGCTTCTTCCTTGGACCAGATAGGGCCAATCACAAAAACAGTGGAAGATGCTAAAATAGTATTTGAGGCTATCTCTGGGAAAGACGAGTTAGATAGTACTTCAGTCAGCCCAAAAATAGGGATCCAGAAGTTAAAGAATGTCAGGATTGGCGTGCCCAAGGAATACTTTGTTAAGGGCATGGATAAAGAGATTGAGAAGATGATCAGAGCTGCCATTAAAAAGTATACGGATAAAGGCGCAAAAGTAATTGAAGTTAGCTTGCCCCATACTGAATATGCTCTGCCTGCTTACTATATTATTAATCCCTCGGAAGCTTCAGCTAACTTGGCCAGATATGATGGCATAAAGTACGGTTTTTCTAAAAAAGAGAAATCATTGATAGATGTTTATTTGCAAAGCAGGGGACAGGGTTTTGGCGCAGAAGTTCGCCGCAGGATTATGCTGGGCACTTACGCTCTGTCATCGGGTTATTACGAAGCATATTATCTGAGGGCTCAGAAGGTTAGAACCAAAATTAAGGAAGATTTTGATAAAGCTTTTAGCAAGGTTGACGTGATTGTTACTCCTACTTCGCCAACCACAGCTTTTAAGATAGGCGAGAAAACCAGCGATCCTTTAACTATGTATCTTTCTGATATTTATACTGTTTCTATTAATTTAGCTGGTTTGCCTGCTATTTCTCTGCCTTGCGGCAGAATAGGCAAATTGCCAGTAGGCATGCAAATTATTGGCAAAGCTTTTCAGGAAAACATTATTTTTAAAGTAGCTCAACTGTATGAAGATTGATGTTGATACCATAATTTCATTTCTTACTTCCCAAGAAGTGCAGCAAGACTTATTCTGGGTTAAACTTGGTTTTTTGATTTTTTCCGGACTGTTAGTGCTTGGTATAATTATTTTAGCCCTCTTTAAAACTCATTATCTGCAATGGCGGTTTTTCCAGGACAGTTTTGAATTTTTAACTTACCGCCAGTTTGGTGCCCGGAGAATGCAAGGAAAATGGAGAAAGATTTTGAAGCGCTTGGAAACCGGCCTTGAGTCAGAATACAAAATAGCCATTGTTGAAGCTGACAATATGTTGAACAATTCTTTGAACAGGATGGGCTATGTGGGAAAAACGCTTGGAGAAAGATTAGAGAAGCTGGCTTCGGCTACCATACCCAATATCGACGAGGTTCACCAAGCTCATAAGCTTCGCAATTCTATTGTTCGCGATCCTGATTATCAATTGAGCTTGGAGGATGCTAAAAGAACTATAGATATTTATGGAAAAGCCTTTACTAGTTTACAGATTTTAGCTTGATTTTTTCTTGAAATTAAAGTAGAATACTAGACAGCGCCGTGGAGGAGTAGTACCTCACCAGTCTCATAAATTTTTGTGACCTAAAATGGTAACATTTTATGGAAAAATTCCCGAAATTGCTGGGAACCCGTAAAAATATTTTATGGCAATCAGCAGCCAAGCTTCGACATTTTGTCGGAGAAGGTTCAGAGACTATAATGGGAACACCCTTTTATTTAAGGGAGATGGGATAGTCCGTTCCATTTGGAAACAAATGGCTAACACTAAAGAAGCTGGGGGCCCCCGTGCAATTCGGGGCGGCGCAACAAAGATTCTATATTGTCATATTTTTAGACCTACGGTATAATGAAAGAATACTTATAACTGTAGGTCCATGGCTAGAATTATAGAAAAAAATAAAGCGCTAAGACTGCGCCAAAAAGGGAAAAGTATAAATGAAATTGCTAGAAGATTAAAATTACCAAAAAGCACTGTTAGTGTTTGGTGTCGTGATATTAAACTTACTTCGGAACAGATCGGAAGATTAGCAAAAAGACAAAAATCTGGAAGTTATAAAGGAAGAATGAAATTTTTAGAAAGAGTAAGAAAAAAAAGAATGGAAGAGATGATAAGATTGAGAAAGGAAGGAATTCAAGAGATTGGTAAGATAAAAAAAAGAGATTTATTTGTTGCTGGAATTGCAATGTATTGGAGCGAAGGAGTGACTTCTTCAAATAGCGATGAAGTAAGTTTTTCTAATTCAGACCCCAAAATGCTTCTTTTGATGTTGAGATGGTTTAAAGAGATTTGTGGCGTATTAGATAACCAATTTGTTATTCAAATCAGAATCAATAAAATACATAAACAGAGAATAAAAGAGATTGAAAATTATTGGTCTAATATAACAAAGATTTCATTAAGCCAATTTACTAAAACGATTTTAATAAAAAGTAAATTGAAGAAGATTTATCCTAAGACCGACGCTTATTACGGTACTCTAAGAATAAAAATTCGACGCGGTACTCAATTAAGAAGAAAGATTAATGGTTGGATTGAAGGATTGGCTAGGCGGGGTAGCTCAGTTGGTAGAGCAAAGGACTCATAAGCCTTAGGTCGTGGGTTCAAGTCCCACCCTCGCCACATTAAAATTTTAATATTGAATTCTGGGGACGTAGCTCAATTGGTTAGAGCACATGCTTGTCGAGCATGGGGTTGCCGGTTCGAGTCCGGTCGTCCCCGCCAAACGATTATTGATAAACGATAGAAAATAAAGGAGGTGAAAAATGAGCGAAGATAGTGTTCTTTCACTAGAAGAAGCAGAAGAAATATGGGAGAAGCATTTAAGCATCGGTGAAAAGAGTGAAATGTTTCAGGAACTATTAAAGAAAGGTAAAATTTCTTTTATAGATTATGGACTAGGTGTTAACCGTCATTTCGAAAGACTTAGACACTTAACAAAATCATCAATTGCTAAAAAAATAGAGGAAAACGAGCCGTTGTCAGTTGCTTTCGCCCATTCTAAAATAAGAGAAACCACCTGAGTATTGCAAGGGTGGTTTTTTATTGAAGATTGCCTTTTCTTTCGGAATATGGTAGATAAATCAGAGGAGGTGAATCAATATAGTTTTTTAACAAGAGAATAAACACTGTAACGCTCAACAAAATAAAAAAAGCCAAAAGAAGGAAAAGAAAATGGAAAAACTGATTACTATACAGAAGAGTGTAATTCCTGCTTGTGATGTGGATACCTTGGGAAAATTGGGACAGGTAGCCGAGGCTACTTTTGGCCTATCAGGAATTGGTGCCTATAAAGTCGGATTAGAGCTTGCTCTTTCCTTCGGCTTAAAAGAGGTAGTTAAGATAATCAGGGAACATAGTAATTTCCCAGTTATCTATGACCACCAAAAAGCAGCTACTGACATTCCAGCCCTAGGAACAAAATTTGCTAAGGCAGTGAAAGGTGCCGGCGTAGACGCTGTAATACTATTTCCCTTTGGAGGTGCTGCGACTGAGCGAGAGTGGATAAAAGTTTGTCGAGAAGAAGGTTTAGTGGTTTTAGTTGGCGGTCATATGACCCAGCCGGAGTTTCTTGAGGCGGAAGGTGGCTTTATTGCTACTACAGGGCCAGAAAGAATGTATCAGATTGCTGCTGACAGTGGGGTGACCAATTTTGTTGTTCCGGGAAATAAGCCGGAATTTGTTCTAAAGTATCGTCAGCTACTAGAAAAAGAGTTGGGAGAGGACAAATTTACCCTCTATGCTCCTGGCTTCATTACTCAGGGTGGTAGTATCTCGGAGGCCGGCCAGATGGCTGGAGACAATTGGCATGCAATTATCGGCAGTGCTATTTATAAAGCTGAGAATATGAGAAAAGCTGCTCAGCAGGTGACATTTCAGATTGTTAGCTAATAGCCATGCCACCAAAAATCCAAGGAGGTAAAAAGAAATGGTAACTAGAGAAGGACTAACCAATTCGCAAAAACAGGTAGCTAACAGAATTTATGATCGGGAAGCAGTAAAGTTTGGAGCCTTCAAATTAAAACTTCATGAGAAGAATCCTGATGCCCCGCTTTCTCCCATCTATATTACTCTCCGGAAACCACCTGGCGGACCTTTGACCGATGTGGATGTTGAGATGATCGGGCAAGAACTTTACGCCCAGGTAAAAAAGCAAAAAGTCCTATTTGATGTAGTAGCTGGTATTCCTCGAGCTGGAGAACCATTTGCTGAAGTGGTCGCTCGATTGTCAAGAAGACCCACGCTCAAACTTAGCAAGAAGGAAGGAGGAGATAAACGAAAGATTGACTCAATTGTCAGTGGAGAATACCGACCTGGCCAGCTTGTCTTATTGGTTGATGATTTAATCACTCAGGCTGATACAAAGAAAGAGGCAATCGGGGTTTGTGAGAATGCCGAGTTAACAGTTGCCGGAGTAGTCGTCCTGGTAGATCGGGAACAAGGCGGATCAGAGGACTTAGGGAATGCCGGTTACACCTTGCATACTGTTTTTCCTCTTTCAGCTCTTCTTGACTATTATGTTGAGGTTGGCAAGATTGATTCGGTAAAGTGTGATGAGGTAATGGAATACATCACAGCTAACAGATAGGTCAGTGCTTTAAAGAGTTTAATATTAAGGTCGCTGGGACCAGTGCGTTCCAGCGATTTTTCTTGTGAAGTTATCCCCAGTTTTCAGCTTGATTTTAGGTTAATTTTAAGGTAAAATAAAGGAAGGAAATGACTCTGAAAACCCTTAAAATTGAGGCTGAAAAAGCCATTGAAAAAGCTCGAGATTTGAAGGTTTTGAACAATGCTTTTAAGAAATATCTGGGTAAAAAATCAGAACTTACCCGGATTTTGCGTTCTTTAGAAAAGCTACCTAAAGCCAAGCGAGTTAAAGTTGGTAAAGAAGCTAATACTTTGAAGAATTCTTTAAGGATTCAATTTGATAAAAAAGCCAGAGAACTTAAAGAGAAAGCCCAAAAAGAAACTGAAGAAAAAGAATGGATAGATGTGACCGTTCCTGGCAAAAGGCCTGTTTTAGGCCATTTACATCCTCTGACCTTGGTCAAAAGAAAAGCAGAAGAGATTTTCCAAGCCATGGGCTTTACAGTAATTCAAGGTCCAGAGATGGAGAATGAATGGTATAACTTTGATGCTTTAAACATTCCTAAAGACCATCCAGCCAGAGATCTTTGGGATACTTTCTATTTGAAGAATGGTTTGCTTTTAAGAACTCATACCTCTCCTGTGCAGATTAGATTTATGGAAAAAAACCAGCCGCCTTTAAGAATTATTGTGCCAGGAAGAATCTTTCGGCACGAGGCGACCGATGCTTCTCATGAGACTAACTTTTATCAGCTAGAAGGGTTAATGGTTTCAGAACAAGTTTCTGCTGCTAACTTTAAAGCCATTATCGAAGAATTCTTCCAGAGATTCTTTGAAAAACCAGTAAAAATTCGCTTGATACCCAGCTTTTTCCCGTTTGTGGAGCCTGGTTTTCAAGTTGATATGACCTGTTTAAATTGCGAAGGCAAGGGTTGTCCAGCTTGTTCTCGGACTGGTTGGCTAGAGATGATGGGAGCTGGCATGGTTCATCCTAATGTTTTGAGAGCAGCCGGCTTAAATCCTAAAAACTGGCAGGGTTTTGCCTTTGGCATGGGAATAGATAGATTGGCTATGATGAAATATAAAATTAACGATATTAGATTATTTTATTCTGGAGACTTAAGGTTTCTCCAACAATTTTAAAATGAAATTCTCCTATAATTTTTTTAGAGATTACGTTTCAAGATTGCCAAAGCCAGAAAAATTGGCCGAGCTTTTAACACAGCACTCTTTTGAGGTAGAGGAAGTTAAAAAAACCGGAGGAGATTTTCTCCTAAGTATTGATATCCTGCCTAATCGAGCTCCTGATTGTTTCTCACATTTTGGTGTTGCCAGAGAAATAGCAGCTATTACCAAATCAACTTTAAAGCCCCTGCTTGTTCGAGGCTTGATCTCAAACAAACTGAAGACCAGGGATTATGTTTCAGTTGATATTAGGGATAAAAAAGCCTGTCCTCGCTATACAGCTAAAGTTCTAACTGACGTTAAAGTAGGATCTTCCCCTAAATGGTTGAAAGACAGGTTAAGGGTTTGCGGCTTGAATCCAATCAACAATATTGTTGATATTGCCAACTACGTTATGCTGGAAACCGGCCAGCCCTTGCATGCTTTTGACGGTCAGAAACTAGAAGGCAAAAAGATTATTGTCAGATTTGCCAAAAACAGAGAGAAGATAGTTACTTTAGATGAGCAAAAATTTGATTTGAATCCCGATGTTTTAGTCATTGCTGATATCAAAAAACCAATAGCCATTGCTGGCCTCAAGGGAGGCAAAATACCAGAAATAGATAAAAAGACAAAAATAGTTGTTTTGGAATCAGCCAATTTCAATCCGCGGGTCATTCGCAAGAGTTCCAGGAAATTAAATTTGAAAACTGACGCTTCTTTAAGATTTGAACATGGCATTGACTCTAACTTAACTGAATTGGCTATTTCGCGAGCTGCTTATTTAATCCAAAAAATTGCTGGTGGCAAAATAGCTCAAGGCTTGATTGATATCTATACTAAGAAATCTTATCCAAAGAGAATTAGGTTAGACTATGGGTACCTTATAAGGCTTTTAGGAATAAAAATAGAAAGGAAAGAAGTCAAAAGTATCTTAACTAAATTAGGATTTAAAATTATTAAAGAGAAATTTCCCAATTTGATCGTTGAGGTCCCAACCTGGAGATTGGATGTTTCAATTCCAGAAGATTTGATTGAAGAAATCGGCAGAATATATGATTATGAGAAAATTCCTGCTACTTTTCCCATAGCTGCCCTGATTCCAGCCAAAAGAAATTTAAACGCCTTTTGGGAAGATATGACAAAGAATATTTTGAAAGAAGCTGGTTTTACTGAAGTTTATAATTACTCCTTTATTTCTGAAGATGAGGTAAAGATATTTAACAATGAGAACCTGATTGAGTTGGAAAACCCGATGAGCAAAGAACAGAAGTATTTGCGGTCTAGTTTAATTCCAAATTTATTAAAAAACGTTCAGAAGAACCAGAAAAGTTTTAATAAGATTAGGATTTTTGAACTAGGCAAGATTTTTGGTTTAAAGATTAAAGAAAAAAGACAGCTGGCCGGCTTGATTAGTGGTGATGATTTTTACCGACTCAAGGGGGTGATGGATTTGCTTTTGAACAAATTAGGCATTAGCAATATTTGGTATGATGAGCACCAGCCAACGCCTGGACAAAGCAAGAAAGCTCTATGGCATGCCAAGAAATGTGCTGAGATTAAGGTAGACAACAAAGAAATCGGCTTTTTAGGAGAGATTTCACCAAGAATTCTGCAGTCTTTGAAGATTGCCAATAAGGTAGTTGTCTTTGATTTGGGTTTTGACAAGTTGCAGAAGCTTGCTTCAGAAGAGCATGAGTATATGTCTCTTTCCAAGTTTCCTTCAGCTGTCAGAGATTTGGCTGTTTTGGTCCCCCGGGGCACTAAAGTAGTTCAGGTTTTAAATAAGATAAATGCGGCTGGCGGCAAATTAATCAGAGATATTGATTTATTTGATATTTACGAGGGAGAAGAGCTGCCTCAAGGCAAAAAGAATTTAGCTTTTCATATCATCTATCAGGCGAAAGATAGAACCCTTAAATCAAAAGAGGTAGATGAAATTCATCAAAAAATAATTAAAGCTTTAGAAAAAGATCCAACATGGCAAATAAGAAAGTAAGAACCTCGCTTTGCGAGAACCTTGATTTTTAATTAAAATAATATGCTTAAAAAATTAAAAAAAGCCAAAAAAGCAAAACCAAAGAAGAAGCCAAAGGAAATGATTAAACCAAGAAAGAAGGTTGCTAAAGACACTACTTACGAAGCTAAGGATATTTATGTTTTGCAAGGATTGGAGCCGGTAAGGCGAAGACCAGGCATGTACATTGGTTCAACTGGGACAGAAGGTCTTCATCATTTAATCTATGAAACGACTGACAATTCCTTGGACGAGGCCATTGCTGGTTACTGTAAAAACATTGATGTTATTCTAATGAAAGATAACAAAGTGAAGGTGACTGATGATGGCAGAGGTATTCCAGTATCCAAACACCCCCAGACTAAGAAATCAGCCTTAGAGACAGTTATGACTACTCTGCATGCTGGAGCAAAGTTTGGCGGTAAATCTTATCAGATTGCCGGAGGCTTGCACGGCGTTGGTGTTTCAGTAGTTTGTGCTTTGTCTCGTTGGATGAGGGCTGAAGTTTGTCGGGATGGTATTAGATACTTCCAAGAATATTCTCAAGGTAAAGCGAAAACAAAAGTGAAAAAGGCTGGAAAATGCAAGCAGACCGGCACCACTGTTTTGTTTGAGCCAGACCCAGAAATTTTCAAAGAAATAAAGTTTGATTTAAAGAAAATTTTAGAACACCTTCGCCAACAAGCTTATTTAACTTCTGGTGTTAGAATAACAGTTATTGACAATAGGACTGCTGTTTCCCAAAACTACAGTTTTTATTTTGAAGGCGGGCTGAAGTCCTACATTAAATACTTAGTCCAGGGCGTAGTGCCGGTGCAGCAGAGTATCTTTTATACCAGCGGAGAAAAGCAAGGGATCCTAGTTGAGGCAGCTTTTCAATATACGCAGGAGAGGGAAGCGTATGAGGAAAGCTTTGCCAATAATATTAATACTGGTGAAGGCGGTTCTCATTCGACTGGCTTCAGAACTGCTTTGACTCGTTCCTTGAACGACTATGCTCGGAAAAACAACTTCATTAAAAACACAGATGACAATTTTAGTGGTGAGGATGTCAGAGATGGTTTTTCCGGAGTGGTGGCTGTCAAGCTAAGAGAACCTCAGTTTGAAGGCCAAACCAAAGCTAAACTTGGCAACCCCGAAGCAAAGGCAGCAGTTGAGGCAGTCATTACCGATGGTTTAGCTGATTTCCTAGAGAGAAATCCTCAGGATGCCAGAGCCATTATTGAGAAGTGTCTTTTGACTGCCAAAGCCAGAAAAGCAGCCCGAGCCGCTCGTCAGACCGTTTTGAGAAAAGGAGCTTTAGAGGGTTTGGCGCTTCCTGGTAAACTGGCTGATTGTGCTTCCCGTAAGCCAGAAGAGTCAGAGCTTTTTATTGTTGAGGGACCTTCTGCTGGAGGCTCATGTAAGATGGGTAGAGATAGACGATTTCAGGCTGTTCTGCCTTTGCGGGGAAAGATTTTAAACGTTGAGAGAGCCGGGCTAGACAAAGTATTATCTTCCCAAGAGATTAAATCTTTAATTATTGCTTTAGGTACAGCAATTGCCGAGGATTTTAATATTGAGAAATTAAGGTATCAACGTGTTATTCTGACCTTAGATGCTGATGTTGATGGTTCACATATTAGAACCTTGCTCTTGACTCTTTTTTATCGCTATTTCCAGTCAATTATTGAAAAAGGCTTTCTATACATTGCTCAGCCTCCACTTTATAAAATACAGTCAGGCAAAAGAATGGAGTATGCTTATACCGAGCAAGACAGGGCAGAGATTTTAAGTTCAATGAAAAAGGAGAATAAAGGCACTCCTTCTGTCCAAAGATATAAAGGTTTGGGAGAGATGAATCCTTTAGAGCTGTGGACAACGACCATGGATCCACAAAACAGAATCTTATTGAAGGTGATGATTGAAAATGCCAGAGAAGCTGATCATATCTTTGATACTTTGATGGGAGATGAGGTTTTGCCCAGAAAGAAGTTTATTCAGGCTCATGCTAAAAAAGTTAAAAACTTAGATATTTAATTATGAATGATTCTGTTGATAAAAAAGGAGTTTTGAAGGCAATGTTTCTGGCTATTTTAATTGCTTTTTTAGCCATTGGCATTTTAGCCTGGCAATACCAACGCATAGAGAAAGAGCGGTTGCCAGCACTTGAGGAGAAAATTGAGAAAAGATCAACTGAGGATGTTTTAGATAAGTTCATGCAAATGAGGATTGATAAAAATGAAAAAGGAGCCTTGCGCTATCTGACAGAGGGCGCTGTCCAGC
This sequence comes from uncultured Candidatus Saccharibacteria bacterium, assembly GCA_964482335.1. Taxonomy (GTDB): domain Bacteria; phylum Patescibacteriota; class Minisyncoccia; order Minisyncoccales; family MHMH01; genus CAYZXA01. Next base: position 82,261 of record CAYZXA010000001.1, read on the forward strand.
AAAGGGATCAGGCAGAGTTTAGCTTGCTGGACAACTTTGAAAGCTATGAGATTTTACAAAGTGAGAAAGTGGATGAAGAGAAATACCGCTATGTAGTTAAAATATATGAAGAAGGAATGGGTGATTTTATTGAAGTAATTACCTTAATTAAAATCTTAGACAATTACTATATTGACTCAGTGCAAATCGCCGGCTAAGTACGGGGTTGACAAACTATACCTTATTTTATTAAGATAAAGATGAGGCCCCAAAGGGGCTTTTAAAAACCTTATGATTGGTAAACTCATTACTTATTTAAAGGAAGTTAAATTAGAAATAAGAAAGGTCAACTGGCCAACGCGCCAGCAGACTATTAGATACACTTTAATTGTTTTAGGGATTTCAGCAGTTGTTGCCATATTCTTGGGTGGTCTAGATTTTCTTTTCACCTATTTATTAAATGCCTTTATACTTTAATGCCTAAGCAACAAATAGAACAACAAAAAAACTGGTATGTTATCCATACTTATTCTGGGTATGAGGATGCTGTAGCTAAAAATCTCAAGCAAAGGATTGAGTCTTTAGGCATGGAAGACAAGATTTTCAATGTTATTGTGCCCAAAGAGAAAAAGATTAAGATCAAAGACAGTAAGAGAAAGGTGATTGAAGAGAAGATTTATCCAGGTTACGTTTTGGTTGAGATGATTGTTACAGATGATTCCTGGTATGTTGTCAGAAATACGCCTAATGTGACTGGCTTTGTCGGAGCAGGAACTACTCCTGTGCCGGTTTCTCTTCAAGAAATTGAAACCTTGAAGAAAAAGATGGGAGTTGAAACTCCTCAGTACAAGATAGACGTTAAGGCAGGCGATGCCGTAAAAATTATTGATGGTCCCTTTAAGGATTTTGACGGCAAGGTTTCAGAGATAGACGAAGAGAGAGGCAAGGTCAAAGTATTAGTTAATATGTTTGGCAGAGATACGCCAGTTGAACTTGATTCTCTGCAGATAAAAAAGATCTAACATGGCAAAAAAAGTTAAAGCTATTATTAAATTACAGATTCAAGCTGGCGGGGCAACGCCTGCTCCTCCAGTGGGGCCGGCTTTGGCTCAGCACGGTTTGAATATTGGCGAGTTTTGTCAAAAGTTCAACGATGCCACTAAACAGAACCAGGGATTTAAGATTCCAGTTGAAATTACGGTGTATGAAGACAGAACATATAATTTTAGATTAAAGCAGCCCCCAGCCGCTGAGCTTTTGAAAAAAGCAGCTGGCATTGAGAAGGGCTCTGGAGAACCTAACAAGACCAAGGTTGCTAAGATTTCCCGAGCCCAATTACGCCAGATTGCTGAAAAGAAGATGGAAGACTTGAACGCTGAAGACATTGAAAGCGCTATGAGGATCATTGAGGGCACAGCCCGTAATATGGGGATTGAAGTGCAGTAGCCTTTTGTTGGGGAAATTATATATGCCAATAATAATTGTTAAAGATTCAATAAAGCGAGAAGAATTGAAACGTGTTGCCAAAAAGCAGTTCGGTGACTTAGTAAAGGCAGTGGTAGACATAGAACAGGGGATTATGGCAGTTGGTGGAGAACTTCACTCTGATGAGGAGGTCTTTCTTATGGAGCAAGAAAACTCAAAGCGAGAGTATACCTGGGGCATTAGTCTTTATCCTGAGAAAACGGGTGATGACTGGATTGAGCTTGATTCTGTGATTAACCTAAAACCTTCTTTTGGTAATCGCTCTCGAGATGTGGATAATCCCATAGTTCGAGAAAAAATTAGAAAAATTGTAGAAAAACTCGTATCAAGATGAATAAACTTTATCACAAAGAATTGGCTGAAGGTAGATGGTTTCAGCTTTCTTTAGCAGAGCAATTGGCAAATATTGGTAGCGAGGTGAGTCGGGCACGCAAATGGCAGGGAAAAGACGAAAATATTTTTTGGGGCGCAGTTGACAGAGCCCTTGAACTTTTTGATTTGACTCTTGCGGATCCTCGGTGGAGAAAGGGTCGTTTGCGGGAAATTGCAAGGGTACGAGAAATATTTTGCGATGCTCTTTTTGGAGGAAAGAATTATCAAAGTTCCCTTAAAGATCTTGAACGATATTTTCTGCTTTTTGCGTTTCTTGTTCGGCAACGATTGCTAGTTTGAAGTTTTGAAGGCGCTGCCAAAAATATTGGGATTGAAATTAAATAAATTTTAAGATATTATTAATCATATGATTCTTTCTGATAAAGACATTAAGAAACATATTGCTGAAGGCAAGATAAAGATTAATCCAGAACCGAATTTTGATGAACAGTTAGGTCCTTGCTCTTTAGATTTACACTTAGGCAACATCTTTAAAGTTTTCAAACCTTCTCAATATCCTTATTTAGACTTAAAGAGGAACGTCCATTTTGAGGAATTGATGGAGGAGGTAAGAATAGAAGATGGTGCTCCATTTATTTTACAGCCCAAAGATTTTATTTTAGCTACGACCAAAGAAGAGTTTATTTTACCCGACAATATAATGGCCAGACTCGATGGCAGGTCTTCCTTAGGCAGATTAGGCATTGTTGTTCATTCAACCGCTGCCAGATTTGATCCAGGATGGCAGGGCAACGCAGTTATGGAACTTGGCAATTTAGGCATTATGCCCGTTGTTTTGTATTCTGGCATGCGTATTTGCGCTTTAACCTTTGAAACGCTTTCTAGCCCCTGCGACATTACTTATTTAAAAAAGAAAGGTCAGAAATATGGAAAACAGACATCTCCGCGAGCCAGTAAAATTACTGAAGAATTTAACAAGCAATAATTATGGAGGATTTAAAGAGTTGGCCTTCGATTGAAGGAAGATATAAAAAGGGAAATCCACAATCTCCGGTGGCTATTTGTACCAATGCCACGGTTGAAGGAATTGAACCTGATATGGAAAAAGTAGCTTTGATCGGCAAATGTGTTACTGAAAATATTGGTATTGAGAAAATCATCCAGAACATTGTTGCTAATCCATACATCAGGTTTTTGATTTTTTGTGGCAAAGTCTCCAAGGGGCATTTTGTCAGCCAAGCTTTCCTTTCTTTAAAAAAAAACGGTATAGATAAAGAGAAAAGAATTATTGGGGCTCGGGGGAACACCCCTTTTTTGAAAGGGATTGATGAAGCATTAATAGAAAGGTTTCGTCAACAGGTTGAGATGGTTGATTTAATGCCAGAACAAGATAGGGAGAAAATAATGAAAAAAGTAGACGATTGCTTAAGGCGAAATCCCGGTCCTTTTTCTGGAGAACCTGTTAAGGTTCAGGAAGTTGAAACAATCCAGGCTAAGTCTTGTCCTGACTGGATTGCTGACCCCAAAGGATTTTTTGTTATTTCCATAGACCGTAACCTAAACAAGATAATCGTTGAGCATTTTCAGAATAATAAACTTACCAAAAAGATAATTGGTAATTCAGCTGAAGAAATTTCAAAAACTATCAGCTACCTTGATTTGATTGGCGATTTTGAACAGACAAAAGAACATACCATGTATTTAGCCAGAGAACTTCAAAAAGCAGAATTTGCCTTGAAAAATAATTTAGATTATGAGCAAGATAGTGAGTTACAAATAAAAAAGGTCAAACAAGAAGATAAACAAAAAAAATCAGCCAATGAAGATGATTGGTTCGATTAAAAAACTATGTACGAAACAAAAATCGTTGAAGCTAAAACTTTAGGGGAGGCATGGGAAAAATCCTGTATTTTAATGATGCAGGAAGGTCATACTCGTTATGTCCAAGCACCTGAATATCAGATAGAGACAAAGGACCTTCCCTTGTTGATTAAAGTCGCAGATCCTTTTTCTGAACCAAGATTGAGCGATAAAGTCAATACAACAAAAGGATTAGCGGATGAATACACTAAGAAATTCTTACATGGTTCGGGTAAAGAGAACGAGAACAGTTTTGATTATACCTATTTTTCTCGTTTGCGCTGCTACCCTGATTGTAAGGTCAGGGCCTGGCTGCCAAGCGTTACTGAGACTGATGAAGAATTGGCCGAAGAAGTTAAAAAAATCTCTCCTGACGGCAAATGCGTTGTTCAGCGCATCGACCAGGTGGAGAAAGCCATCAATATCCTTAAAAAGGATCCAACCCGCCGCACAGTGGTTATGCATACCTGGGTGCCCTTCCGAGACTTAATGAAATTCGGGCCAAAGAGAGGAGACACTTCTTCGCCTTGCGTGCTTTTATTTTATCCTCAGTTGGTTGATGAGAAGCTCCATATGTTTGTCGTTATGAAGACCAATGATTTGTACAACGCTTGGCCAGAAAACGCTTATGCTTTCAGTGCTTTGCAAAAATACATGGCAGATGAGCTGAGAGTGGGGACTGGTACCTATACTCATTTTTCTGTCAGTATGCATATTTACAAAGATATGTACAATGAGGTCAAGAAAAAGTTCAATTTGCAATAGAGAAGATTAGTTAGATGCTAGGCTTCTGAGAAGCGGAAGCCTTTTTCTTTTGAGGTAAATTTGTTAAAATTAAGGAAGTATGGAAATTGCTAAAGTTATTGACCAGACCTTTCTGAAAAAGGGAGCGGCGGATGAAAAGATAAAGGAACTTTGCCAAGAGACCAGAGAATACGGCTTTCGGGGTTTTTGCATTTTTCCAGAACATACGAAGTTGGCTAAAAAATGCCTTAAGGGCAGTGGCGTTAAAGTGACCACTTTGATAGATGAGCCAACTGGTCAGAGTTCTTCTAAAAAGAGAATTAAGATGGTTAAGAAAGCTAAAAAAGCAGGGAGCGATGAAGTTGACGTAGTTATGAAGATAGATGATTTTAAAAACGGCAAATATGAAGAAGTTTTAAAGGATTTGAAAGCTATTTGTTCTATTCTGCCAACAAAAGTCATAATTGGCTCAGGATACTTGACTGACGAAGAGATTAAGAAGGCTTCTCAAATTGTTAAAACTGCGGGCGCTATCTGTGTTAAAACAGCTACCATCAGTGATCCTTTGGACCATTCAGAGTTAGACGAGAAAGCAAAACATGTCAGGATTATGAAAGAATCTGCTCCTGGCTTGCTGGTTAAAGCGGCTGGCAATGTTAGGAAAATAGCTGATTTAAGAATAATGACGGAGGCTGGAGCTAATATCATTGGTACAAGTTCTGGCGTTGAAATTGTTAATGAAGCTCAAGGTATTCAAACCGAAACTAAAAAAGACGATAGAATAATTGAGTAAAGCCGGATCTTACTCAATATGATTATGGCGTATATACCAACAATTGGACTGGAGATACATGTTGAGTTGAAAACAAAGAGCAAAATGTTTTGTTCTTGTTTGAATGATGCAAATGAGTCACATCCTAATGTTAATATTTGTCCTATTTGTATGGGACACCCGGGCACGCTGCCCGTTATTAATGAAGAAGCTTTAAGAAAAGTCATTAAAACTGGCTTGGCTTTGAACAGTGATATTCCTGAACATTCCAAATTTGACAGGAAAAACTATTTTTATCCTGACCTGCCTAAGGGTTATCAAATATCTCAGTATGATATGCCTCTTTGTAAGGGGGGCTTTTTGAAGGTTAATGGCAAAAAGATAAAGATTACCAGGGTTCATTTGGAAGAAGACACGGGCAAGCTAATTCATCCCGAAGAGACTCAGTATTCTTTGGTTGATTTTAATCGAGCTGGCATTCCTTTAATGGAGTTAGTAACAGAGCCCGACATCACTTCAGCCATAGAGGCTCGCAAATTTGCTGAAGAGTTTCAGCTAATTTTACGATATCTCGGTGTGTCTGAAGCCAATATGGAAAAAGGGCAAATGAGGGTTGAAGCAAATATTTCTTTGAAGAAAGGTTCTAAATTAGGAACTAAGGTAGAGATTAAGAACTTAAATTCATTTAGGTCGGTTGAGAGGGGGATTGATTATGAGATTGAGCGGCAGGCAAAGCTTTTAAAAGTAGGCAAGAAGGTTATACAGGAAACCCGGGGTTGGCACGATTTCAAAGAAATAACTTTTAGCCAAAGGGCAAAAGAAGAATCTCATGATTATCGATATTTCCCTGAGCCAGACTTACCACCTCTTCATTTTGGCTTGAAAACCATTCGAGAGATTAAAGGTGAAATTCCTGAACTGCCTTTTGGTAGGAGAGAGAGATTTAAAAAGGAATATGGTATTTTAGACAAAGAAATTGAGGTACTTGTTCAAAATAAAGACTTGGGTGAATATTTTGAAAAGGCAATGTCAGAAATAGGGGATAGAAAGCTTGTTAAACTTTGTACAAACTACATGTTGACTGATTTGCAGGGTTTATTAAAAAGAGCTTCAGTTGTTGGAGAAGACTTCAGGATTACCCCGGAAGATTTTGCTAAATTCATTATTTTAATTTCTCAAGGCAAAATCTCAAGCAAAATAGCCAAACAAGTTTTAGCAGAGATGTTCTCTACTGGTGCTGATCCCTCTCAGATAATTAAAAAGAAAGGGTTGGTGCAGATTACTAACGAAAGGGAAATTGAGATGGCTGTTAAAGAAGTAATTTCTAAGAATCCCAAGGCAATCAAAGATTACAAAAAAGGAAAAGAAAACGCTTTTCAATTTTTAATAGGGCAGGTGATGGCTCAAACTCGTGGCAAAGCTAGTCCAGCACTAGTTAATAAAATATTAAAAGTACTCTTGACAAAAATAAAATAGGAGTTATAATAAAAACAATCTCATTTAAGTTAAAAGGAGGTAAACTTATGAGTAACAAGGGTAATAGTTTCTCAAGACATCAAAAAGGAGACGAGGGACGATTAAGGAAATGGCTTGGTTCACCGTTCTGCTCTAACGACGGCAGACTGACTCAGGCCCTATCTACCTTATCACCGGGAGAAACAATTCCCAAACACCCGCACGCTTATGAGGAATTTTTGACTCGAGGGGAATAGAAAACTCGAACGAGATCGAATAAAAGGGGAGAAAATCACTTAACTAGAAGGTTTTCTCCCTTATTTATTTTCTAAGAATCTATTAAATCAAGCTTAACAGCCAGTCCAGCTAGAGCCGAGTTTATATTGTAGCTCTTGACAAAGTTGATAACGTGTGATATAATCAAAATAATAGCACAAAAGGAGGGGTGGAAATGACTTTTTCAGAGGCTGTAAAAGCGAAAAGAGGTCAAAGCTTTGTGACTACTCAGGTTTCGGGTGGACAGGTTCTAATGGGCCGAATTGTAGCCCAAAATGGACATGTTTTTAAACTGAGAACCGCTGAGGGTTGTGAAGTTTCAAATCTTGTTGCTGAGAAGCTTTCACCGGTACATCGCTAACTTCAAGGCCGATGTTATGATAAAAAATTCACGACATCGGCCCCACTAGGCTGCGAATGAGAAAGAAGCCAATTTCTGTGGCGTAATATCTTTCTCGCAGCCTAGTGGGAAAGAAACAAAAAACCAGCTATATTTTTATGGCTGGTTTTAATTTAGAAGATATTAAACTCTTGACAATATCTTTGTTAGAATATATAATATGTTTATCTTATTTAGTACCTTGTTAAATAATAGAATAGAAAAGGAGAGGGAAATGTTTCTTGGTAATTTTGACCGTATAATAGATGAAAAAAAAAGAATAGCCATTCCGCCACAATTTTTAAGAGAATTTAGCGGAATCGATATTCAGGTAATTATTGCTCAAAGTCCCGAGAAATGTCTTTATTTTTTTCCGTCATATGAGCTGGAAAAAATAATAGAGAAATTAAAAAAAATATCTCCCCTTGAAATAATCCAAATTAAGTCCCGGGGGAGAATTTCAATCTCAAGAGGTTTGAAAAAGTATGCTGGATTGGAGAGGGAAGTAATTCTAGTCGGTTGTTTTAACTATATTGAGATCTGGAATAAAAGAGAATGGAACGAAGAAAAGAACAGAGAAATAAAGACAGAATAGCTGTTTTCAATAATAAAAGGCTCATTAAAGGATAAAGAGGAGACAAAAGTTTCCTCTTTTTATTTGTTAAGGAATTCTTCGACTAGTTTTATAGCCTCTGGCTGTTTTTTTATCCAATGAATTCTTTTATCTTTTTTAAACCAGGTCATCTGCCGTTTGGCATAATTTTGCAGTTCTTTTAAAGAATTTTCTATCATTTCTTCACGGCTTATCTTATTTTGAAGATATTGAGATGCTTGGCGATAGTGTATACCGAATTCTTCAATCTTTTTCCAAGAAAGACCATCTTTCTTTAGTCTTTTTACCTCTTTCAATAATCCTTGCTTTAACCATTTAAAAAATCTCTTTTGTATTATTTCTTTTAAATTGTTTTTTCTTAGTCCAATTATCAAGACAGGACAGGCTAATGGTTTCTTTTGAAGACTAGGCACAGGTTGTTTGGTTTTTATAATAATCTCTAAAGCCCTAATTAACCTTCTCTTGTTTTTCTTTTCAATGGTTTTAGCTCTTCTTGGGTCAAGCTTTTTTAGTCTTTTAAATAGTTCTTTTGTTTCTAATTGTTCGAGGTTTGATCTTAGTTGCCAGTCTGGTTTGACTTTAGGGATAACTGTGCCATCAACTACAGCTCCGATATAAAAGCCAGTGCCACCACACAAAATTGGTGTTTTTTTCTTCTTTACTATCTTACTTATTGCTTTGAGGGCAAGCTTTCTATATTGGACTACTGTGAATCTTTTTTTAGGAGAAACAACATCTAAAAGATAGTGGGGGATACCCTTCATTTCTTTCTTAGTTATTTTAGCTGTGCCAATATCCATTCCTTTATAGACTTGTCTTGAGTCAGCTGAAATAACTTCACCATTGAATTTTTTGGCAAGTTTAACAGCTAAGTCTGATTTTCCTGAAGCCGTTGGCCCCAAAATAACAATGAGTTTTTTTCTCATATAAGTTTTCTTAGGATTTTCTCTCTTTGCTTTTTTATCTTGAGGGGGATATTATCTTTTAGTTGAAAGGAGGTGGTGCCCGGTCTTGGAGAATATTTGTTAATATAAGCCATGTTGAATTTTATTTCTTTGAACAGTTTGACTGTGTTCTGGAACTGTTTCTTGGTTTCTCCCGGGAAGCCGACAATAACATCAGTCGATAGGTTGATTTCAGGAATTTCTTTTCTTATCTTTTTCACTAAATCTTTATACTGTTTGATAGAGTATGGTCTTTTCATTTTCTTTAAGATTTGGTTATCGCCAGACTGGACTGGTAAATTAAGGTATTTGGCAACTTTTTTGGATTTAGCCATCGTTGTAATTAATTCGTCAGTAAAGTTTTTAGGATGAGGAGAAATAAACCTAATAGAGAAGTTGCCCTTAATATTATTAACTTGTTTTAGGAGTTGAGCAAAGTTCACAGACTTGTTAGTCGGGGAATGGTAATCATTAACATTTTGGCCCAAGAGCCAGATTTCCTTTATACCTGCTTTTATTGCTCTTTTAGTTTCTTTTAAGATTGCTTTGTGGTCTCGGCAAATCAATCTTCCCCTTGTGAAAGGAACAACGCAGTATGAGCAGAAGTTGTTGCAGCCCTTGGAAATAGGAATCAAGCTTGAGCAACAGTTATGTTGTTGCATCTCTTTTATTTCATCAAAACGATTCTTCAACTTTCTTCTATCTTCTTTTAAAATGCAGCCAGTTAAGATAGTTCTGGCTTTTAATTTTTTGAATTTGGGTAAAAGGCCGTAGACCCTATCAACGGCTGACTGTCTGACTGAACACATATTAACTACAATCAAATCAGCTTCATCTATCTTTGAAGCTTTCTTATATTTCTTTCTTTCTAAATCTGCTGCAATTCTTTCCGAGTCTGCCTCATTCATTTGACAACCAAAGGTAATGATATGATATTTCATATCTTTATAATTTCGAGCAAAGCGAGAAATCAAGGTTCTGCCCTGCAGGTTCTTATTTTACAATAGAAAAACAGCTCATTCAAGGCTGTTTTCTAAATATCCTATTAATTATTAATGGTTAGTTTTTAGCTTGACCTTTAGTATATTTCTCAATGAATTCGTCTAATTTCATTACTCCAATATCTCCTTTGCCTCTTTGTCTCAGTCTGACGGTTTTGCCTTTTATTTCTTCTGAACCAACTATCAGCATATAGGGGATTTTTTGCAGCTCGCCTTCACGGATTTTTTTAGAAACTGTTTCATTCTCATCTTTTATCTCAAGGCGCAATCCCATATTTAAGAGTTGATCTCCGATGGCTTGGGCGTATTTTTTATGCCGAGAGCCGATTGGGATAATCCAGATTTGAAAAGGTGAAAGCCAAAAAGGCAAAGCGCCAGCATAATGCTCAAGCAATACGCCAATAAATCTTTCAATCGAACCCAAAAGAGCTCGGTGGACCATGTAAGGTCTGCGTTTCCTGCCTTTTTGGTCAATGTAGGTCATTTTGAATCTTTCTGGTAAGTTAAAGTCAAATTGGATAGTTGTACATTGCCATGGTCTGCCTAAGGAATCTTTTATTTTGATATCAATTTTTGGTCCGTAGAAAACTCCACCGCCTGGGTCAATTTGATATTTTAATTTAAGTTTTTTAAGGACATATTTAAGAGAGTTTTCAGCTCTTTGCCAGTCTTTCAGCGTGCCGGTGTATTTTTTAGGCCTGGTTGCTAGATAAATATCATAATCTTTAAAACCAAAAGCTTTCAATATTTGCAGTCCGTATTTGACAAGCTTTTCAATCTCTTCAGCTATCTGGTCCGGAGTGCAGATAATATGAGCATCATCTTGGGTAAAGCCTCTGACTCTGGTCAAACCATGCAAAACGCCCGATCTTTCATACCTGTAGACTGTGCCAAGTTCTGCAAAGCGCAGAGGCAGGTCTTTATAGCTTCTGATTTTATAACCATAAACCTTAACATGGAAAGGGCAGTTCATTGGCTTTAACAAATATTGCTCATTTTCTATCTTAATGGGGGAATAGAGGTATTCTTTATAAAAGTTCCAATGTCCTGATCTTTTCCAAAGCTTTAAATTGCCAATATGGGGAGTAGACAACCACTTGTAGCCTTGTTTGCTAAGTTCTTGGTATAGATAATTCTCAATTATATGCCGCAAAACAGCTCCTTTGGGCAGCCAAATAGGCAAGCCAGCTCCTACTTCCTCGTCAAACAAAAACAATTCTAATTTTTGGCCCAAAACACGATGGTCTCTTTTTTCAGCCTCTTGTTCTTTCCGAAGATAATTTGCTAATTCTTTTTTATTCTTAAAGGCTAGACCATAAATTCTGGTTAACATGGGGTTCTTCTCAGAACCTTTCCAGTAAGCACCAGCAGTTTTGGTCAACTCAAAGCTGTTAACGGGTATTTCCTTGGTTGATTTAACGTGGGGGCCTGAACACAGATCTATGAACTTGCCACTTTGGTAAATAGTGATTCTTTTTAGTTCTTTTATCAGTTCTAATTTATAGGGCTGGGTTTTGAATAACTTTTGAGCTTCTTTTTTAGAGATTGTCTTTTTTTTGAATACTATATTCTGCTTGAGTATTTCCTTCATTTTCTTTTCTATTTTGGGTAGATCCTCTAGTTTAATAGGTTTTGCTAAGTCAAAATCATAATAAAAGCCATTTTCAATACTAGGCCCCATACCAAACTTGGTTCTCGGATATAATTCTTGGACAGCATAAGCTAGAATGTGAGCTAATGAATGACGTATGGTTTCAGTCTTCATATAATTAATTTATCATTTTTCAATGATTTCCTCAATTTCGTTACAAATGATTTTGGGTTTGCCATCTCTTACATCAACTTTTCCTGAGATTAGGACAATCTTATTTTCTTGAAATAGGGTTGGATTTCTCTCGATAATGCCAGGGAAAACAACTATTTCAATTTTATCATTCTGGTCCTCTAGATTCAAAAACAACATTGGCTTGCCATTTTTGGTAATGATTTTCTTAATTCCAGAGATAATACCGCCAATTTTTACTAATTTGCCAACTAAGGTTTGCGATATTTTGGTAATTGGTAATGATCTCTTTTGTAAAGCCTTTTCAAAGTTTTTCAGGGGGTGGCCGCTAACATAAAGACCGAGCAACTCCTTTTCCCAGTTTAATTTTTCACTCTCTGTGGCAGTGCTAGTCTGGTCTAATGCCAGGGTCGTTGTATATTTCATGCCGTCGAACAGGCCTTTTTGGCCGTTATTTTTGTTTCTCTGAGTTTCTCTAGCTGTTTCTAAAAGCCTTTCTAGATTGCTGAGTAGGGTATTCCTTTCTTCTAATTTATCAAAAACTCCAGCCTTGATTAAGCTTTCCAGTGACTTTTTATTCAAATCTTTAGAGTTGACCCTTGAGATAAAATCATTGATGGAAGTATACGGTCCGTTGGTTTTTCTTTCTTTGATAATAGCTTCAACGATATTGGTGCCAACATTCTTAATGCCCAGGAGACCGAATCTTATTTGGTTCTTTTTGGGCACGACTGAGAAGTTCATAAAGCTTTCGTTGATGTCCGGAGCCAGAACCTCCAGACCCATTTTCTTACATTCGTCTATCAAAAAGGCAATTCTTTCAACATCAGCTTTTTCTGAAGTTAAAGCAGCTGACATAAACTCTATAGGAAAGTGAGCCTTAAGATAAGCTGTCTGATATGCAATAGTGGCGTAAGATGCGCTGTGGCTTCGGTTAAAGCCGTAACTGGCAAAAGGCAGGACCCATTCCCAAAGCTTTTGGGCAATTTCCTTTTCTATTCCATTTTTAATCATTCCATTAATCATTTTTTCTTTTTGAGTCATTAATAAAGATTTAATCTTTTTGCCAACTGCTTTTCTTAAAACATCTGCTTCAGCCAAAGAAAAGCCAGCTAGAGTTTTGGCAATTTGCATTAGCTGTTCCTGGTAAATACAGATTCCCTGGGTTTTTTCCAAGATTGGTTTTAATTTTGGGTGAAGGTATTCAATCTTTTTCTTCTTGTGTTTTCTGGCAATGTAATCAGGAATGAATTGCATAGGGCCTGGCCGGTATAGCGCCACCATGGCAATGATGTCTTCAAACTCAGTTGGTTTTAATTGTTTGAGATATCTTTTCATACCATCTGACTCCAATTGAAAAACAGACGTACTGTTGCCTTCCTGCAGGAGTTTGTAGGTTTTCTTATCGTCCAAAGGAATATTCTGAATATTAATTTTTTTATTCTGGACAGCATAAATTCTGATTAAAGTATCTTCAATAATGGTTAGGTTTTTTAAACCAAGAAGGTCTATTTTCAAAAGTCCCAAGTCTTCAATTGAATGCATTTCATATTGGGTGATAATAATCTTTTCGTTCTGGGTCGGGTGTTGTAAAGGAACTAGGTTTTCTAAAGGATCTTTAGAGATAACAACACCGCAAGCATGAGTTGAAGCATGGCGAGCCACACCCTCTAGTTTTTTGGCTAAATCAATTAATCTATGAGTTTGATCATCTGTTTCATAGGCCTGGTGGAATTCAGGTATTCTTTTTAAGCTTTGTTCTAAGGTGAAACCAAAAGGAATCATTTTGGCAATTTGGTCGCAGAAGCTATAGGCATATCCTAAGGCTCTGCCAACATCTCTGATAACGGCTCGGGAAGCCATAGTACCGAAAGTAATAATTTGAGCTACTTTGTCTCTGCCATATTTTTGAGCTACATACTCTATGACTTCATCTCTTCTTCTGTCGGTAAAATCAAGGTCAATATCGGGCAATCCGGCTGCTCTGCCCGGATTTAAAAATCTTTCAAACAAAAGATTGTATTTCAAAGGATCAACATTAGTAACGTTTAAGACGTATGAGACAAGAGAGCCGGCTGCTGATCCTCTGCCCGGCCCAACGACAATTCTGTTTTCTTTTGCCCAGTTGACGAAATCCTGGACAATAAGGAAGTAAGAAGCAAAGCCAGTCTGTTTTATTACTGAAAGTTCGTATTCTAATCTGTCTGTTACTTCCTTATTTGCTTTGGCATAGCGGTTTTCCAGCTTTTGATAGCAAAGCTCTTTTAAGTAATCATCAGCAGATTTGCCATTGGGTACTTCAAAATAAGGCAGTTGTGTTTTACCTAGTTCAAATTGGAAATTGCATGCCTCAGCTATCTTTTGAGTATTGCTGATGGCTTCAGGAATATCTTTAAAATCTTCTATCATTCTCTCCGGCGTTCTTAAAGAAAAGTCACCTGCTTTCATGGTTAGTCTTTCAGGGTCGTTGGGATCAGAACCGGTATTAATTAACATTAAAATATCTTGGGCTTCAGCGTCTTCTGGTTTGAGATAGTGAACATCGTTGGTAGCAACCAAAGGTATAGCTGTTTTCTTTGAGATAGCCATTAAAGTATCGTTGACTTTCTTTTGTTCTGGACTATTGGGGTGGTGTTGCAGTTCTAAATAGAAATTACCTTTGCCAAAGATTTCCTGATATTTTAGGGCTTGGTTTTCTGCTTCTTTGAGTCTCTTTGAAAGAATCAATTGAGGAATTTTTCCTTGTAAGCAAGCAGACAAGCCAATGAGTCCCTGGCTGTATTGTGCTAGTAATTGTTCATCTATCCTTGGCTTATAATAAAAGCCCTCGAGATGGGCTTTGGTAACTAGTTTAACTAGGTTTTTGTAGCCCTGTTCATTTTTGACTAAAAGAACTAGGTGGTGTCTTTTGTCATCGATATTGGGCCTTTCCTGAGTCATTCTTTCCAGGGCTACATACGCTTCACAGCCAATAATTGGCTTTATTCCTTTGTCTCTGGCCTTCTTGAAGAATTCTACTGCACCGTATAAGACTCCGTGGTCAGTGATAGCTACTGAATCCATGCCTGACTCTTTGACATAATCTAAAAGCTCGTCAATCTTGGGCAGACCATCGAGCAGAGAATAATGGCTGTGAACATGCAGGTGAGTAAATCTCGCCATAATTATTTGATTATATCACTTTACAATTTTAAATCAAATTATATAATAAGGAAAGAAAAGGAGGAATTCAATGAATAGCTATAAGACAATATATGGCGAAGATATTGATCTTGATGAACTTTCTCCCGAAGAAAAAGCAGCACATAATAAAATAAAAGCTTTTGCTGAAGAAGATCCAGAATGGTGGGACCTTAGAGACTTTTGGATAAACAAAACAGCTTGTCGTTGCCCACTCAAGCTCTATCGGGATTTAGAAACACGTCTTTGTCTAAGAAAGCAGCAGCAGCAGTGAGTTCTGCTGCTTTTATTTTATGTTAGAATGAGATAATGAAGCCGAATTTAAAAGAAGAAAGAAAATTATGGAGGATGGGATACAAAAAGATTGCTGGGGTAGATGAGGTAGGTCGAGGTTCGACCGCTGGTCCGGTTGTTGCCTGTGCTGTAGTGGTAAAAAGATGTTCGAGACTGAATCTTGAACAGATTAAGGATTCAAAACAGCTCACAGCTAAGCAGAGAGAAGAGCTTTACCCAATTTTAACCAGGCATCCAGCAATTGAATGGGGGATTGGTCGCGTTTCTGAAAAAGTCATTGATAGGATTAATATTTTGCAAGCAACCAGGCTGGCCATGAAAAGAGCGGTTGAGAAGATCAACAGAAAGCCAAACTTTCTGATTTTAGACGGCAGGATGACCTTAGACTTAGCTATTCCCCAAAAGTCAATTGTCAAAGCTGATGAGAAAGTTCTTTCTTGCACTTGTGCTTCAATCATTGCTAAGGTTACTCGTGACAGAATGATGCAAAGATACCATAAGAAATACCCCCTTTATTTTTTTAACCAGCACAAAGGTTATCCTACAAAACTGCACTACAAAATGCTGAGAAAGCATGGCGCATGCAAGCTGCATCGCCAGAGCTTTAGATTAGCTTGAAAAGATGAATAGTTTCTGCTAAACTAATAAAACATGGCCGTACCAAAACAGCGTCATACTAAATCTCGCAGAAATAAAAGAAGAATGCACCTCTATCTTGAGGCGCCTGTTTTAAGTTCTTGTCCTAAATGCGGTCAGCCAGTTTTACCTTATACTGTTTGCTCTAACTGCGGTTATTATAAAGGTCAGGAAATGGTTGATGTCTTGAAGAAGTTAACCAAGAAAGAAAGGAAAAAGAAAGAAAAGGAAATGAAAGCCAAAGAAGAACCAGAGAAGAAACAAACTCAAAAGAGAGAAGGTTTAAATTGGGAAAGGCTCAGTAAGAAATAGTCGCGCAGTCACGGGTTATAAGGTCCCGGACAAGCGACACATTAATGTTTTTTGGAGGTTGGACACCTTTCTTTTGAAGAAAGGGGTCCACCTGAAATTTATGGCCTCACGTCATTTATCACGTTCCATAGCTATGCAGTCCCTCTATGAGTGGGATTTTTCTGGTAAAAAACAAGGGGAGTTGAAAAAAGTTGTTGAGAAAAATATCAAAGAATACGGGCCAGGCCTGGAAGATGCAAGCTTTGTCTGGCAGCTGGTCAATGGTGTTAGAGACCATCTTCCTCAGATTGACAAAATCATTGAGAAAGCAGCTCCGGAGTGGCCGATTGACCAGATAACCATTGTTGACAGGAATGTTTTGAGAATCGGTCTTTATGAACTGCTCTATAGTAAAAAAGAAGAGGTGCCTCCAAAAGTAGCCATAAATGAAGCAATTGAACTGGCCAAGACCTTTGGCGGTGAATCTTCAGGCAAGTTCATTAACGGAGTTTTAGGTACGGTTTATAAGAACCTTTCGCCTTTGGCTCAAGAACCTTGATTTTCGCTTCGCTCAAATTAAAAAATAGAGAATAAAAAATAATTATGCACGATTTTTCTAAACTAGAGAAAAAATTAAAGATTAAGTTTAAAAAAAAGGATTTGTTGATTCAGGCCTTTGTCCACAGGTCATATTTGAATGAGAATCCTGATTTTTACCTTTTCCATAATGAAAGATTAGAGTTTTTAGGAGATGCTGTTTTGGAGTTGGTGGTGACTGAGTATTTATTCCAAAAGTATCCTAAAAAACCAGAAGGTGATTTGACTAATTGGCGGGCCGCTTTGGTCAATGCCAAAATACTTTCAAAAACTGCCAGAGAAATTGGGTTTAATGAATTTCTTTTGTTAAGCAGGGGAGAGTCTAAAGAGTTAGGCAAAGCCAGAGATTATATTTTAGCCAATACTTTTGAATCTTTTGTTGGCAGTTTGTTTTTAGATCGGGGCTACAAGGTTTGCCAGAATTTCATTAAGAAATATTTAATTAAAAAGCTGGCTCAGATTATTGAGACGCGAGCTTTCAAGGACGCCAAGTCTCTTTTCCAGGAACAAGCTCAGGAAAGGGCTGGTGTTACTCCGACCTACAAAGTCTTGAAGGAATGGGGGCCAGATCATGCTAAACACTTCATTATCGGTGCTTTTCTTAGAAAAGAATTAATCGCTCAGGAAGAAGGTTCTTCCAAGCAGGAAGGAGAAGAAAGAGCAGCTAAGAAAGCTTTGGCAGCCAAGAAATGGTAGTTGACTTTTAATAATTTTTGGGTATAGTTAATACTATGTTAGTTATTCGTTTATTAAGAGTTGGTAAAAAAAATCAACCATTCTTTAAGATAATTATTACTGACAAAAGTAATCCACCACGGGGTGGTCGTTTTGTCGAAGAAGTAGGAACTTATAACCCTTTGACCAAAGAGAAGACATTGAAAAAAGAAAGGATCCAATACTGGTTATCCCAAGGGGTACAACCTTCTGACACGGTTCATAATATGCTGGTCAGAGAAGGGATTTTAGAGGGCAAGAAAATTCCAGTACACAAAAAAGCAAAGAAAAAAGAAGAGGAGCCCGTTAAAGCCTCAAAAGAGGAAAAACCTGCAGAAAAGAAAGAAGACAAGCCTAAAGAAGAAAAAACAGAGGAAAAACCAAAAGAAGAATCTCCTAAACAA
The DNA here is from genome assembly GCA_964482335.1 of uncultured Candidatus Saccharibacteria bacterium. GTDB lineage: Bacteria > Patescibacteriota > Minisyncoccia > Minisyncoccales > MHMH01 > CAYZXA01. The sequence continues at coordinate 100,001 of CAYZXA010000001.1, forward strand.
GAACCTAAACAAGAAGAGGTTAAAAAAGAAGAGCCTTCTAAAGAAGAACCTAAGAAAGAGAAAAAGAAAAAAGAGGCCTCCGAAATCACGAAGTGATTTCGGAGAAAAGCGACACATCACGGAATGCCTCTTCGCGACGTCTTTAGACGGCCGAACGGCATGAAGTGATAATGGTGCGCGGGCCCTTAGCTCAATTGGCTAGAGCTCTTACAAATAAATAAATGCGTTTAAATGAATTCACAACTGCGAGAACAAGTCATTAAACTTCGCATGGAAAAAGATCTTAGTTATGGAGAAATTAGAAAAAGATTAGGTGTGCCCAAAAGCACCTTAAGTTACTGGTTGCGTGAGTTCCCACTGAGTGAAGAAAGGATTCTGGTATTACGTCGTCAGGGATGGAAAAAGGGTGAGGCAAGCAGAGAAAGATTTCGTGTCTCTATGCAAAAGAAAAGAGAACTTAAAGATTACAAGATTTATAATAAATATCGAAAAAGATTTGCTAAGTATTCGAAAGACGTCTTTTTTGTAGCAGGGTTAATGCTTTATTTGGGTGAAGGAGATAAAAGAAGATATGAAAGAATAAACTTGGCAAATACAAATCCCAAAATCATAAAATTATTTATTGAATGGATGATTGAATTTCTCGAGATAAGAAAAGAAGAGATGAGGATAGAGCTGCACCTTCATGAGGGCATGGATGCAGAAAAAGAAAAAAAGTTTTGGGAGGATGAATTAGAATTTTTAGAAACACAATTTTACAAAACACAGATTCGCAAATTACAAAAGGGAACTTATTCTTATAAAGAATCTTCTAGACACGGAACATGTGGTATTTATGTTATGGGCGTGGAAAAGAAGCGAGAACTCATGATGGCAATTCAAGCTTTCATGGATCGATACCTGAAAAAGATATGAAAGGATCTATAGATTCAATTGTTTTTACGCTACTCATGGGCCTGTAGTTTAGTGGTAGAACACCGCTTTTGCAAAGCGGAGATGGCAGTCCGATTCTGCCCAGGTCCACATAGAAGTTATCCACAGGTGGGTGGCTTTTTTGTTTCTCTTGGGGGTTATATAATGTAATAATCTTTAAAAGGTCGATTTTTAAGTATTTAATAATTAACTATAAAGTGATATGAGTGCAAATTGGTACGAAGTTACCATAGAAAAATTAACAGATCTTTGGGGGGGGTTTTTGAATTTTCTTCCTAACGTGGTTGGAGCAATCATTGTCTTTGTTATTGGTTGGTTTATTGCAATCGGTGTGGGAAAGTTGGTCACCGAGATTTTGAAGAAGCTGAGATTCAACCGCATTTTTGAGAGAGGTGTTTGGAAAGATGCTTTAGCCAAAGCAGAGTTCAAAATTGATGCAGCTGGCTTTATTGGAGCAATTATCAAGTGGATCTTGGTTATTGTCTTTTTGATGGCGGCTGTTGAGATTTTAGGACTGAGAGAATTTGCTGGCCTCCTGAGACAGCTTTTGGCCTACCTGCCTAATGTTGTTGTCGCTTCCTTTATATTTGTCGTAGCAGTCATTCTTGCTGACATTTTAGAGAAAGTGGTCAGAGCATCAGTTGAATCAATCAGAGTAGGCTATGGACAGCTGGTTGGAATGATTGTTAAGTGGTCAATTTGGATTTTTGCCATTTCCATTATCTTGGTGCAGTTGGGAGTTGGCGCAGTTCTAGTTCAGACCTTGTTTACTGGTTTGGTGGCGGTCATCGTCATCTCAGCTGGTCTTGCTTTTGGTCTGGGGGGTAAAGAAATAGCCACAGACATTCTGAAAGATTTGTACAGAAAACTTAAAGAATAAGCATATATTAGAGAATAAAACAAATCTTTGCAGGAAAAATACCTGTAAGGGTTTGTTTTTTTATCCAAAAATGATAATATTAAGTCAAGAATCTTGGGCGGTTAGCTCAGTTGGTAGAGCGTGCGCTTCACATGCGTAAGGTCATAGGTTCAAGTCCTGTACCGCCCACATAAAGATGTCAGCCTTGACATCTTTTTTTTAAAGATAAAGTATCAGAGTAATTATTAGGAGGATAAAGCCGTATTTGTGTTAAAGGGTGCGGCCTTTTTTATTTTTCTATGTTATAATATATAAATGATGAGGAATATTTTTATTCTATATTTGGAGTGGCAGTTTTTTGATATGCCCAAAAGCATTCTGCGGGCCTGGCAGAATTGTTTGAGATTTAACTTGAATTATTGGTCGGTTCCTTTGCTTTTAAGAACCCTTTTTTCTCATTGGCGCAGATACCATTATTCTTACGGCCGAGGATTTAACTTTAAAAGATACTTTGAAGCTTTTACTTTTAATATGATGTCTCGGGTTATTGGTGCCATTATGAGGACTGTTTTTATTGTCTGCGGCTTAATTACTGAAATCTTTGTTTTTGCTGCCGGGGCAGTTGTTTTTTTTATTTGGCTGATTTTGCCTTTGCTTTTAATTTTAGGTTTTTATTATGGATTCAAAATTCTCTTTTGATTTAAAAAAGGCAAGAATATTCCAAGCATTAAAGTGGGATTTAGGTTCCAGATTTGTTAAACTTTTTAAGAAAATATTTTTTGTTTTATTTCTTATTTTTAGTTTATTATTTCTCTATGGCTTTTTTACTCAATCATTCTCCCAGGAATCAAATTCTGTTCTTTTAGGTCTCAGCATAATCCTTTTAACCTTTACTTGTCTTGGCTGGCTTAAGTTTAAGTTTTTTGAATCAAAACTTAAAAAACCTAAAATACCCGAAAGCGACAATTTAGCTGAACATTTAAGCTTTGAGGTAGCCCGGGCAGCCCATAGAACCACTGATTCAACAGGGCTTTTCTATAACATTTTAAAGAACAATCCACAGTTGAACTTTGTTTTTTCTCGGCTGCTGCTTGATATGAAAAACATCAAAAAAGAAGTTCGCAAGAAAGTTAGCCGCCAGGCTAACTATTCAAAGGATTTTCAAGAAACAATGGTTGAAGCTTTAAAGATTGCTCAAAAGAAAAAACATCAAAGAATCACTGTGGGCGATGTCTTAACTGCCTTAGCCAAACACAATCCAGTTTTCCAAAAGATTCTTATTAACCACAAATTAAAGATTCAAGATATTGAGAATTTAACTTGGTGGCTGGAGTCTTTAGAAGCAAGAATTAAAGAAAGGAAGAAATGGTGGGAGTATCAGAATCTGATGAAAAAAGGAACATTAGCTAAAGAATGGACAGCTGGTTATACTCTGACCTTAGATAAATATTCCACTGACTGGACTGAGATTGCCAAAAAGCAGGGTTTTCCTGAAATTATCGGTCATAAAAAAGAAATTGAAAGCGTTGAAAGGATTTTAGGTCGGAGAGAATACAATAATGTTTTGCTGGTCGGTCAGCCAGGCATTGGCAGAAAGGGAATCGTGCAGGGTTTGGTCAGACGTGCTGTTTTGGGTCAGAGCTTAGCTGATGTTAATTATAAAAGAGTGGTTGAGCTTAATGTTTCAGGTTTGTTAGCAGCCATTGCTGATCCTGAGAAAGTAGAAGCTGTTTTGGATAGAATCTTCCGAGAAGCAATTGGAGCTGGTAATATTATTTTAGTCATAAACGAATTTCATAATTTTGTCGGAGTTCAGCCGGGACCGGGCAGAGTTGATATTTCCGGCGTTCTTTCTTCTTATTTACATCTGCCCCAGTTTCAGATTGTAGCCGTGACCAGTTTTGCTGGACTGCACAAAAACATTGAACAAAATCCTTCTATTTTAAATCTTTTTGCCAAAGTCGAAGTTTTAGAGATTTCAGAAAGAGAGGTGATGATGATTTTAGAAAACTTGGCTTTATTCCTTGAACAGAAATATAAATTATTTGTCAGCTACCCTGCTTTAAGAGAAATAGTTTCTTTGACCAAGCGTTTTATGCCCTCTTTGGTTTTTCCCAAGAAAGCAAACGATCTTTTAGACGAAGTCATGATTTATGTTAAAAAGTCAACCAAGGATAAAGTTCTTTTGCCCTCTCACGTTGCTAAAATTATTACTGAGAAAACTCAGGTGCCGGTTGGTGAGATGGAGGTGAAAGAAAAAGAAGTTTTGCTTAACTTGGAGAAGTTAATCCATGAGAGGATTATTAATCAAGATACAGCTGTCAAAGAAGTTTCTACTGCTTTAAGAAGGGCGCGGGCTGAAGTAACGATTCGCAAGGGTCCCATGGGAACGTTTCTCTTTTTAGGACCAACTGGTGTTGGCAAAACCGAAACTTCAAAAGCTTTAGCTCAGATTTACTTTGGGTCTGAAGCTCGCATGATCAGGTTGGATATGTCAGAGTTCCAGAATGTCAAAGACATTCCCAGAATGATTGGCGGTAAAGGAGAAGAGGGTTTACTGACCACGCCAGTCAGAGAATCTCCTTTTTCCTTAATTCTTTTGGATGAGATTGAGAAAGCTCATCCCAATATCTTGAATCTATTTTTACAGGTGTTGGATGAAGGATTTTTGACGGATGGTTTGGGCAGAAAAGTTGATTTTAAAAACTCAATTATTATTTCAACGTCTAATGCTGGCTATAGGATAATTTTAGAGGCCTTGAAAACAAAAGAAAAATGGCAAGGAATTAAACAAAAGCTTTTAGACTATATTTTTGAGAAAGGTATTTTCAGGCCAGAGTTCATTAACCGTTTTGATGCTGTGGTTGTTTTCTGGCCTTTGAGCAAAGAAAATCTTTTAGCTATTGTTGAGTTAATGTTAAGAGTTTTAAAGAAAAACCTTAAAGAAAAGGGAATTGATTTTGAGATTACTTTGCCATTGAAAGAGAAAATTGTTGAATTGGGCTATGATCCAACCTTTGGCGCTAGAGCCATGAGAAGAGTTATTCAGGATAAAGTGGAGAATGTTTTGGCTTCAGCTCTTTTGTCAGGCCAGCTTAAGCGGGGCAATAAGGTGGAAGTAGATCCCAGTGGTTTTAAGCTGAAAATTCAATAGATTTCTATAATTGGGGATAAGATGTGGATAAGTAAGCCCTTTTAGGGCTTTTTTTCGTGTTTCTGCGTGGTTGACGAAGTTTTCAAAGTGGGCAATAATGGAGCTGTAGTGGAAAATTGTGGATAAGTATGGGGATAAGTAAGCTAAATTGGGGATAACTTAATGCTAATAGGCGAATATAAACATACAATTGATACTAAAAAAAGATTAGCCATTCCAGCAAAATTACGAAAAGACTTAGGCGAGAGAGCAGTTATTACTAAAGGATTGGAAAACTGTTTGGTTATTTATACATTAGAAGAGTGGCAAAAGCTTGCTCTTAAATTAGAAAATTTGCCAACTAGTCAGGTTGATGCCAGAAATTTCGCCAGGATTATGCTTTCAGGAGCATCTGATGTAGAACTTGATAAATTGGGCAGGGTTTTAATTCCTGATTATTTAAAAGACTATGCTTCTTTGAAAAAAAATGTGACGCTTCTCGGGCTTTCTAATAAAATTGAAATTTGGGACACAGAGAAATGGCAGGAATATAGCAAGAGAACGGAAAGCTCAGCTGGAGATATTGCTGAGCGTTTAAAAGAATTCGGTATTTAATTATGCACATTCCAGTTCTTCAAAAAGAAGTTCTTCAATACCTTAGTCCTAAATCAAACGAGAATTTTATTGACTGTACTATTGGGGAAGCAGGACATACCTTAGCTATTCTAGAGGAAACAGAGCCCGAAGGAAAAGTTTTAGGCATAGATAGAGACCCCGAACTTTTAAGAAATATCAGAAAGCAAAAGCGATTAATCTTAGTTTGCGATAACTTCAGCAATTTAAAAGAGATTGTCAGGAAGAATAAGTTTATTAAAATTCATGGCATCTTATTTGACTTAGGCATGTCTTCGTGGCATTTAAATGAGTCGGGCAGGGGATTCTCATTTCGGAAAAGAGAACCCTTGGACATGAGATATAATCCTCAGACTCAATTAACCGCAGAGAAAATAGTCAATTACTGGTCAAAGTTTGATATCGAGAAAATCTTAAAAGAATACGGTGAAGAAAAATTTGCCTATCAGATAGCTGAAAGAATTATCAACGAAAGAAAGCTGAGGCCAATTAAAAATACCCTTCAATTAGTAGAAATTATTAAAAAAGCTGTTCCTAAGAAATATTTACACAGCAAACTTCATCCAGCTACCAGAACCTTTCAGGCTTTAAGAATTACTGTGAACGATGAGTTGAATAATTTAGAGAAAGCATTGCCTCAAGCTCAAGAGCTTTTAAAGATCGGTGGCCGTACAGTTGTTATTTCTTTTCATTCTTTGGAAGACAGGCTTGTTAAGAATTTCTTTAAGAGTGAGTCATTAAAGATTCTAACTAAAAAACCAGTTACTCCTTCGGTTAAGGAAATTAAAATTAATCATCGAGCAAGGTCAGCCAAATTAAGAGCTGCTCAAAAAATATGAACAACATTCTAACTCTAAATCCTTCTATTTTGCGTCCCTTGGCCATAAGGTACAAATTTAGCTTGAAGACTTTGTGGCTTTTATGCTCTGCTCTCATTATTTTTCTTATAGTTTTTCAGATATTTCAGATTAATGAGATAACCAAAGCTGGTTTCTTAATTACAACCCAGGAAAAACAGCTATCTAAATTCTTTCAGGAAAGCCAAAGTCTAGAGACCAACTTTTCTAGCCTTAATTCTTTGACTAATTTGGAAACATTATTAAATAGTTTAAATTATGTGGAAGTAGGTCAGGTTCATTATCTGAGAGTGCCAGGCAGTACTGTTGTTGCTAAATAATTTATGAAGGGATGGCGTACTAATTTTGTTCTCATTCTCATATTCATCTTTGCAGCGACCATCTTGGGTCGCTTAGTTTTTGTTCAGGTTATTAAACATGACTTGTATGCTGCTTTAGCTCGAGGCCAGCAGATACTTTTCAGAAGCTTTCAGGGGGACAGGGGAGATATCTTTGTGCAGAATCATGATATCGCTTTGGCCACCACCAAAACATATACTTTAGTTTACATTTCTCCCAAAGAGATTCCGGTTGAGGAAAAAGAAGAAACAGCCCGGGTTTTAAGCGATGTTTTAGGATTGAGTGAAGCGTCTTTATTAAATAAAGTTGAGAAAAACAATCTTTATGAGCTGATTAAAGAAAAGATAAGCCAGGAAGAATTTAAAGAGCTGCAAGCAAGGGAATTAGTCGGTGTTCATTTTGCAGACGAAAAACTGCGCTATTATCCGTACGAAAGCTTTGCTGCGCATGTTTTGGGTTTTGTTAACAAAGACGGCTTTGGACAGTACGGCGTGGAAGAATATTGGGATGATCTTTTAAAAGGCAAAGAGCAGTTTTTAGAAGGGGAAAAAGGGCCTTTGGGCTATTTGTTTTTTTCTAGAGAAAGCCTGGATAACTCGCAGGGTTCAGATATTAATTTAACAATTGATTACAATATTCAGTATCTGGCAGAGAAATTATTAAAGGAAGCCGAGGAGAATCTTAATATTGAAGGAGGCCAGATTATTGTTATCGAGCCACATACCGGTAAAATATTAGCTTTAGCCAATTTTCCAAGTTTCAACCCTAATCAATATTTTGAAGAAGAGAATTTCACGGTTTTTCAGAACGATGCCATTCAGAAAATTTTCGAGCCAGGCTCGGTATTTAAACCAATTACCATGGCGGCTGCTCTGGATAAAGGTAAAATTACTCCTCAGACCACCTATACTGATCCGGGTGTAATTGAAATTGGCGGCTGGCCCATTTATAACTATGAACAAAGAATTTATCCGGGCGAGATAACCATGACTGAAGTTTTGGAAAAGTCCATTAATACCGGGGCGGTATTTGCTGGAAGTCAACTGGACCATAAAGACTTTTTGGATTATATTGAGCGATTCGGGATTTTCGAAAAAACTGGAATTGATTTACAGTGGGAAGTTTCTCCCCAAAATGCTGAGTTTAAACAAGGGCGTGAAATAAATTTTGCTACAGCTAGTTACGGCCAAGGGATTGAGATGACGCCAATTCAGTTGGCTCGAGCTTTTTGTGTTATTGCTAACGGTGGCAAACTAGTTAAGCCTTATTTGGTTGAAACTGAACCAGAAATCAGCAATAATAATGTAATCTCTCAAACAACCGTTTCTAAATTAACAGCAATGCTGGTAAGCGTGGTGAAAAACGGACCCTATACAAGAAGAGCTAGAATTCCTGGATATTATGTTGCTGGCAAAACAGGAACTGCTCAGATGTCTTTTGCCGCCTTAGATATAGACAAAGAAGGCTATTCAGATAAAACTTGGCAGAGTTTTGTTGGTTTTGCACCAGCTTTTGATCCCCGGTTTTTAATCTTGGTTAAACTAGACAATCCAGCCACCAAAACAGCTGAATATTCAGCTGTGCCTCTTTTCCAAGAATTAGCTAAATATATTGTTGATTATTATCAAATACCGCCCGATTATGAATAAGCTGCGATTTATTTTAAAAAGACCAAAAGTTATTATTATCACAGGCAGTGCTAGAGCTACTGCCCATGAGGCTATTCGTCAGGTTTTAAGACGCTATTTTAAGATTGGCAAAGAAATCCTAATTTATCAGACTGATTTAAAAGATATCAAGGAATTTAAGTTTTTAGTTAAGAGATCTAGTTTGTCTATTTTGGTCGTGACTCATATTGGCCAGTATCATCCTGACAAGGAGTTTTTTGCCGGTGATATTAGTCAGACGACTAAGATGACAGAATTGGCTGAAGCTTTGCCTGCTCGCAGCTCTTTAATTTTGAATTTTGATGATGAAACAGTCAGAGAAATAAAAGATAAAAGCAGGGCTCATCCTTTGACTTTTGGTTTTGGTATGAGGGCAGATTTTAAAGCAACTGACGTTGTTTTAACACAGACCCCGAGCCTTGGCACAAACTTTAAGATAAATTACCAAGGCAAGATTGTGCCTGTCTGGTTAGAAAAACTTTTTGGTAAAGAACAGATTTATGCTGCTCTTTGTGCTGTTGGGGTCGGACAGGTTTTGGATTTAAATCTAGTTGAGATTTCTGAAGCTTTAAAGTCGTACCAAAGCGTGCCAGGCAAAATGCGTTTGATCAAAGGCATTAAAAACTCTTGGATTTTAGATAATTCAGGGGCTGTTTCTTCTTTTTCTGTCATGGAAGGCTTAGAAGTTTTAAGTAAGATTGAAGGTAAGAGAAAAATTGCTGTTTTGGGAGATATTTTGGGCATTGGCAAATATACTATTGAGGCTCATGAAGCAATTGGCGAAAGAGTTTCTCGAGCAGCTTCTTTGCTTTTTACCTTTGGTCAGAGAGCTAAGTTTATAGGTCAGGGAGCTCAAAGGAAAGGTATGAGTGTTGATAAAATTTTCCAGTATGATATAGTGGAATCAGGCAAAATTTCTCTACAAAACCAAATAGAGCAAGGAGATGTGGTTTATGTTTCAGGAGGGAAAGACATAAAGATGAAGAATTTATTAAAGGAGGTATCTATGTAAATAGTTCTTTTTCTAATTTATTTGGAGAAATAGCACAAGGAGGAATTTCCTTGGGAAATGATCACTATCATAAAAAAGTAGTATATAATTGTCCGCACTGCAATACTTGTAACGAGACGAATAATACAAATAAAAAGCAGAGGTGTCTCTTCTGCGGAAAGAAGGTAGAACTAGAGCTAAAGAAAAATGGGAACGGTAGGAACTCCGTCATTAAAGTGCTAAAAGTAAGCAGGAGGTTAGTCTAGCAAATACAAACAAGATGATTCTTTTCTCCTATTGTAAATGCCGTCTGTTCGACTCAGACGGCTTTTTCTTGCCTTTACACAATTAGGTTTTATGGTAAACTGATAAAGGTACATTCTACTAAAGGAAGGTGATAATCCAAATAAGAATCAAGGAGGCGTGGATGATAATAACTCTAGATGGACAAAGCAAGAGAATTCGGCAATGGTACAAAAATCATGTTTACCGAATGTATAACTTTCGTATCACGTTCGAACAGGAGCGAGATATTGCTGACTCTAAAGAAAAAAAGAGAATAAGGGATAAAAGGGACTCTCTGCGAAAAAAAGTTGAGAGGCATATGAATTATGGAATATCCCTGAAGATAGCTGAGAGCCAGATGCGAGAGTTCAATTTAGCTATTATTGATTTAGTCAGTAAGAAAAAGAATCCTCAAGCAATTATTAAGGAGCTCATCAAGAATGGCAAGAAGTAATGGATTATCACCTTCTAGCCATGGCCCTATCGTCTAGTGGTTTAGGACGCGTGCTTCTCAAGCATGTAACACCGGTTCAAATCCGGTTGGGGCCACAACGAAAAAAGGCTTTTAATTCGCCTTTTTTTTGTTTACAATAGATTAATGGCTGAGAACTGGCATAATCAATCTTTTGGAGAAGCTGTTAGACAATTCGGTTCTGACGTTAAAAGAGGCTTGTCAGAAGACCAGGTAAGAGACAGACAGAAAAAGTTTGGTCGGAATTTGCTTCCTGAAGAAAAACCCTTATCAAGAGTAAGGATTTTTTTAGATCAGCTTAGAAGCCCTTTAATTTATATTTTAATCATTGCCAGCGTTATCACCTTATTCTTAAGAGAATGGGCTGATTTTATTGTTATTTTTGGCGCTGTACTTTTGAATACAGTTGTTGGCTATTTTCAAGAGAACAAAGCCAGCCGAGCCTTGAAGGCATTAAAGCAAGTGGTCAAGATTGAAGCTCAGGTTATAAGAGAAGGCAATGAATTAAGACTTGATTCATCTGATTTGGTGCCTGGAGATATTATTATTTTAACTTCAGGGAATAAAGTGCCAGCTGATGCAAGGATAATAAAGGCCAACAACCTGAAGATCAATGAAGCTCCCTTAACTGGTGAGTGGCTGACAGCCCAGAAGACGCCTGAAGTCTTGGCTGAAGAGACCCCAATGGCTGACAGAGACAACATGGTCTATATGGGCTGCATGGTGGAAGATGGCAAGGGCAAAGCTGTTGTCACTGCTATTAGTCAAGAGACTGAAATGGGCAGAATTGCTTCTTTGGTCAAAGAAACGACCGAAGATAAAACTCCCTTGCAAAAGAAGCTGGCCAGCTTCAGCAAGATTATTGGTTTAGTTATTGCTTTTATTTCTTTATTCATCTTTGTTGGTGGGATTTTAAAGGAAAGGGAGGTTATAGAAATGTTTATGATCTCTATTGCTGTGGCTGTAGCTGCCATTCCCGAAGGCTTGCCTGTTGCCATGACTGTTATTTTATCTTTGGGCATGCAGAGAATCTTAAAGAGAAAAGGTCTGGTTAGAAAACTTATAGCAGCAGAAACCTTAGGTTCAACCTCAATTGCTTGTACAGATAAAACCCTGACTTTAACAGAGGGCAAGATGAAGGTTTTTGAAACAGTAACTTTAGAAGATGAAATTAGCGTTGAAGGTAAAAGTTCTTGGGCAGATGTTTTTAAAGAGAAAGCTAAAAAAGAACAGAAGCTTTTGGTTGAGATAGCTGTTCTGACTAATGAAGCTTTTGTTGAAAATCCCAAGGATGCTTTTCCTCTCTGGCGGCTTCGCGGCAGGCCGACTGACCGAGCTTTGCTGGCAGCTGGCGGAGAAGTCAGCATTAAAAGGAATGAATTACTGGAAGAATATGTCAAAGTAGATGAAATTCCATTTAATTCTGAAAACAAGTATATTGCTACTTTATATCAAAGGAACAAAGAAAACATTCTTTATATAGCTGGAGCGCCAGAGAAGATTCTTAGTTTTTCTAAGATGGATGCAGGCACTTTTTCAAAACTAAACTCTCAATTAGAAGATTTAACTTCTCGAGGATTGAGAGTAATAGGAGTAGGGTATAAAAAAGCTGAAAGTTTAAAACAGGGATTGCAAGACTTAACCTTTGTCGGTTTTATCGGCTTAAAAGACCCTTTAAGAGAAGAAGCTAAAGAAGCAATTAAGATTTGTAAAAAGGCTGGTTTAAAACCTATTATTGTTACTGGAGACCATTTGCTGACAGCTAGAGCCATTGGTCGAGAGCTTGGTTTGAAAACTGAAAATGAAAATATCATTGAAGGAAAGGATTTAGATAAGATGTCAGAGAAAGAATTCCAGGAAAGAGTCAAAGACATTGAGATTTATGCCAGAGTTGACCCTCGCCATAAATTAAAAATAGTTGAAGCCTGGCAGAAAAGAGGCCAGGTTGTAGCTATGACCGGCGATGGTATAAATGATGCGCCAGCCCTTAAAAAGGCAGACATCGGGGTAGCTCTGGGCTCGGGCACAGATGTGGCCAAAGAAGTTTCTGACTTGGTTCTGTTGACTGACAACTTTAATATTATGGTGGCAGCAATAGAAGAAGGCAGGGCCATTATTGACAACATCAGAAAAGTCATCACCTATTTGCTTTCTGATTCCTTTACCGAAACATTATTAATTGGTGTTAGTATTATTTTGGGCTGGCCTTTGCCGGTAACAGTTGTTCAGATTTTGTGGATTAACCTGATTGAAGATGGTCTGCCTGATATTGCTTTAGCGTTTGAGCCGAAAGAAAAAGATGTTTTAAAAAGAAAACCAGAAGGCAAAGATGTTCATTTACTGACCAGGGAAATGAAGGTGATTATCTTTGTTATTGGCCTTTTAACTGACTTTGTACTTTTAGGGCTTTTATGGTGGCTTTTGCGGGGCAATCATGATATTCAACATATTAGGACAATGATTTTTGCTTGCTTGGGAATTAACTCTCTGTTTTATGTTTTTTCCTGCAAAAGCCTGAGAAGGAATATTTGGCACATTAACCCTTTTTCCAATAAATTCTTAGTAATGGCAGTACTATTTGGATTTTTGATGCTTGTCTCTGGCGTTCACCTGCCTCTGTTACAAACGCTTTTGAAAACCATATCTTTGGGGTTTCAGGATTGGTTAATTATTTTAGGATTAGGCGTATTGAATATAGTTTTGATCGAGATTACAAAATATTATTTTATTGTTAGACATCAAACTGATATATGATTTGGCTTCACATTTTAATTTTTCTTGTTTCTTGCGCTGTTTTAGTTCGTTCTGGCACCTGGCTGGTGCGCAGTTTAATTAGAATTGCTAAGTATTTAAAATTAACAGAGTTTTCAGTAGCTTTCATTTTGATGGCTTTTGCCACTTCTGTGCCTGAGCTTTTTGTTGGTATTATGTCAGCTCTGCACGGCCAGCCCGAACTTTCTTTTGGCAATATCATTGGCTCAAATATTATTAATTTGACTTTGGCGGTTGCTATCGGAGTTTTAGTGGCCAAAGGTTTAAAGTGCGAGGGAGCAATCATCCGGCGGAGTTCCATCTATACTCTGGTCATTGCTTTTTTGCCTATTATTTTAATGCTGGATGGCAGTATTTCCCGGATTGACGGGGTCATCTTGCTTTTGGCTTTAGCTGTTTATCTGCAGAGGCTGTTTTATCAGAAAGAAAGGTTTACCAAAGTTTTCAGTAATGCTCTGAATCGAGAGTGGACACAGTTTAGATTATTTTTAAAGGATTTTGGCATGTTCTTTTTGGGCTTAACTTTACTTTTGCTTTCAGCTGAAGGCATTGTTTGGTCAGCTACTCGTCTGGCTGAAACCTTTAACTTGCCCTTAATGATTATTGGCGCGATTTTAGTGGCTTTGGGCACCAATCTCCCAGAGATAACCTTTGGTGTTCGAGCAATTGCTATGGGTCATAAAGACATGGTGCTCGGTAATTTACTGGGGTCGGTCGTAGCCAATTCCACTTTGGTCTTAGCGGTGACTGTTTTGATTTGCCCTTTAGAGGTTGCCAATTTCTCACCCTATATTACTGGCATTGTTTTTATTGGTCTTGCTGCTTTGTTCTTTGTTTTGTTTTCAAGAACTGGCAAAGAGATTACCAGAAAAGAAGCTCTTTTCTTGCTCTTAATATATGTTGGCTTTATTACGGTTGAACTTTTATTGAAATAATGCTAAGATAACTCAGTTGAAAGGAGGGTTGAATGAGAGAAATTACTTATAATGAGATACAGCTTGTTAGGTTCTGGCTTAAAGGTTATTGCCCAAAATGTGCTGCCAAAGGAGATGTAACGCTGCTAGTTCATTATCAGGCATCCGGGAGTGTTTCTGGCATAGAAGATTATTGTCAACAATGTAAAGAAGCTTGGCCTGGAAAAAGGATTGAGAGTCAATTTTTTCAGGAAATGACCGATCCTGATATAAAAAACCTCTCGCGTAGCTTAAGTAAAGTTCCTGATGGCATCCTCAACGATTAAAAGAATAAGGCACCTTTAAAAAAAGGTGCCATTTAATTGCTTAATATTCAATTTAGAACAGAGCTTTTTGACGGGATAAAGGAAAAATGCTAAGATATTTTAATGGCTGAATTTTTTATTCAAAATTCTATTGTTTTAATTTCAGCTTTTTTCGTTGTTTTAATCGTAGGTATAATAGGCTTTTTTTGGCTGAGAAAA
>CAYZXA010000001.1:114479-120570 GCA_964482335.1 uncultured Candidatus Saccharibacteria bacterium
AGCTTTTTTCGTTGTTTTAATCGTAGGTATAATAGGCTTTTTTTGGCTGAGAAAATCAAGGGTAGATGAGAAACAGTCAGATGCTATCAGGGACTTGGAAAGGCGTCTGACCGATGTGATGATCGGCCAATTAAAGGAGATTAGAGACAGTCAGGCAGGCACTTCTAAGGAAATGCATGACCAAATCTATTCTTTTACCAAAGAAGCAACCCAAATTAGAGAGGGATTAAAGCAGGTTCAGGAAAAAGTCAAAGATGTTTCTTCTTTCCAGGACATATTCAAGTCGCCCAAGTTGAGAGGCCAATGGGGTGAGGCATCTTTGGAGCACATTTTATCTCAGCATTTTCCGGAAGAGCTGTACAAAAGGCAATATTTGTTTTCTTCCGGTGAGCAGGTTGATGCCGTTTTAAAACTGCCCAACAAAAGATTACTGCCGATTGATGCTAAGTTTCCTGCCGAGAATTTCGTCAAGATGGTTGAGAGTGCGGATGGGGAAAGGGACGGTTTCCAAAAAAGGTTCATTGGAGACGTCAAAGGCCATATTGATAAAATCGCTGCAAAGTATATAATACCTTCAGAATCCACGGTTGAGTTCGCTTTAATGTATATTCCAGCTGAAGCGATTTATTATGAGATAGTCAACAATATTGGTAGAGATTTCAATTTGCCCGATTACGCCATGTCAAAGAAAGTGGTTATTACCTCTCCCAACACCATTTATTTAACCTTGAGAACCGTGGAACACTGGTTTAAAGATACGCAGATTTCTCGGCAGACCCAGGAAATTTTAAAAAGACTGGATCGGGTCCAGCAGGATGCTAGCAAGCTAATGAATGATTTTAGGAAGCTTGGCAGTCATCTTAAGAATGCTGTTTCCTCTTATGATACTTCGGAGAAACGTCTTAATTTATTTTCTGACAAAGTTGAAAGATTAAAAGAGTTTAAAGAGCCAGAGCCAAAAAAATTAAAAAAAGGATAAAATATGTTGGCAGTTATTAAGACCGGTGGCAAACAATACCTTGTTTCTCCCGGCGACAAGGTAAAAATTGAAAAGCTGAATAAAAAAGAAGGGGCTGAAATTGTCTTTTCAGATGTTTTGCTATTGGAAAAAAACAAGAAAGTTGAGATCGGCGACCCTTTGGTTAAGGGCGTTAAGGTTACAGCTAAGATTTTAAAGCAGGATAAAGCCAAAAAAGTCATTATCTTTAAATACAAAGCAAAGAAAAGATACAAAGTAAAAAAGGGCCATCGCCAGCCCTTTACTCAAGTAGAGATTCTTAAAATAGCTTAACTATTTGCGTCCTTCAAAAGCTGATCCTAAGGTTTCTTCATCAGCATATTCCAGTTCTCCTCCTACAGGTAATCCCCGGCCAAGCCGGGTTATTTTTATATTGAGAGGTTTAAGTATTCTTTCTAGGTAGAGAGCAGTAGCTTCGCCTTCAGTTGTGGCGTTGGTAGCAATAATTACTTCTTTTACATCTTTAACTCTTTCTTTGAGCTCTTTTATCCTTAATTTTTCAATATCTTCTTGCTTGAGTTTGCCGATATTGCCTCCTAAAATAAAATACCTGCCTTGGTATTTCTGGGTTTTCTCAATTGGTATTAAATCAGTTTCTTTTTCTATGATACAGAGCAAGGTTTTATCTCTTTGAGGGTTTTGGCAGATTTCACAAAGTTCTCCTTCGCCTTCAAAAGACTTGAAGCAGAAAGAACAGAGCTTTACTTTTTCTTTTAAAGTGGAGATTGAATTTATCAATTCATCTATTTCTTCTTTGGACAGTTTTAGCAAGTAAAAAACAAAACGGCTGGCTATGCGTGGTCCGATGGTTGGAAACTTGGTGAATATCTTAATTAGTTTTTGAATGGATTGAGAATACATTTAGCCTTGCTCAGTTTTTTCTAAGTTGCGGAAAGAAACTCTTTGTTCATCAAAATACAGTTCTACTCTGCCAATGGGGCCGTTGCGGTGTTTGGCAATAATAATATCAGCAATATTCTGTCTTTCAGTATTTTCTCTGTATTTATCTTCTCTATGTATAAATAAGACGACATCAGCGTCCTGTTCAAGGGCTCCAGTTTCTCTTAAGTCAGAGAGACGGGGGATTTGTGGGCTTCTCTGTTCAACTGCTCTTGATAGTTGAGAGAGAGCTAAAACAGGAATATTCAGTTCTCTAGCTAAAGCTTTGAGAGAGCGGGAAACCTCGGTCATTTGCTGAACCATGGGGGCATTAATGTTTCTCGGCTCCATCAACTGCAAATAATCAACAATAATTAAGCCTAAGCCCTTGTCAGCTTGCAATCTTCTGGCCATTGACCTCATTTGTAGGACATTGGAGGTGGCTGCATCGTCAATATAGATAGGTGCTTTGGACAAGGTATCCATAGCATACTGGATTCTGGTAAAATCATTATTATCGCCTTCGGAAGATAAACGGCCGGTTCTCAATCGCCATAAATCTACATTGCCTTGAGCAGCAATTAATCTGTCAACAACTTGATCTTTTGACATTTCCAGGCTGAAAATGCCAACCGGGATGTTGTGCTGAATAGCAGCTTGTCTGGCAACATCAAGAGCCAAAGAACTTTTACCTAAGGATGGTCGGGAAGCTAAGATAATAAAGTCAGATTTTTGCAGGCCTGACAGTGTATTGTCTAAAGCCGCGAAGCCAGTTGGCACGCCTCTTGGTTTTTTTTCATGCTTGGATAAAAGATCGATTCTTTCAAAAGCTTCTTCTAAAGCATCTTTGACCAGAACAAAAATCTGGGTTAAGGATTTTTGGGCAATGCTGAATATTGTTTTTTCAGCTTTGTCTAAGAGGGCGTCAACATCTTCTGCTTCATCGTACCCCATTAGACCAATGTCATGAGAAGCCTCAATAAGGTCTCTTAAGATCCTCTTTTTTTGGACAATTTTAGCGTAGTTTAAAACATGAGTGGCAGTAGGTACAGTGTTGATGACTTCAGTCAAATAAGCATTGCCGCCAATATCATCTAGTTTATCTTTTTCTTTTAAACGGTTGGCAACTGAAAGCAGGTCAATTGGCTCTCCTTTCTCAAAAAGCTCAGCCATGGCCTGATAGATTGTCTGGTGGATGCCCTTATAGAAGTCCTTGGCTTGCAGGAAATCGCCCACCTTCAAAATAGCGTTCTTATCAAGCATCAAACAGCCCAACAAGCTTTGTTCAGCTTCATTGCTCTGCGGTGGTATTTTTTCTGGTAGTTCCTCCGCCATATATTTCAACTTACCATGTGATAATTTACTTGGCAAGTAAGTTATCTTTTGATAAAATCTATCAATGCGTTATAATCTTAGAGATATAAAAAAGCAAACAAAGGTTTATTATTCTACCTCTCGGGGCCCGGGAGGCCAGAGAAGAGACAGAAAAAAAACAGGTGTCAGCTTACACCACCTGCCTTCAGGCATTGTTGTTCGGGTTGATCGGCGCAGTTCCCAGGGTCAAAACAAGAAAATAGCCTTTGAGCTTTTGCAAAAGAGGTTAAGAAAGCTCGGGCAGCGCAAAAAGAAAAGGATTCCTACCAGAATCCCTCGGGCTGCCAAAGAGAAAAGACTGCAAAGAAAGAAGCGCCACTCTCAAAAGAAAAGATTACGGAGAAAACCGATTAGAGCTTTTTAAGCTTGGCACCTCGTTTGGTGTCTTCGACCCACCAGCCAAGTTTTTTGATTTCTTTCCTTATTTTATCAGCTTTCTGCCATATACCTTGCTTTCTATACTTTTCTCTTTCCTTAACCAAGTTAAGGATTTTTTTTGAAGGTTTTTCTTTTAGTTTTTTCCAGAAGATAAAGTTGAAAAATCTATCAACTCTTCTTAAAAAATCTAAAATATTTCTAGTATCAGTTTTACTGAGAAGATTTTGATCGATTAAAGAATTGCCTCGGTTGATTAACTCAAAGATAGCAGCCATAGCCTTTGGTGTATTGAAATCATCTTCCATAGCTTTTTCAAAGTCTTTTTGGAATTTTGAAATTTGCTTATTTCTTGAAGTTTTAGTTGAGGTAAGAATTTTGAGTTTATTAATAAACTCATCTATCCTTTCTAATTCTCTTTCTGCCTGCACGATTGAGTTTTCATTGTAGTCAATAGGGGAGCGGTAGTGATTTTTAATAACCAAGAATCTGAGAGTTCTGGCTGAATGTTTCTTTAGAAAGTCCTGGATGGTTATGAAATTACCTAAGGACTTGGCCATTTTTCGGCCTTTGACTGTTAAAAAGCCAGAATGGAGCCAGTATTTAACCATGGGTGACTTATTTGAGATAGCTTCCATTTGGGCTATTTCTGCTTCATGGTGGGGGAACATTAAGTCCCTTGCTCCTCCGTGGACGTCATATTGGCTACTAAAGAACTTTTCAACAATAGCTGTATCTTCAATATGCCAGCCAGGCCTGCCCTTTTGCCAGGGGCTGGGCCATTTTGGTTCTCCTGCTTTTGATATTTTCCATAAACAGAAGTCTCCTTTGTTTTTCTTTCCTTTAGCTTCATCTATCCTTGAAATACCGTCTTCTGCTTGTTCTTTTGTTCTGCGAGATAATTTGCCGTAGTTTTTGAACTTGGAGATGTCGTAGTAGATGCCGTCTTTGATCTGATAAGCAAAGCCTTTGTTTTTGAGTTTCTTTATCTGGTTGATGATTTCTTTGATGTGGCTAGTTGCTCTGGCATACTTGGTTACACTATCTATTTTTAAAGCCTTCATGTCTTTTAAGTATTCTTTTTCAAATCTTTTTGCCCATTTTTCCGGAGAAGCATTGTTTTCTTTTGCTCTTTGGATGATTTTGTCGTCAATATCTGTGATATTTTGAAGATAGAAGACATCATATTCTTTTTCTCTGAGATACTTGACTATCATGTCAAAGGCAATGTACGTTCTGGCGTGGCCAATGTGGGAAAAATCATAAACTGTGGGCCCGCACACAAAAAGCTCAACCAGCTTGCCTTTTCTTGGTTTGAATGTTTCTTTTTTCCTTGATAGAGTATTGTAGAGTTGGAGCATAACTTTAATTATTGTAGCACATCTGCTACAATATGATAATTATGAGTAATTTAGTCTTATATCGTAAATACCGGCCAAAAACCTTTGCTGAAATTGTTGGCCAGGAGCATGTTATTCAGACTTTAACCAACGCTTTAACTTCTGGCATGATTTCCCATGCTTATTTGTTTTCTGGCCCGAGAGGCAGTGGGAAAACAAGCATAGCCAGGCTTTTAGCTAAAGCTGTCAATTGTGAAAATAGGAAAGATAAAGAGTTTGAGCCCTGTAATAAATGTTCTTCTTGTTTGGAGATTAATGAAGGCAGAGCTATTGATTTAATTGAGATTGATGCTGCTTCTAACAGGGGAGTTGACGATATTCGAGAGCTGAGAGAAGGTATTCGTTTTTCACCAACCAAGTCAAAATACAAGGTCTTTATTATTGATGAGAGTCATCAATTGACGCGTGAAGCAGCCAATGCTCTTTTGAAGACATTGGAGGAGCCTCCAGCCCATGCTATTTTCATTTTAGCCACAACTGAGATTCACAAAATGATACCAACCATTATTTCTCGCTGCCAAAGGTTTGATTTCAGAAAGCTGACTTTGCCTGAAATTGTCAACAGGTTGGAGTACATTGTTAAAAAAGAAAAGGTGAAGATTGAAAAGCCGGCCTTAGAGCTGATTGCTTTGAATTCAGGGGGAGCGGTTAGGGATGCTGAAGGATTACTTGACCAAGTTTTAACTTTTAGCGGTGATTTAAGCCAAGGAGAAGAGATTAAAGCTGAGGCTATTAAGGACTTATTAGGCATGGCTGACACAAAGTTAATTGGCGAATTTGTTGATTTTATTTGTCAAAAAAAAGCCGGGGAAGCTATTGATTTTCTCAACAAGATTTTAGAAAAGGGTAAAGACGTTCAAGAATTTACTAAGGCCTTGATCAACTATTTAAGGCAAGGTTTAATTTTAAAAATAGAAGCTAATCTAACTAACCCGATTATTGTTGGTTTGACTCAAGAAGAACAACAAAAACTTCAGTCACAAGTGTCAGGATTTGAGGAAGCTGATTTACGGCGCATCTTAAAGCTTTTCCTGGAAGCTGAAAA
>CAYZXA010000002.1:0-66778 GCA_964482335.1 uncultured Candidatus Saccharibacteria bacterium
AAAGTTAAAATTAAGTATATTATATTATATCAAAAGCCATCAAAAAAGTCAACAACAGCAGCGAAAATTTGCTTCAACCAAATAATTGGCGGTATTTCTTTATACTCTGGTAAAGGTAATTGGGCAGTAAGTTCTTGTTCATCTGACTCACAAGAATAAACATCTGCATCTGTCACTTGAAGTTTAACCTTGTTAGTTGAGCTTAAGAATTTAATATATGGTTCTTCGCTAGTAGGGCCTGTTTCGTCAGTATATTCTCCTTCACCTTCTGTTATTGTCCAGAAATAACTAACGTTTTCTTCTTCGGGGTCAAAGATAACTACTTCTCCTTGCGTAGGGCTCTCTGGCAACCAGCTAAAGCCAGACCAAGGATATGCATGCAAGGGAGTGATAAAAGGATTAGCTTCTGACCATTCTGACCAGCTACCATAATCATCTTTTACTCTAACTTTCCAATAGTACGTAGTATCCCAATTAAGTTCAGTTATCCAATCTGAGTCATCGTCACGAGAAAGGTCTAAAACATAGGATGTAGCAGCTAAGTTAACTAAATTATTGAACTTTGGGTCAGGAAAAAGACTATTATCATCTAACCAGATTTCATAAGCTGCCATTGAATCTCCATTTGGATCAGAATAGGTCCAATAAAAAGTAGGGATGCTTTTCCCTTTAAAGGCGCAGTGATTCCACTCTTCACCCGCTGTATCTCCGCCTCCAGATCCTGAGCCTGGTCCTGACAAAGGATTTCCAGGCTTGTTAGGAGGTTGATTACAATCTGCGTCTGTTGAACACTGGTTTGAAGGACAAGAAGCAGAGGCAGAGCAAGAACCCCAGGTACAATTGCTCTGACAGGTTTGGGAACCAGTATCAGTATTGGTATCAGTTAGACATTGACTACCGCTACAATAAGTATATGAACAGCTATCCGAACAAGATAGAGTTGAGCCCGGGGAGCAGACTCCTTCACCAGTACAAGAGCCCCAGGAACCCCAGGTACAATCTGATTGACAAGTGCTGGATTGAGTTCCGCAATCACCACAGTCTTGAGATTGAGTAGAGCCCGGAGAGCAGACTCCTTCATCAGTACAAGATTCCCAGGATACAGGCCAGGTACAACCTGATTGACAGGTTCTGGATTGGTTTCCGCAATTACCACAGTCTTGAGATTGAGTAGATCCTGGGGAACATACGCCAACACAGGAACCTCCACTACACCCACACTCACACGGATTGCAATTAGAGAGCTGAGTTCGAAATCGAGTTGGCTCACCAGAGACACATTCTCCCCCAGAACAAGAATAACTATAGTATGCTTGACTCTGGCAAGTGCATTCATCGGTACCTGATATACTGCAACAATCATAAGAGGAATCAATATCATCCCAGCCATCTGAAGGACATAAATCATCGCAAGTATCATCTACGACATTGGCACCATAAGTACAGGATCCGCCGCTACATATCTGATGATATCTTTGGCATTCATCAGTGTCACTGCAAGAATAAGTGTCAGGGCAATATTCCCAACTCCAGTCACACTCCCAACCTGAGTATCCACATTCAGCATGACCATCATAATAATACCAGTTCTCATCATCGCAACCCGAAGAAGTACAGGTCGGTTTTGCACTGTCTTCATCAACATACCAACAGTAGCTGACTTCGCCAGGAACCGTACAGTAATTAGTCCCTAAAGAGGAGACATTGTAGTAACAAGACGAGTCCGAGACACAAGTGGCTGGACAACCAACATTAGTATAACAAGTCAGTGTATCTAGACATTGGGCGTCTTCCTCTCCTTTTTCATCAGTAGCCAGACCGCAAATATCATAATCTCCACTTACGGAACATTCAAAATCGCAAGAACAAGAGCCAGATGAGCCAGATGCTGAACAACTTGCATCACAGGGTGAAGCTACGCTACATTCAGCAAGATTCCCGTCATCATCTGAACAGTTTACCGTAATTGTAACTGTGTCGCCGATTTCTATAAGAGTAGCCTGAACTGGCTGTGTTTGGATTAAGCCAATAAATAAAAATAGGCCGAAAAGAGAAATTATGGTTTTTTTATTCATTAACATGGGGCTGTTGCCTTGGTTGCCAACTTTGCAAAATTTGAACGTCTTCTTTGTTTAAAAATTTTTCAAAGAGATGTTTGAAAGCCTTTTTATGCCATTGACACTCAAAACTTATGGGCGGTCTAGGATAAAGGCTGTTACCTTGACCCCAATTGCAAACAAGGCAAGGGTTACAGTAAGCCATAAAGGGACAAGAACTGCAGATTGGGATAGTGTCGGGTGAAAGAGCTAATAAAGGTAAAATCTCAGCTCTTATTGTTTGGTAGTTGTCTTTAGCTACATGACCTAAATCTAAAATACCTATAATTCTGGCTGCATCGCAAGCATTTATAGTGCCGTCACAATTATAAGAAAGAATACTCACACCTGCCCCACAAGGCCTCCGATGGCACATAGAGGGCCGGTTAGAAGACAAAATATTATTTATAAAATAGCCGGTATTTAGTTCTTTTATTTTTATTCCTTTCTTAGATAAAGAAATACAGTATTCAATCCCTTTCCTCCAAAACTCAAAAAAAGATTCAGAATCCATTTCAATCTCGCTTTGATTAGCTAAAGCTCGGCCGGTTGGACGGAAGGGTTTAAATAAGACGCTATCTTGACCAATCTTAACATACTCGTCAATAAGTGCTTCTGGGCCGAATTTTAATGAAAATTTGGTAATAACTGGCAAGGCATATATATGCACCTTAAAATCTGTTTTTAATCTATTAATCCAATAAATAGTATTTTCATAACTCCCCCGGCCATCAATATAGGGTCTTTGCTTATCGTGAAGCTCTCTCGGTCCATCCAAAGAAGTGCAAGGAGATATTTTGTTCTCTGAAAGCTCCTTGGCTATCTTTTCATTCATCAAAGTTAAATTTGTTCCAAAAGAAAATCGAAGTTCTAAGTTTTTTTCTTTTGCTCTTTTTTTTGCTTCGCTATATAAAAACTTAACTAAGTCCCATCTTAGAAGAGTCTCTCCTCCTTCAATGACTATTTGATGACCTTTTACATTGGGCGTAGAGAATATAAAATCTAAAACTTTCTTTGCTGTCTCCTCGTTCATTTCTTCTTTTTTGGGCTTAGCGTCAGGATGACAATAAATACAATTCAAATTACATTTATTGGTAATAGATATGACATGATAGGTTGGATAAGTAAATAAGAACTTATTTTCTTGATACAAATCATAAGCTATTTTCCTTGTGCTTCTTTTGGTGAGGACAATGCCAGCTTTCTCTAATTTTTGGAATAACTCTGAATTCTCGTCAAAATTATTTGATTTAAATATTTGGTATTCCTCGTTAGGAAGAATAGCCCAACCGCCATGCCTAGTAGTTATTAAAGTATTATTTGAATCAAGAGAATAAGGAAAATATTCGTTGAAAGTATGTAGAGTTGACACGATTTACAGTTTAGTTTGATTTTTCTTTGGGACCTTTCTGGATTTGGGGCAAACCTAAAGCAGCTCTAATCATTGTATCTCTTACCCCAGCATGTTTTCTGCTTTCCACATCCTCAACAGAAGAACAAATTAATTGCTTGTTGAATTCAAAAGCCAGTTTCTCTAAATCGCCTTCCGTCACCCCTTGATCGTCTAAAATAAAGGTAATAATTACTTTATTTCCCTCTTCGCTGATAATAATATCTCTTTTCTCAATATAAAGGTAAGCAGCGTGTAAAATTGCTGGCATAGAAAAAAGCGATTTTGCAACATCAATTGAAACACTCTTATTAAAAATATCAATTTTAAAGTTGTATTTCTCTTTCATTTTAACTTACTTCTACACTATCTACTGATGGTGGGGCATTGCTAGGCCAGTCACCAGACCAGTCACCAGACCAGTCACCAGACCAGTCACCAGACCAGTCATCAGACCAGTCACCAGACCAATCACCAGACCAGTCACCAGTCCAATCACCGGTCCAATTACTAGGCCAATTCACCCAATTAACCCAATCGTTATACGTATCACCGCTCCACTCATCATTCGGCCAGACCCCCCCCTCGGTAATTTTAGGTATTAAACCACCAGCCAATATTCCTCCAATACCCAAAGCTAATCCTTGCAACTTCCCAATACCCCCTTTCTCTCCAGAAATGAGGCCAATTAATTTTCTTTTAATTTTTTTCTTTTTCATGACCAAAAAAGGTTAATGAATGAATCTTTTAAAAAATATGTTAGTAAAACTCCGAATAACAAAATTGGGGCAAGAGGTATAGTTTTAGAGATTTTTATCTCATCAAATCCTAATTTATTTTTTTTATATAACGATTGAACTGCCCTTATGTCCGACATCTCCAGACCATCTGGATTATAACCAATAATGGGTTTATGCTTACTCCTTTCTCTTAATAAACTAAGAAAGGTAAAAAAAATTATCGGTCTTTTAATATACTTTTCTTTTTCTTTAACGATCATTTCGGCAGGAATCATGCCCGCCTTAAGATCTTTTATTCCTGTTATTTGAGTAAAAGCAGACCGGCCTAAATAAATTATAAAAAATAAGCAGAAAATTAGCAAGGAAAAAATTGAAAACCTAAGAAAAAAAGAAGGTGTAAAAAGTTGAAGGGGGAAGAAAACTATCGTAAAAAGAGTGACAGAAATAAAGAAAAAAACTAATCTTATTTTAAGCACTTCCTCAATAAACCAGAAAAAGATAAAAAGCAAAAGAAGCCAAATAAAATATTCTATTCTTATGCTCAAAACCTGAGAAATCAGCAGACTAATACAAGATATTGCCAAAACTACTAAAAGAAAATGAAGTATAAATCGGTGACTTAATAACTGGTTGAGAGTCTGCTTTTTTTCTTTTAAACTCGTTTTCAATATAATTTGAGGGGCTAAAATTAAAAATAAGGGAATGAAAGAATTGATAAAGATAGCGAAACCCGGGAAATAACTGATACTATGCGTATAAAATGTTATCGGGAATAATGCAACTAGGGCTATAAATAATTTAGCGTCAGCAGCTGACCAGAGACCAGCTAGCCAAATGATAATAGCTGCTAATATACCAAAAAAGATATTAATTGTAGAAGCTAAAGTTTGATCAACAAAGGTTTTAGTCAGAAAAACATTGATAAAAATTGCAGCCAAAATCAAAACTAAAATGCTGTAATTTTTTATTTCACCTTTTCTTATATCATAATAAGAAATCCACCCTCCAACCAAAACTAGAGTTAAAAGAATCGGCTCAATCATTATCGCTTATTGTTTTAGGGAAGTATCCTTATTCTTATTCCTTCAAGTGAGCCGTTTGGATTTACCTTAGTAGAAATAATTACCATGTCACCAATCTTGATATCCTCAAGTTCAATATCTGTTAAACTGACCTCTCCGCCTACCCCTAGAATCGAACGAACAAAAGTTGCGTCTTCTCTCATAGGAATAACCAAACCAGTACTATCATTAGTTATGGTTACGGTTCTGTTATTGATTTGTTTCACATCTCCCCTAGCAGTAACAATCCACTGGAGAATCATGTTTGACTCATCAAGCTGGATAAAGCTAGAAATTAGTGGCCTTGTTTCTGTTTTTGTTGCTTCTTCAACTTTCTTACTAATTCCTGAAGTTAGAACTAAGTTGGTCAGAACTAAAATTCCAATAATGATTAATGAAACTAAAACTAACTTATTCATTTTTTTCTTTAATTAATGAAGAACGACCTTTTCAATTTTAATTATAACACATGGAAGACAAGGAGCCACTTTATTTAGAAAGTGTCTCTTAGGGCTTCTTACCAACCCTTATTACCCTTACTTCAGCTTGATTGCTATTTATTACAACAGATATATAAGAAAGCCAATCGCCTACTTTTAAGTCTTCGAGCTTCTCCTCCCCGGTATAAATGTTTGCAAATTCTGGGACATACAAGATTCTCTTTTCATCCCCATTTGGGAACCAGTATCGATATTGGTATCAGTTAGACATTCTGCTCTGCTACAATAAGTATAAGAACAGTCCCGATACACAAGTGGCTGGAATTAAAATAAAAAGCCATCCGAATGCCTATCAAGATGGCTCTTTAATTTTGGTAAAAAGTCAAGTAGCTGAGACGCAAGGGATCACCTCTCGCATACTGAAGCCTCGCTCCTATACTGACAAACCCATTTATTTTTATCTCTTCAAACTTCCCCTCCTTTACTGAAACTCCTTTAGCAATGGAAATATCAACATTTTCTCCGATAAAAATAGATAATTTGTCGCTCTCTTTAGCCAAATCAAGAGTCCGACCATCAATATTCACAACCTTCGCCCGGAAGATAAAAATATAGGCAGTAGCAAAAGGGCTTCCCTCGTTTAAAATCTGTACCCCTTGATAAACCAGTTTAGAATTCTGCAACTGCTCTAAAGTAATATCGGCATTTACGCTATCGTAATATTCTTCTTCAACGTCAATCATCTGCGACTCGGGTGTAACTGGTTCCTGCTCTCCGTTATCAACTACTGGACCATTCTCGTCAATTACTTGGCCATTCTCACCATTACGATTATATAAACTGTATAAACCAAATCCGATAGCACAAATCAATACCACTACCAAAGAACCAATTACAATCTTTTTTTTCATTTCTCTCTCCTTTTTTTGTACTTAATGTACTATTCTTTATTTTAGTTTAGCATGTTTTTCCACTTTTGTCAAGTCAAACAAAAACTCAGCTACTAGTTTGTGGCTGAGCTGTAAATAGCTAAATTAAGTTTAGTTCCACTTTTTTTATCAAAAGCCATCAAAAAAGTCAATAACAGCAGCAAAAATTTGCTTCAACCAAATAATTGGCGGTATTTCTTTATACTCTGGTAAAGGTAATTGAGCAGTAAGCTCTTGTTCGTCTGATTCACAAGAGTATGGCACTGCATCTGTCACTTTGAGCTTAATCTTGTTAGTTGAACTTAAGAACTTAATGTGTGGTTCTTCTGAAGTAGGACCTGTCTCATCAGCATATTGTTCCTCACCTTCGGTCACTGTCCAGAAATAGTTAACGTTCTCTTCTTCAGGATCAAAGACAACTACTTCTCCCTGGGTAGGACTCTCTGGCAGCCAGCTGAAGCCAGACCAGGGATAGGCATGCAAGGGAGTGGTAAAAGGATAAGCGTTTGACCATTCTGACCAATTACCTTGGTCATCTTTTACTTTTACTTTCCAATAATAGGTATTGTTCCAAGAAAGCTCTGTTAGCCAGTCTGAATTGTCATCATGAGATAAGGTTAAAACATAAGAGGTAGCACCAAGGTTAACTAAATGATTGAATTTTGGGTCAGCAAAACTAGCATCAACATCCACCCAGATTTCATAGCCAGCTTGAGGATCTGAATTTGGATCAGAGTAGGTCCAGTTAAAAATAGGTATGCTTTTGTTTTTAAATGAGCAGTTGTTCCAATCTACTCCCTGACCACTGCCGTTGCCACCTCCTCCACCACCTGTAGCTTCAGGTGTGTTAGGAGGTTGATTACAATCTGCACCTGTTGAACACTGGTTTGAAGGACAAGAAGCAGAGGCAGAGCAAGAATCCCAAGTACAATCACTCTGGCAGGTTTGAGAACCAGTATCAGTAATGGTACCAACTAGACATTGACTACCGCTACAATAAGTATAGGAGCAACTGTCCGAACAAGATTGGATAGAATCTGGGGAACATGCTCCCTCACCAGTACAAGAACCCCAGGACACAGGCCAGGTACAATCTGATTGACAGGTTCTTGATTGAGTTCCGCAATTGCCACAGTCTTGAGATTGGATAGAATCTGGGGAACATGCTCCCTCACCAGTACAAGAACCCCAGGACACAGGCCAGGTACAATCTGATTGACAGGTTCTTGATTGAGTTCCGCAATTGCCACAGTCTTGAGATTGAGTAGAATCCGGAGAACAAGCACCTTGGAGAATACAAGAACCCCAAGAATCCCAGGTACAATCTGACTGACAGGTTCTGAATTGGGTTCCGCAATTGCCACAGCCTTGAGATTGGATAGAATCTGGGGAACAAGCACCTTGGAGAATACAAGAACCCCAAGAATCCCAAGTACAATCTGACTGACAGGTTCTGAATTGGGTTCCGCAATTGCCACAGTCTTGAGATTGGATAGAATCTGCAATACACGGTGCCCCACAGGCTACACTACAGTTTTCAGTAGAATAATCACATTGACAGATATCAAAATTACAACTACCATTGTAATATTTTGTATATTCCACACATTTATCAGGACAATAATCAGTCGCTCCACCCTCACACTCTGCTCCACACCCTGTATGACAATATGACGGTCCCCAGCCCCAACAATTTGGCCAACTACAAGTACAGCTACAATACACCATAAAAGAGCCATCGCACCAAGTAGTGTCTGGTGGACAACCTCCAAGCCAACAGGTCTCGTCACAATAAGTACTGCAGTCGTACTGGCCTTCGCCCGAAGGCGGATCAGGACCAGAAATACATTCTCCATCAACACAAGTCCAGCCTTCTGGGCACGAAGTACCAATAGCCTCTCTTGACTCGTCTGGTTTTCCTTCATCTGTACCACAATTATTTGAATCAGTACAAGTTCGAGTTTGGGTAAAGGACGTGCCGCAAGATTTAATAATAGGAGACGGCAACCAAGTAGTGCATGACCAAATAGGGTTACAGGCTGGGGCACAAGAACCTCCAGAGCAGTAACCTGAATCACATAAGCTTGTACAGCTGTCATCGTTGTAATAATACTGGGTTACATTGAGTTTACACCCCCCTCCACTATAACAAGTATACCAGCTATGATAGTAATAACCTTGGCAGGCGACTGAAGAACATATGTCGCTTGTCCAGTCGCTTGAACAGGATTCAGAGTAGGCTGTGCATTGAGTCTCATAATAGCCATCAACTTCGCAGGATTCCCAATAGCCTTCAACTTCACAGGATTCCCAATGTTCATTGGTAAAATAATAGCAGTCATCCCAATACCACTCATCAAGCCAGGCAAAATACACCCATTTACCACCATCGCATTGAAAGGGAACCCAGTTACATTCATCGTCAGTATAGCCAGGAACCCAGTTACATTCATCGTCAGTATAGCCAGGAACCCAAACCTCTTCACATTCCTCCCAAGAGCAGGTAAGAGCCTGGGCCGATTGAGCAAAAATAAAAATCCCACCCACAACAATGAGACCTAAAAATAAACCTTTTAAATATAAAGAAAGAGAAATTCTCACTTTAGTTTAAAAATATTTTAATATATCTTTAGCTTTAAGGCAAAACTACCATTTCTATTCCTTCCAGAGAGCCGTCTGCTTTTAATTCACAGACAATATTAACTCGGTCTCCAATCTTTATTTCTTCAAATTCTATTTCTTCTGTTTCTACTGCTTGAGAAGCTTCAGTTTCTCCTTCTGTTGACGATAGCCGATTAATCGTTATTTCTTCTTTAATTAAAACAGTGAAGGTGTCTTCTTGATTACTTAGGGTTAAGCTTTGACCAGATATTTTTGTTACGTCACCGAAGGCAAAAGCATTTAGTCTGGTGATTACTTTTGACTCTATTAAATCAGCTAGAGGTCCCTCTGTTTTAGTTCCTGCAATTTCTTTTTGCCCAGAAAGAAAACCGTAACCATAGCCTAGTCCCAACAAGATTAAACCGCCAATAATTAGGAAAATTAAATTATTTTTCTGCATTTTAATTTAAATTGAAATTTATTTTTCCGACCTTTTAAGTTTTTGGGGCACCGTCCAATAAAAATATAACAAGAATTACAAAAAAGATATTTTTAACAGCTTTCTTCGCTATAAAGTCTATAAAATAAATACAAAATTACTTCAATATCTTTCTATTAAGGAAGAATGGATACCATCGTTCCTTCTAGCCCACCATCTGATTTTATTTCGATTGAAATACTAATTTTATTACCAACCATGATGTCCTCAAAATTTATTTCTTGAGTTTCGCCTCTTTTTGTTTCTTCGTTTAAAACAAAACGGTTAATTAAAGCGTCCTCTTTTATGGGAATTGACAAAATATCGTTCTCATAATTTAAGGTTAAGGTTCTATTTGAAATTTTCGTTACATCCCCCATGGCCAGAGCTCTTAAATTCTGGATCACTTTTGATTTTTTTACCATTATGAAATCTTCTTTGGTTTTGTTAGAAATCTGCTGCTGCTGAATTGATCCTAATATATATCCTCCTCCTAAACCTATTATCAAAGAAAGAATAATAGCAATAATTAAATTTTTTTTGAACATAGAATTTACTAAAAATTAATCTTATCTATCAACGACCTTGATTGCTTTATAATAGCACATTTAGATTAATAATAAAAAGGGCCTATCTCTTTTGAGTAGACCCCTTTAACTGACTTTTAAGTTTTGCTTGCTAATCGCGAGGGAAAATGTCTATTTCTGTGCCCTCAAGTCTTTTATCCTCTGTAAAACTAGCGATGATAGTAATGCTGTCTCCTGCTTGGACTTCTTCGAAGTTTACCTCGGTTCTGGAACCAGAAGAACGGACCAAAAGCCTTACGAGAGAATCTTCTCTTATAAAAATATCTAATTTTTCACCATCTCTCAATAAACTTAATGTCCGACCATTAATTTCCTCAACCGTTCCGTTTAGTCCAGCAGTCCAAGATATTGATAATGTTGATCTCTCCGATTCTTCCAGTTTTTCCAGTTCTCGCTTGTCCCAGACTGTTATGATCGCTTCAGGTTCCATGTTATCATGCTCTTGCCACCTAGCATAAACTTCTACAACGTCACCAATTTGGAGATCTTCGAATTCTATTTCTCTATATTTGGAAGTAACTCTTCCCTCACCAATTTCAACCGGAACAGCCTTAGTGATTTTTGTAACTGTGCCTGCTATTAGTTCAAATTCCTCATCCCCTATTTTCTCCTTGTTAAAAGAGACCAGAGTCAAGGTATAATCTGAAATATCGGTAATGATTAAATTCTCAAAGTGTATTGTCCACATCCAGATTAATCCTGATTGAATAAAATTACTGGTATCTAGGAGTTGGCTTACATCAAGTTGATAAGGCTTCACTTCTGGCTCTTCTTCTCCTGCCTGATAAGCTCGGTAACCCTCAATATAACCGTTTTCCTTGCCTTCTTCATAGCCTACGGCCAAACCCTCATTATAGCCATCATTATGACCTGCCTGAAACCCAACATCATACTGTTCAGCGCCTCTCTGGTATCCAAAATAGAAACCAGCACCTCCTGCAACAAAAACCAATACCACTAACAAAATTATAATCTTTCTCATTTCTCTCTCCTTTTTTTGTACTTAATGTACTATTCTTTGTCTTAGTTTAGCATATTTTTCCACTTTTGTCAAGTCAAACAAAAACTCAGCTACTAGTTAGTGGCTGAGTTACGGATAAGCAAATCAGGCTTAATTTACTCTTTGGCTTTAATTACCTTGTCAATAATGCCGTACTCTTTAGCTTCTTCAGCTGTAAGATAAAAATCACGGTCAGTGTCTTTGCTAATTTTTTCTAAAGACTGGCTAGTATGCTTGGCCAAAATCTTGTTCAATCTCTCTTTTATCTTAATAATCTGCTTGGCAGTAATTTCTATTTCAACTGCCTCTCCGCTCACCCCGCCGGCCACCTGGTGCAATAAAATCTGGGAGTTGGGCAAAGCAAACCTTTTCCCCTTCTCCCCTGCTGCCAACAACGTAGCCCCCATGGAAGCTGCAGATCCAACACAGACAGTAGAAATAGGACACTTAACATACTGCATGGTATCATAAATAGCCATGCCAGCTGTGACTGAACCGCCAGGCGTATTAATATACAACTGAATGTCTTTTTTCGGATCTTGGGAGGCTAAAAAGAGCATTTGAGCAATAATGGAATTTGCCACCACATCGCTTATCGGACCAGCCAAAAAAACAATCCTGTCCTTTAGGAGCCTTGAATAAATATCATAGGCTCTTTCGCCATGTTGTGATTTTTCAATAACGGTAGGTATTAAGTTCATAGGTTTTCTAATAATTGTAAGATTTTTTCATTCTTTAAGACGCTTTCACCATACTCTTTTAATTGATTTTTATCAAGAGCAGAATTCATCTGAGAAATCTTCTGCATCTCTGCTTCAAGTTCTTTTTCATCCACTTTAACATCCTCTTTCCTTTCAATTTCTCTCAAAACCAAGGAGTTCTTGACTCTTTTTTTAGCTTCCTCCAAAAAAGAATCTAATAAGTCTTTCTCTGTCTTCTGTATTTTCTTTAAATATTCCTCAAAAGAAATATGGAGCATTTGAGGAACCTGCTGCTTAATGTTCTCCATCATTCTTTTTTGTTCGCTTTCTATCAAGACCTGGGGGGTATCTATTTGAGATTCTTCAGCTATTTTCTCTAAAATCTCGTTTCTCAGTCTTTCTTTTTCAACTCTTTCTTTCTCCTGCTTTAATCTGGCAATTTCTTCATCATTCACTTTCACCTCCCGTTTTTTCACCTGAGAGGCAATTTTTTTGTAGTCCGGCAGCTTGATCTCCGGTAAAATAGATATCTTTGCTTTAAACTCAAAAGAATTCCCTGGAGCTAATTTCAAAATCTCAATTTCTGGCTGGCCCAAAGGCTCTAAGTTTTGCTCTTTGATTGCTTTAATATAATTTTCCCTAATGCATTCTTGAGCTGCTGTCTGTAAAATCTTTTCCTGTCCTGTCTTTTTTTCAATTACTTCTTTTGGAGCTTTGCCCTTACGGAAACCTTCGACCTCAATATCTTGACCTAAATTCAAAATAGCTTTTTCCATAAAGCTTTTAAATTCTTCGGCCGGAATCTCAATTTTTAATTCGAGTTGTGAGCTATTAAGTTTTTGAACAGTTGTTTTCATATTGACTTTTAATGTAAATTATAATATAATCAAGAAGTTAAGTACTTTTACATTTTAAGGAGGTGATAAATGAAAAGAATTTTCCTAGCTGGCTCCACAGTATTTTTAATGCTTGGACTTGTCTGGCTCATTTTTAAATTAGTGGTGATAGACTCGCTGACCTATGTTTTCCGACCTCTTATTCTGTTATTTGCGGGAGAAAATCTGGTTATCCCAATAACTATCGCTCTCACCCTTATATTGGTCTTCGCTGTTGGACTTTTTGCCTCTCGTATTAAATTTCAGAAAATTGTTAATAAGTATTTCGAAAGAATGCTTCCCGGGGGAAAACACGGGGTTTTAGTAGAGAAGTCCGACGGTGTTTATGATTTAGCAGTCGTCATCAAGAAAATAACACTTCTAAGATTGATTGGGGGAGAGCAAACACTTTATCTCTTATTCTATCCGTCCATCCCTTTTGTTTGGACTAGCGGATTACCGATTGGTCTGGCCAGAGAAGATAAATTAACTCCAATCTCAAGCTCCATATGGGAAATCTACACCACAATTGCCACTTATGGCAGAAATGCTCCAGCTGTATTAGAAGAAATAGAAAATAAGAAAGACACCGAGTGAATCTCGGTGTTTTTTATATTAAAAAACCAACAATTAAAAGAGCAACAATATTCAATACTTTTATCATCGGGTTAATGGCAGGACCTGCTGTATCTTTATATGGGTCCCCTACCGTATCTCCTGTCACTGCTGCCTGATGGGCTAAACTGCCCTTGCCTCCCAGATTGCCATCTTCAATATATTTCTTAGCATTGTCCCAAGCAGCTCCTCCAGAAGTCATAGAAATAGCCACAAAAACACCAGTAATAATACTGCCGATTAAAAGTCCGCCAAGAGCTTCCGGACCCAAAATAAAGCCAACTAAAATTGGTGCTAAAATTGGAATTAAACCTGGCACTATCATTTGTTTTAAAGCGGAACGTGTAACAATGTCAACGCATTTGCCATATTCTGGCTTAGCCTTGCCTTCCATCAAACCCTTGATTTCTCTAAATTGTCTTCTGACCTCTTTTACCACTTTGCCGGCAGTCTTTCCAACAGCTGTCATACAAAAAGAGGCAAAAAGATAAGGCAACAGTCCTCCCAAGAACAAACCGATTATTACTTTATAATTATCTAAAAGGAATAAAGCCTTGCCTCCTAAGCTTTGAATCTCTTGAGTGTAGGCTGAAAACAAAACCAAAGCAACTAAAGCAGCTGAAGCTATGGCATAAGCTTTAGTGACTGCTTTTGTGGTATTGCCAACGGAATCTAAAGAATCAGTTACTTCCCGAATGTTTTTTGGCAGACCCGACATTTCAGCAATACCAGAGGCATTATCAGTAATGGGTCCGTAAGAATCTAAAGCAATAACCATCCCAGCCAGAGAAAGCATAGCTACAACACAAATAGCCAAGCCTTCTATGCCCGCTAACCAGAAACTTATTAGAATACCAAAACATACCAAAATAACGGGTGCGGCAGTAGATTTCATGCCTACGGCTAAACCCTCAATAATATTGGTGGCATGACCGACTTGAGAAGCTTTGGCAATAGATTTGACTGGTTTATGTTTTTTGGAAGTAAAATAATCAGTAACTAAAAACATTCCTCCAGCAACCCCAAGCCCCGTTAAGGCTGGCACATAAAGTTGCCAGAAAGAAAAATTTAAAGACGAAGCTGAATTTCTAATAATCCATAAAAAGCCGAAAGCAGATAAAAGAGCATCTGCCAAAATGCCTTTATAAAAAGCGGACATGATATTTTTCTTTTTGCCAAGCTTAACAAAAAAACTAGCCATAATAGAAGCTAAAATAGCTACAGCACCTAAATAAAGAGGCAAAGTGATAGCTATTGTTTGTCCAGGAAAAAGTATGGCCCCCAAAACCATAGCAGCCACCAATGTTACTACATATGTTTCAAAAAGGTCAGCTGCCATACCAGCACAATCGCCAACGTTATCTCCTACCTGGTCGGCAATCACGGCTGGATTTCGGGGATCATCTTCTGGAATACCTTTTTCAATCTTGCCAACCAAATCAGCTCCAACATCAGCTGCTTTAGTATAAATTCCACCACCCAATCTGCTAAAAATTGAAATCAAAGAAGCGCCAAAACCCAAAGCTATTAATGATTCCAGGTCGCCAGTTAAAATATAAAAGCCAGTTACAGCTAAAAGTCCAAGTCCCACTACCAAAAATCCAGTAACTGAGCCTCCTTGAAAGGCTAAATTTAAAGCAGGCTTCAAACCATTCTTAGCAGCTTCAGCTACCTTAACATTGGTTTTAGTTGAAACCATCATGCCAATAAAACCAGCTAGACCTGAGAAAAGAGCACCGATTAAAAAGCCAAATCCGGCTTTAATACCAAGTAATATCCAAAGAATTAAAAATAAAAAAAGAGCGACCAGGCCAATGACCTTAAATTGTCTCTTTAAATAAGAAACGGCTCCTTCGCGGATATAATTGGAAACAGCGACCATTTTGCCAGAGCCAGAAGAAGCTCGCTGGATTCTTTCAATTAAAAAACCAGCAAAAACTAAAGTAAAAATAGCAACAATAATAGGCAAGTAAGGCATAGGTTTTTAATTTTGAGCAAAGCGAGAAATCAAGGTTCTGCTTCGCAGATTCTTATTTAGACTTTTTAGTTGATTTTTTCTTTTTTGGCTCTTTTTTCTTCTCTTTGGTTTTTTCTTTTTCTTTCTTTTCCTCTTTCTCTTCTTCAGCCTTCTCTGGAGGCCTTACGTCTATTTTCCAACCAGTTAACTTAGCAGCCAGTCTAACATTTTGACCACCTTTGCCAATGGCCAAAGAAAGCTGATCTTCAGGAGTAATAACCAAGGCCTTGTTTTTGGGCATAATCTTAACTTCTAAAACCTTAGCTGGAGATAAAGAATTGGCAATATATTTTTCTGGATCCTCCTGCCATTCAATAATATCAACTTTCTCTCCGCCAAGCTCATTAATCACAGCTGTTACCCTGGTGCCTCTTTGGCCAACCATAGAGCCTATAGGGTCTACTCCTTCAACAGTTGAGCTAACAGCAATCTTTGAGCGAGAACCAGCTTCTCTGGCCACAGATTTGATGACAACAGAACCTGCTGAAACTTCAGGCACTTCTATTTCAAAAAGCTTGGAAATTATCTTAGGATAAGCCCTGGAAAGAAAAACCACTGGCCCTTTGGATGTTTCCTCTACTTTGATAATATAAACTTTAAGTCTTTGCCCAGGACGATAAAATTCACCAGGCACTTGTTCTTCTCTTGGTAAAATACCTAGGGTTTTGCCAATGTCTAGAAAAACTGTTCTACCCTCAACTCTCTGTACAATGCCAGAGATAATTCCACCTTCTTTTGACTTGTACTCTGAGAAAATAACCTCTCTTTCAGCTTCTCTAATCCTTTGCAAAATAACTTGTTTGGCTGTTTGGGCAGCGATGCGGCCATAATCTTCTTGAACCTCTAAAGGTGTTTCTAAATCCTGGCCTGGTTTTATCTTTGGATTCTTTTTCTTAGCTTCCTCTGCCATGATGTGCTTTTCTGGATTAAAACGGATTTTCCTTTCTTCGGTTTCTTCTTTCTTTTCTTTTAACTTTTCTAGCTCTTCTTCAGAATAAATCATGTTTTGATCAACCACTTGTTTTACCTGCCAAAACTTAACTTGGCCAGTCTTAGGACTAAGTTTAGCCTTAATGATTTGACCTTTTTTACCGTAGTCTTTTTTATAGGCAGCAGCAATAGCCATCTCAATAGTTCCCATGACTTTCTCTGCTGGAATGCCTTTTTCTTCAGCAATTTGGTTTATGGCTGAGGTAAAGTTTTTTATATCCATAATTGATTAAATAAAATGTCCGTTTTCAAACGGACAGAATATTCTTGTCATTCCTAAGATTAGCCTAACAAGCTAAGATTATTTGTCAAGGGGATAACTATATTCAAATCTTGACAAAACTTAGCAAGGGATGTACAATATAACATATTAGACTAAATAGCCTTTAGCCACTTGGGAGTCTCGCCTCATTCCCTCCTTATTGAGGGCCCCGTACGGGGATAAAGGTCTTGTACCAAAAGACTCCCAGCTGGCTGGAGGTTTTTTATTTGCCTGCCCTAGATTAAATCTTGGTGAGATTATAATGGACCCGGTGGGATTCGAACCCACGACCTCCGCAATGCGAATGCGGCGTTCTAGCCAATTGAACTACAGGCCCAAGACTTGTCTTATTCTCTCTACTTCTTTTTCTACTACCTCACCTTTGTATTCAGCAGAGTGAGCTGGTACTCCTTTGTAAATCGGCTTCTTCTGGTCAAGGTGAAGGTTGATAATTGTTTGATGTGAAACTTTATCGATTTTCACATAAGCATGAAGTTTAGGATAACCTGACTTTGAAACGCCAATAATCCGAGAAAATGCTAGTTCCTCTTTGTCTTTTTTCTCAAAATGATAACCAGCTCGCCGCATTAAGTTGTAGATATTAACCTGAGATTCTAAAACAAGCTTCATGCTTTAATGTATTAAAGTTGGTTTTTAAATATCATATTTAGGGAGTGACCCTAAAACGAATCATTACATCTCCAGTATTTACATTTCCTTCCATGTCTTTACACCGAACAAAAAACGTATAATATACGCCGTTCTCAAGACCTGTGACTGTAGCAGTGTGAATATCTCCTTCCTCGCGAGAAAATCTCTTTTTCATAGAGCTATAGGATACGCCCTGCTCAGTAGCATAACGGCAATATGCTGGCTCATCAGTCTTGATGCCAAGCTGAGTCTCAGTAGTACCATAATATAAGTCCCTATCTGGATAGAGAATAGTCCTGACAGGCGGTGTTACGTCTTCTGGTGCCTCTACTTGAAATGAAATAAGGAAATCATCAGTATTTTTATTGCCATAATCATCAGCACATTTAATATAGTACGTATATTCTGTGTCTTCGCTCAAACCCGTCACTTCAGTGGAATGGAATGTGGAGTCAGTATTAGAGAAAATACGGTTCATTGAATCATGGCTCAATCCAGAAACCAGGCCATAGCGACAGATTGCTTTTTCATCGGTTTTTAAGCTGATAGTTGTCTTTTTTGTATAATATGGCAAATCTTCTGTTGGAAAGCCTGCAAAGCAATAAGGAGGATTATTGTCTTGGCTAGGAATACCGGGCGAAGAAGGAATATAAGCACCACCAACTCCAAAGCGAATCTTAGCATCATTTTCATTCTTATTGCCTTTTAAATCACGGCAGCGAACATAGTACTCATGGATCTTATTGTCTTGCAATCCCTTGACAGTAGCTGTGTGTAAGACTTTGTCTTTATTATAGGAAAATCTTGAGCTCATTGAGTCGTAGGTTTTGCCAGATTCAATTGAATAACGGCAATAACCGGGCTCATTGGTCCTTACACTGATTTGGGTTTCAGTCGTGCCAGCAGGTAAAGTGCCTGTAGGATAAAGATCATAGCGCATAGGCGGTGTCTCATCTGCCCCTGAACTAGGAACACTGGGTGGATAATAAGAAGGGCCGGTGCCAGCAACAGTAAAAACAATCTTAGCGTCGCTCTCGTTCTTATTGCCTTGTAAATCGCGGCAGCGAACAGAATATTCATAGGTCTGGCCATTCTTTAACCCTTTTATTTGAGCACTATGAAAGGTCTTGTTCTCGTCATAGGAAAACCTTGAGCTCATTGAGTCGTAGGATTGGCCCGATTTGGTAGAATAGCGACAATAACCAGGTTCATTGGTATTTACGCTGATTTTAGTCTCAGTTGTGCCAGCAGGCAAAGTGCCTGAAGGAAAGAGGTCGCTGCGAACAGGCGCACCAGCCATTTCTTCTACAGCTTGTTCTCCGTCACCAGATTCTGACGGTTCAGTTTCATCAGACTTGCCTAAAAGATTAAAGCCCATTACAGCACCAACAATAATTAAAACTA
This sequence comes from uncultured Candidatus Saccharibacteria bacterium, assembly GCA_964482335.1. GTDB lineage: Bacteria > Patescibacteriota > Minisyncoccia > Minisyncoccales > MHMH01 > CAYZXA01. The sequence goes on from CAYZXA010000002.1 coordinate 18,838, forward strand.
CCACTATGCCAAATAGGATTTGAGCTTGTCCTTTTTGCTTGTTCATAGTCGGGGTACTCAGATTTGAACTGAGACTAAATCCTCCCGAAGGACTCGTGCTGCCATTACACTATACCCCGAGTTTTCATATGAAACTTTTATGTGACCCAATACTTCTGCTTGGTCATTTGGTCTTGCTTCATAACTATCTTTTCTCTTTCTTTGCGTGCTTTTTCAGCTAATTCTTTAAGCTTTTTATCATTTACCTTGTCCAATTTCTTGGTTTCCTTGCCTAAAAACTCTTTTTTGTTCTTTTTGGGATCATTTAAGACATAGCCTAGTAAAATGTCCAGAATATGTCCTATTTTAGGCCCTGGCTTAATGTCCAATTCTTTCATAATATCATTGCCTGTTATTTTAAGCGTTTTAACAGAAATCGGGTCTTGCGACACTTTCTCAATGACGTATTTCAAATGTCGCAATTTATAGGGTTCTGCCTTGGGCACTCCTGAGCCGATTCTGTCAGCCATTCTTACTTGTAATAGTTCTTCCATGTTTTCTGGCCCAACTTGCCTAACTAGCCTTCTGACTGAAGATTCTGTTACTTCGTCTACATTATAGTAAAATAAATGATACCTGACTAATTTGACTATTTTCTCAATGTCTTTTTTAGGGAATCTTAAGAGATTAAGAATCTGACTTGTCATTTTAGCGCCAACTATCTCATGACCGTAAAATGTCGCATTCTCACCTTGACCTCTCTTTGTCTTGGGTTTGCCAATATCATGCAATAGGCTGGCTAGTCTAACATATTTATTGAACCCCTTTTCAGCTGCATATTTCAAAGAAAGCAGGCTGTGCTCATAGCAGTCGTAAATATGGTGCTTGTTCTGACTTACGCCATAGCCTTGCTCAAGTTCAGGAATAATATATTTCAACAGACCTAATTGCCTTAAAAGCTTAATGCCTTGCTCTGCTTTATCTGACATTATAATCTTCATTAGCTCATCCCTAATTCTTTCTTTAGAAATTGCTCTTAACAAAGCAGCATTTTTCTTAATAGCTCTGGCTGTTTCCGGTTCAATGGTGAAACTAAGAGTTGTAGCAAATCTTACTGCTCTCATCATCCTTAAAGCGTCTTCTGAAAACCTATCTTCTGGCTTGCCAACTGCCCGAATAAGCTTGTCTTCCAGATCTTTTTGCCCTTGGAAAGGATCAATAATCTCTGCATTCATGGCAATAGCATTGACAGTAAAGTCTCTTCTGGCTAAATCTTCTTTGATAGTTTTGGCAAACTTAACTTCGTCGGGATGGCGCTTATCAGTATATTTTGCTTCAAGACGATAAGTAGTTATCTCAACTTCTTTGAGTTTTGGGTTTTTACTGCCTGTTTTAACAGTAACAGTTAAAAACTTATTCTCGTAAAAACTTTTAGGAAAGGTCTTCTGAATTTCCTTGGGCTTGGCATTTGTAGTAACATCCCAGTCTTCTGGCGTCATTCCTCTCAGAAAATCACGAACACAGCCCCCAACAATGTGTGCTTGGAATCCTTTATCCTTTAACTTATCAATGACAGATTTTACCTCTTTTGGTATTTCCATCAATTAAATAATACCTTAGAATTTGATTTTTTTCAAATCTCTGGTATAATTAAAAAGTTGCCCTTGTGGTGAAACGGATATCATGTCTGCCTTCGAAGCAGAGGTTCTAGGTTCGAATCCTAGCGAGGGCACAAAGTTTGCCATGAAACACAGAAATGTTAAAATAAAATTGATGAAAAAAATATTTTTGCTAAGCTTTTTACTTTTGTTTTTAAGTTTAAGCCAAGTACAAGCTGCAGGCCTTGTCCCTTGCGGGGAAGAAGGCAATCCCTGTCAATTCTGTCATTTTTTTGTTTTAATTAACAACATCATTGAGTTTGTCATGTTTAAACTTGTTCCAGTAATTGCAGTTGTTATGTTAATCGTTGGTGGAATAATGTTCTTTTTTGCTGGAGCTAAACCTGATGTTTTAACTCGAGCAAAAGGAATTATTACTTCAGTTGTTATTGGCTTAGTCGTCATTTTCTGTGCTTGGCTCATTGTTAATACGGTCTTAACCAAAATCGGAATTGTTAAATCGCCCAGCCTTTTACAGTGGTATCAAATTGAATGTCCAATTCAATAATCCTGCCCCTATAACTCAATTGGCAGAGTAGTTGCCTCTTAAGCAATTTGTTCCAGGTTCGAGTCCTGGTGGGGGCACTGATAAAAATATGTTAACACCACAACAAAAAACAAAAATAATCGAAAAATACAAGCGGCATGAAGGCGATACCGGGTCTGAAGAAGTCCAAGTGGCTTTGCTTTCAGAAGAAATAAAGCAACTGCTTTTACATTTGAAAAAGCACAAAAAAGACTTTCATTCTAAGAGAGGCCTTTTAAAAATGGTATCCAAAAGAAGGTCTCTTTTAAATTACTTAAAGGAAGAAAGTACCAGAAGATATAATAAGATTATTAAAGCAGTTGGTTTAAAAAAATAATATGATTGTCAAACATAAAGAACAAAGAGTGGCTGTCTTGATTGACGTGCAAAACATGTACCACTCAGCTAAAAACCTTTATAGCAAGAAGGTTAATTTCTCTGAGATTTTAAAGACAGCTGTTAGCGAAAGAAAGCTAATTAGAGCTTTTGCTTATGTTGTCAGAACAAAGACCGGGGAAGAAAAGCCTTTTTTTGAAGCTTTGAGCAAATTAGGCCTTGAAACAAGAGTCAGAGACCTTCAGGAGTTCTACGGCGGCATGAAAAAAGCTGACTGGGACGTTGGTATTACCATTGACGCTGTTAAAACTGCTCCAGGGGTTGATACTATTGTTTTGGTTTCTGGCGATGGTGACTTTATCCAATTAGTTGAATATTTAAAAAATCAAGGTAAAAGAGTGGAAGTATTGGCCTTTGGCAAATCAACTTCTAGTCGGCTGAGGGAAATAGCCGATGAATTCATTGACCTGGGAAGTACTCCAGCTAAATTCTTATTAAAGAAATGAATAAATTTAAATTAAACATTGGCAACAGAGACCTTACTGTTGAGGTCCACAACCTGGCCGAACAAGCTTCGGGCAGTTGTTTAGTTAGATACGGCGATACCGTGGTTTTGGCAACGGCTGTTATGTCAGACCAGGAAAGAGAAGGCATTGATTTCTTTCCTTTAACTGTGGAATACGAAGAAAGGTTTTATGCAGCTGGCAAAATTTTAGGTTCTAGATTTATGAGAAGAGAAGGCAGGCCATCAGATGAGGCAATTTTAAGCGCTAGAGCTATTGATAGAACCATCCGACCAAGGTTCCCTAAAGGCTTTCGCAAAGAAGTTCAGGTAGTAATTACCTGCCTTTCTTGGGATGCTAGCAACGACCCTGATATTATTGGCTATCTAGGAGCTTCTTTGGCTTTATCTATTTCTAACATCCCCTGGTCAGGACCAATTGCTTCTTTGCGCATCGGCAGAATTGAAAATCAGTTTGTCTTAAATCCTGTGTACGAGGAAAGAGAAAAAGGTGACTTGGACCTGGTTTTAGCTGCTATTAATCAAAATGGTAAATTATTAATCAATATGATTGAAATGGAAGGAGAGGAAATAGATGAAAAGGTAATTCTAGAGGCCTATAGCTTTGCTAAGCCTCACTTAGAAAAACTGATTGATTTCCAGAAAGAAATTGCTAAAAAAATCGGCAAAGAAAAAGCTGCTATTGAAGAATCTGCTAAAGACCTGGAATTAGAAAGAGAAATCAAAGAATTCTTAAAAGATAAGCTAGATAAAGCGCTTTATCAAAAAAACAAAAGTAGCCGGCAGGATTCAACTGCAGAACTCAAAAAGGAACTTGCCTATTTTATTGAAGGCAAATACCCTGCTATGGGCAGAACAAAGCAAGCCAAAGATTTTTTTGACGAAGAAATAAATAAATTGCTCCATGAAAACGTGCTTAAACACGATAAAAGGCCAGACGCTAGAAAACTAGATGAGATAAGAAATCTTCAGATAGAGGCAGGTCTTTTGCCAAGAACCCATGGCTCAGGTCTTTTCATCAGAGGGCAAACCAAAGCTCTGTCTATTCTAACCTTAGGTACGCCAAGCGACGTCAGGCTATTGGAAGGAATGGAAATTAGAGGTAAAAAACGCTTCATGCACCATTATAATTTCCCTCCCTATTGCTCAGGAGAAGTAAAGCCAATGAGAGGTCCTGGCAGAAGAGAAATAGGCCATGGCATGTTAGCAGAAAAAGCCTTGGTTCCTTTAGTGCCAAGTTTTGAAGACTTTCCCTATACTATGAGAATTGTTACTGAGATTCTCTCTTCTAACGGTTCGACTTCCATGGCTTCTGTTTCAGCAGCAGTCTTAGCTTTAATGGATGCTGGTGTGCCAATTAAAGCACCAGCTGCTGGCATTGCTATAGGGTTAATGGCAGATGAAAATGGAAACTATAAAATATTAACTGATATTCAGGGGCCAGAGGATCATTACGGTGATATGGACTTTAAAGCAGCCGGTACTAAAAAAGGCATCACAGCTATTCAAATGGATGTCAAGTTCGATGGCATTACTGAAGAGATTTTCAAAGAAGCTCTCAACTCAGCTAAAAAAGCAAGAATTCATATTTTAGACAAAATAGCTGAGGTTCTTGATAAACCAAGAAAAGAACTTTCTCGTTGGGCTCCCCGCATTTATACTTTACAGATAAAACCTGAGAAAATAAGAGAAGTCATAGGGCCGGGCGGCAAGATTATCCACGAAATAATTGAAAAGTGTGAAGTCTCAATTGATATTGAAGACAGCGGTAGGGTTTTTGTCACAGCTGAAAAAGAAGAAGCTGCTCAAAAAGCTATTGCCTGGATAAAAAACATTACCAGAGAAGTCAAGGTAGGGGAGATATTTCAGGGCAAAGTTAAAAGAATTTTAAACTTCGGAGCTTTTGTGGAAATCCTGCCGGGACAGGAAGGCCTGGTCCATATTTCCCAACTCAGCCATAAGAGGGTGGAAAAAGTTGAAGATGTAGTTAAGGTTGGAGATGTCGTGCCGGTCAAGGTGATAAAAATTGACCAACAAGGTAGAATAGACTTGTCTATCAAGGAAACTAAAAACCTTAAGTAATATGCCGGAAGAAAAAGATAAAAAATTGGAATACCTCCAGCGAGAGGAGGTTAAAACAATGGAGAAAGATGTTGCCAAGCTTCGTGAAGCAGGCGCTCAAAAAGAAAGACAAAGAGTGTCTGAATTAAAAACTACCCAGGAGGCTCAAAAAGAAAAAGAAAGGCAAGAAAAAGCCAGACAGGCAGCTCAAGACAGGGAAAAAGCAGAAAAAGAAGCTCAAAGAAAAACAGAAGAGTTAAAGGTGTTGAAAAAAGAGAAAGAGGAAAAAGCAGAAGTTACGGAAAAAGAAGGGGTTGAAAAAGAAGAAACCAGAGCTGAAGAGTTTAAAGAAGCTTTAAGGCAGACTCAGAACAGAGAAGAAGAAGAAAGAAAAAGGTTTTTACAAAGAATTCAAGCCAAGGCCAAAGAAGAAGAGCCTTTAATACCCGTTAAGCCTCCTTTGCCACCGCCTCCGGAAATACCTAAGAAAGAAACATCTGAAAAGAAAATTTCCAAGATCTCATTTAAAAGACCATCTTTTGCTCAAAAGCTCTGGATCAGAGTTCTTCTAACGCTTTTACTGGTGGCAGTAATAGCAGGCATAGCTACCTTTTGGTACTGGTATCTAGTTGTCAGAGAAGTTCCTTCCCATGTTCCACCTATTACCAAAGAAGAAGTATTTATCCCCCCCGCTTTAATCTCAACTGAAAACATTCGAACCTTAGAAATTTCTAATTCAATTGAAATTCCCCTCTTACTTTCTCAAATTATCAAAGAAGATTTAGGAGAAAACCAATTTACTCGAATATTAATTAAAAATACTAAGGAGAATAAGATCTTGGGATTAAAAGAATTTTTTGAATCTTTCGCTGTTGTTTCTCCCCAAGGATTCTACGAGAAAACAGAAAATGATTTCACCTTGTTTATTTATTCTTCTCAAGGAGAAAATCGCTTAGGTTTTGTCACAGAAACAAAAGAAGAGCTCCTATCTTTATTAAAAACATGGGAGACAACAATGGAGGCTGATCTTGAGAATCTCTTTGTTATCTTGGGTAAAACGGGCTTAGCTTCTGTTCCTGAATTTAAAGAAGCTGACTATGAAGATGGAGTTTTCCATTACCTTTCTTTCCCATCAGAGAATTTTGGCGTTTGTTGGGCTTTAGCTGATAATTACTTTATTCTCACCTCTTCTGGAGAAAGCATTTTGAGAATAATTGATAAGATAAATGAATAAAAAACTACTTCAAGAACTCAAAGAGAAGTTAGAAAAAGAAAAAGTTGCCATTATAAAGCAACTTAAAACTTTTGCTACGCAGGACCCGAAGCTGAAAGGGGATTGGGATTCCCGCTTTCCTGATTTTGACGGCAGCATGGAAGAAGCAGCCGATGAAGTTGAAGAATATACTTCTCGCTTGCCAGTTGAATTCAGTCTGGAAATTCAGTTAAGAGATATTAACTTAGCTTTGGACAAGATAAAACAAGGTAAATACGGCAAGTGTGAAAAATGCGGAAAAAAGATCGATGAGAAACGGTTGAAAGTTCATCCAGCTGCTAGAAACTGTATGAAGTGTCAGAAATAAAATAAAAGAGCCGCCAAGGAGCGGTTTTTTGTTTAGAGATACCCGAATATCTCAGCTAAAACGTAAATAACTATTCCAATAAGTATTGCCCAAACAAAGATAAATTCTGACATCTTTATCTAAAAGGATTTATGGCGCCGCTCATTCCGAAGTGAACATGACAGCCGGTAGAAGAGCCTGCTCCCGGCGTTCCTGGTGCTCCGCCCATTAAAGCTATTATCTGACCTTGGGAAACATAATCTCCGGGATTTACCAAACTTGCTTGGATGTGTCCATACATTGTTACTACGCCATTGGGATGCAAGATGGTTAAATGATTACCAGCTCCCCCAAAAGCCCATATGGACCTGGAACTTGTTAGTTTGACTTTAAGAACAGTGCCGGCAGCTGCTGCGAGAATCGGTTCGCCGCATTTGCCGTGTGAGAAATCAATGGCATTGTACCAGTGAAGACCCTGGGTAATGCGGCAAGGCGGAGAAATCGGGCAGATGAAATAGCTTGAAGCTATAGGAACGTAAGTTGGAGCATAAATTGCTGGAGGCGGCATAACACCGTCTGGCACAATTAAAACGTCACCGATGTAAATATCATCCTCTGTCATTAAATCGTTAAAGGCAACAATTTTATCTACTTCTGTCTTGTAAGTCTTGGCAACCTGGCCTAAAGTATCACCACTTTTAACATGGTGGACAATTCCTGTGGTTGGCAAAACAATCAATTTTTGGCCAATCTGAATCACGGTATATTTGTTTAAGTCGTTGGCCCAGAGAATAGTGTCTAAAGAAACATCAAACTTTTCAGCAATTGACCCAAGATTATCTCCTGGCTGCACAATATATTCAACAACTTCTTTCTGATCCCATTCGTAGTTAAAATTGCCCACTAAAGCTCCTAGAACCTGGGGAGTGACCATAATGGGAGGGGAAACAGCAGCTAAGCTGTTTTGCTGGATTAAACTTAAATCAGGCGATTCTATAATGCTGGCTCCTGGCACAACAAAAGGGCTCTCACTATCTTGAGAACCCTGGTTAAAGATAAAAATACTACTATTGCTAACAAAAGAAGGGGTAGTAAAAGAAACAACCCCAAATAAAACAACAGAAACTATGGTCAAATAAAGGAAAGGGTCTTTTTTAGAACCCTTGTATCTTTTCAGCCAAACTAAAATTTTGGAAGCATATCTTCTAAATAGCAATGTATCCATATATTCTTGCTCCTATTTTTAGCATAACATTTAGCGCTTCACAGTCAAGCTGCTTATCCACACCTGTAAAATCGTGTTAAAATACAAAAATGCTCAAAAAGCAAGGCGTCCGTCCACTAAAAAGGCTAGGCCAAAACTTTCTAATCAATAAAGGGGTGCTCAAAATAATCATTGAAGCAGCCAGTCTCAGTCCAGAAGACACGGTTCTGGAAATTGGCCCAGGAACCGGTGTTTTAACTTTGGCCTTAGTTGAAAGAGTAAAAAAGGTTATTGCTGTTGAGAAAGACATAAGGATGATTAAGGTTTTAAAAGAAGCTTTGAAAAATTTTAAAAATGTAGAAATTATCCAAGGAGATATTCTAAAGGTGAACTTAAGAGTCAAAAACTATAAGGTTGTCGGTAACCTGCCTTTTTATTTAACTGCGCCTGTAATTCGCAAATTCCTTGAAATGAGAGAGGCTAAACCTCAATCAATGGTGCTAATAGTACAAAAAGAAGTGGCTCAGAGAATTTGTTCTAAACCCCCTCGCATGAATCTTTTAGCAGTCTCGGTTCAGTTTTATGCAGAATCTAAAATCATTTCTTATGTTTCTAAAAAATCTTTCTGGCCGCAGCCAGAAGTTGACGCAGCTGTTATTAAAATAACTCCTACTGCTCCTCCTATAGGGAAGAGAGATTTGTTCTTCAAGATCGTTAAAGCTGGATTTTCTCAACCCAGAAAACAATTAATCAATAATTTATCAAAAGGTCTAAAAATGAACAAAGAAGAGGTAAAAGCCTGGCTCAAAAAAAACAAAATCTCTCACATTCAAAGAGCAGAAACCCTAAAAATTGAAGATTGGTTAAAATTAACTAAAAGTTATAGTCCTTGACAGTTAATAAAAAATGTGACAAAATAAGAAAGCGTGGAGGCTAACTCTCCACAATTAAAAACAAAATAATGAAGGAGGCGAAAGAAAATGAAGAAGTGCTTGATATTCTTATTGGCTTTAATAGTCATCTTGAATGGAACACTGATTGGTTGCTCCTGCGAAAATGGTGACGGAGAACCAAGTAGTGAAACAATGGGAACAATTGATGTGCCAGAAGGAGGAAAAATCAAAGTTGTCTCTAAGCTGCCGGCAGAATTAAAGCTTACTTTGGAAGAACTAGGAATAGATCAATACTTCCAGCTGGTTTTTGCTGGAAAAGTGAAAAATATATCTAGTTACAGTGTAAGTTTTGACAAAATCTCATTTATTCTGGACGGAGAAGAAATAGCCTACCGGCGTACTTGGTTTGATGACCCTTCAAGGTCTGACTATAAACCTTTAGGGCCTGGTGAGGAATTGGAGTTCTATTTTGGTAAAATACTAGGCGTAGAGAAAACACAGAAAGCGAAACTCCTGGAAGTGAAAGCTGTAAACTTCCAAATAATTGGAGGCTCAACAACGCCAACAAAACCAACACCATCGGAGCCAACAGAGCCAGAGATGACGACAGAAGAAGTGCTAATAAAGTGGTTTGATTTAATGAAAAAGGAGAAATTCTCAGAGGCCGAAAAGCTTCTTGCTCCAGATTATAAAAAGCATCTTGATTCTTACGGCGGTCTAAAGAAAATGTGGCAAGAAAATCCCATGACAGAAATAAAAATATTGGGAACACAGTTTGAAACCAAAACAGCTATTGTTTATGTTATAATTACGTTCGAAGACGATACTGTCTGGGACAATGATGCCAGGTTTCGCTTTGAAAAAATAGATAACGAATGGAAAATAGATGAAATCTCGCAATAGGATAAATTAAAAAGAGGTCTTGGTAAAAGGCCTCTTTTATAATTAAGCTGGATTTAAAACAATGTCAACATTACTTAATTGGCAATACTCTTAATGAAGAAGCTGCGTCATTTCCAATGTAGTTATCTGCTGCTAGGTTCGGGTCATTTCGAAGAAAAACTTCGCAGTGATCTGTAAAGTTAGCACCCTCAAAAAGAACAGCCATGTAACCATCAACAACCTTGATTGAAGAAATTCTATCGTCAAGATCACAACGCCCCCACCCTCCTTCACAATTAATGAATCTATACTCTTTAAAATCTTTATATTCACCCACCGAGAACACTTGATATTGTTTTTCTTTGTCTCGCTCGTTGTATTCTTTATGCTTGTAAACAGTTGCTCCCTTTTTTCCATTTCCCTCTCTTTGTCTAAATATGGTTATAGAAGAAGCACCATCACCGCCTATTTCAGACCGACGAATGGTATGATTAAGCTGAGAATCACTTAAAACGACTTGACAATCGTCTTTGTAATCTTTGTCTTCGTGGAAAACTGCTCCGTACCTATCAGTTACCTCTCGGCATCGTGGTTCATCACAATCTTCCGGTTTACATTCTGCCTTACATTTTGTAGGATTTTTAAATTTTACATATAATGGCTTTTGGTTGTTTAACGCTCCTAAATCAGGGGTTGACTTAGTAAAAACCTGACAATCTTCCCTGGCCGCATCCTTACATAAATAAACTCCTGGTGTATCTTGAGCAACAAGGCCTGATTCTTTCAGTTGAGGACTAATAATAATTAATTGAGGATTAATTGTAGTTAATAGTAGCCAAGAACCTAAAATAACTACTAAACCAATCAGGCCAGAAAAAATCTGATTATTGGCATCGCCCATGGCTGTCGGATTGCCAGCTGAAGTTAAATAACGGACTCCGCCATAAACTATCACAACAAAAGCAATTAAACCAGCAATTCCAATACCAAAATTGAAAATATATTTAACATAGGTTGGCAAAAGAGGTGTTTCGGTAATAGCTGGCTCTTCGCCAATTTGCGGCAAAGGAACTTCTAATTCTCGAGCTAAAGCAAAATTAACCAAGATAAAAATGGCTAGAGCTATAAGAATAAATATTAAAAGTTTACCAAATCGCATAGTTATAGATTGTTTAATTATACCACAACTCTTACTTTAAAACATCTCAGTTTGGCAGCATAAAAAGTTATCAAAGATATCTGGTTCTGCTTGGCTGGCGCCATAACATTCGGTTATCTCTTTTCCTTCTTCATTATAAAATGTGACTCCCCAGCCCTTATATTGTTTTAGCGTAGAGCAATCATAAAGCTCTCTCCAGAGAACTTTTTCTGTGCCTAGTTTTCTCTGAGTTTCCTCTGAATTGTAGCAAGGCCCTAATTGATTTTGGGCAACGTTTAAATTCTTGAAAATCTCTGATATTTTGAGTTCATCTCCAATTTCTTTTTCTTCAATGAGATTCTTAAGATTTGAGAAAGACATTTCTATTTCACTGTAATTGTTTTGAATTTGGCTGACAGCAATACCAATCGCCTCAGGATTGGGATGACCCAAACAAACACATGAACAGGAACTACAATACTCGTAAGAACAGCTTGAATCACAACAGCCATATTCGCAATCTTCTTCGGCTGCATAAATAATGAGTGGTTTTAACATCCAAAACTCCCACCAACGCCCTCCGGGAGGAAACTGTTCCCAATCTTCCTCCTCTTCTTCGGGCGGCGGACAACACTCAATACACTGCCAATCACAACAGTCATTGGTTGTCACCATATCAGAAACGCAATTATTACAACCACATTCTTCAGCTGATTCAACCAATCTTTCTATAGCTTCTATTTGTGCTAAGGCATTATTATTAATATTATCGAGTTCGACCAACATTTTTTTAGCTAACTCTTCGGCATTATCAACGGTTTCGCCAATCGCGATCTCGTCTCCGCAAATCATCTCTTCTGTGCTATCGGAGACCTCTAGCTCTACTTGCTCAAAGTCTTCTGTCCAGCTTATTTCTGGCAGACTTGGCTGAAATATTTCAGCACAATAAAAAGTAGCTAAATAGTAGGAGTTTTCCGAAGAAACATAATCAAAAGGATATTCTGGCTCTACGCCTTTAATCTTTTGCTCCTTTTCTAGTGCTTCTCTATATTGCCAAAAATTATTATAACCTAATAAGATTTGATTATTCCCCTTAGTGTTTGATGAAAGGGAACATTCTTTTACCAGGCCTTCAGCTGATTCTAGATCTTCGTAAACTTGTCTAAAACCAATGACTTTTTCTTCTTCTTTTGCTTCTTCTGGAGATCCGTTAATCTCAACATCTAATTGTTCCTGCCAATATTTAGAACCCTTGCCGTCTTCTGCTTCTCCTATGGCCATTCTAAGCTCTTCTTTTTTTCTATTTATGGCTCGCCTTCCTGCTCCAGTACAAGGATCATTTTCTCCATAGGGTTCACCAACACACTGACAATTAGAAACACAATTTTGATTTCCATAACAGCTGCCTATATCACAATCTCCATGATCACATAGAGAACATGAACAGGCATCAGTTAATGCTTCCAATTCTTCTGATAGTGTTTTTACTTCTTCAGATTTGTTTTTTAGTTTTTCTGAGACATCTTTAATCTTTTCCGTTCTCTCTTCGGAAAACAATTCTTCAACTAATCCACCAATTGAAATTTCAGTATAATACAGGATTTCTTTTTCTTTTGGTTCAGGCCGGATAAGCGGCTCTTCTGGCAAAATCACTCTTTCTGGAATACCTAAAAAAACCAACTGCGGGTTGATAGTGGTTAAAATTAAATAGGAACCGACCAAAACTGCCAAACCTAAAAAAGCAGCAAAGATCTGATCTCTAGCATCTCCCATCTTGGTTGGATTGCCGGCTGAAGTTAAATAGCGGAAACCGCCATAAACTAAAACAATAAAAACAATTAAACCAGCAATTCCTAAAGAAAAATTAAAAATATATTTTACATAAGTTGGTAGGCCAATACTGGTGTCTTCTGGTCTTACCCCGCCAACCTCAGGATATCCAACCTCTAGCTCTCTCTGGACAAACCCCCCTAAATTTTGTGAAACAAAACTTGGACGAGCAAAGGTAAAATTGCTGAAAATCAGCATCAAAAAAACAAACAGAACGCAAACTAAAATAATCTTTCTCAACCATCTCATTACTTAAATAATAGCAAATTACACCCCTTCTTACCAAACTTTACCTGGCTTGTTTTTCTTTTGTTTCTTATTTGGTATACTATAGTAAGAACAATAATAAAGTTAGTTTGATTTTAATGAGAGTCAAAAGTACAATTATAATTAGCTTTTTGTCAGTTTTTGGTTTGGCTTTGCCTACTTTTTGTCTAGCTCAAGGAGGTGTAATCTTTGGTGCATTTTTAAGTGTCTTTGCTGTAATATACGGCCTAATTTTCAACATCTTGGGAACAATTACTGGTGCTTTCTTGGGCGCAGCGGTTGCGCTTTTTAATTGGGTTTCTTCTGACACTTTTATTTCTCTCTCTTATACTAATGCCGGTCTTTCTCTAGGAGACCCGCACTTTAACCCCTTCATTGAAATTGGCTGGACTTTAACCAGGGATTTAACTAATATCTTTTTTGTCTTAGCTTTGGTGGTAATTGGTCTAGCTACTGCTCTAAGAATTAATGACTATCAAGCGAAAAAAGCCTTACCAGTTTTAATTATTATTGCTCTACTAATTAATTTTACCCCAGTAATCTTAGGTTTGATTGTTGATGCGGCAAACATTGTTATGAATTTCTTTGCCCAGGGTGGATTTTCTGGTGGCAATAATTTTGCTAATTATGCTACGAGACAGTGGGGCAACATGTCAACTTTATTTGGTTTGGGAGAGGCCTGGGATCCATTAGCTAAAGTTGGAGCTGCTGTAGGAAGTGGTTTTTTGGTTTTCTTTAACCTTATTGCTGCTCTTATTTATTTACTCTTTGCTCTCTTATTTGTTGTTCGCTACGTTGCTATCTGGACTTTGACAATTTTATCTCCTTTTGCTTTTGCTTGTTATATTTTCCCAGCAACTAGAAAGATTTTTAGTATGTGGTGGCAGCAATTTATTCAATGGTCACTCGTTGGAGCAATCGCTGCTTTCTTTTTATATTTGGGAGATCATTTTATTAGAGCAGCAACTGATCCTAATAACCCAATTATGGCTGGTTCAATGTCAGAAATTGCTGATGCTCAAGGATTAGCTCCAATAATAAACCAAACTCTGCCTTATTTTATTGCTCTTGTCTTTTTATTTATCGGCCTGTTTGCTTCTTTAACCTTTGCCCCTAAGGGCGCTGACGCCATTATTAAAGGTGGCCAAAAGGGGATAAATAAGGCCAGCACAATAGCTGGTAAAAAATACTGGGCCGGAGCAAAGGGAGTTGCACGGATTCCAAAAGGGGTGGCGAGTGGCGCAAGTACATATGCAAAGACTCGATCTTTTAAAGCAGCGGCAGGAGCAACATGGAAGGGCGTAGCGCATCCAAGTCCAGGAATATTGCAAAGAACGTGGAAAAGAGCCAAAGAACACATGCCAGCCGATGTAAAAGCCGCAGGTAGGGGCCTTCAAAAGGCTTCGAGAGAAGTGTGGGGAGCTGCTATTGGAAAAAAACCAAAAACGTGGAACTGCACAAAATGTGGTACTACTGATATACCAATTAGCCAAGCAATATGTCCTAATTGTGGTTCTAAACGTGGCACAAAAGAAACACCACCTTCGTCGCCTTCGCCGCCCTCACTACCTTCATCTCCTTTAAGACCATCGGGGACACCACCGCCTCCTGGTTATGTTGAAGGAGGCCCTGGTGGGATGGTATTACCATCAAGTCCAAGTCGAATAAGACCATCGACTCCGCCACGCCTATCTCTTGCTGAATTAGAAAGGTCTTATGACGATACTAGAATTAAACTAGAAGGCGCTAGAAACGAACTTAAGGCTGGCATAAGAGGATTAAGAAGGGGTAGTCCCGAATATAAAGCAGTAAGAAAACAAAATGAAACCATAGTTAAACAACTCCAAAAACGACTTAAAAACTTAAATACTGATCTTAAAAAAGCAAGAAAACTAGAATCTTAAAAAAGAAAAAAGGCAAGATCATTAATTAACCTTGCCTTTTCAGAAATAAACCGAGGAGCGAAGCAAATAAAGAGTTAGAAGTCGGGAGCTTCATGACTATCAGGGAGAACGCTCTTGTTCTCAGTATACCAGTCTTTAACATTCTTGCTCAGCGTCTCAACCTCTTCGGTCACTTCCTTCAGTCTTTCCTGCCCATTGCTCACTTTCTTCAAGAGATAAGCCCTTTCTCTCCTCTGACGGATAAGCTTCTGAAGGTTCCGGCCTTCTTTCTTAATTGCGCTATTGCTTGATAAGCCAAACATTGTTACCTCCCACTTTTTTAAATTTTTGTTCATCCGATGTTTCAGCTTTCTCTATCTGCTTTCTGGCCAAGACTATATCTAACCCTTCATGTTCTCAGTCCTCCTTTTTACAATATTTTATATTATATACCCATTTTAAAAAATGTCAAGACCTATGTCTAAAAAACGCATAAAAGCAGAGTTTTCTAAAAAAATACAAGAAATAATCCTCTCTGATAAAACAGCGGAGGACATCGGGAATATTTGCGGAAAGTGTGACATTGCTAATGAAGAGAAAATTGAAAATATTGCCTATCAGATAGGTATAGTCTTATTGGGTAGGTTGTCGCCCGAAAAATTAGCTAAAACACTAGAGAAAAAGGTGAAATTGAAATCAAAAATAGCTAAAAAAGTCTCTGAAGAAGTAAACAAGCTCATTTTTTCTCCGATAAAAGATGACTTAGCTAAACTTTATGAAAAAGAGGTCTTTGTAAAACCAGTAGTTAAACCTGGTAATTCTGTACTTCCTCCACTAAAAGAAGAACCTAAGAGATCTCCAAGAAAAGACACTTATCGTGAACCAATAGAATAATTATGGATCAATTTACTGTCCCTAAGTTTATCGAGCATGAGGCAAAAATAGTTGGGCCTTTTACCTTTAAGCAGTTTGTTTATATTGGGATTGCTGGAGCAATCTGTTTTGTTTTTTATTTCACGCTTCCTTTCTTTATTTTTATTTTAGCCAGTATCGTCGTAATGTTGGGTGGTTTTGCTTTGGCTTTTTTGAAAAGCGGGGGTAGGTCTCTACCGATTCTCTTTAAAAACTTCCTCGGTTTTTCCATGTCTCCTAAAATCTACCTTTGGAAAAAGAAAGGAGGACTGCCTCCAAAAATCGCTGAAAAGTCTTCAACTGTTTCTAAAGAAGCCGAAGAGACCCCAACGCCCAAAGTTGTTGGTAAAAGCCGTTTAAAAAACCTCTCAACCGAAATTGAAACTAAATAACCATGTCATTTACCTCTACTCAACAATTTTTAGAGATTAGCCAGATAAGAGAAGGAGTAATTATTCTAAAAAATAAGGCCATGAGAGCTGTTATGATGGTCTCTTCCTTAAATTTTGCTTTGAAATCCGATGAAGAACAGTCATCTATTATTTATCAGTTTCAAAGCTTCTTAAATTCTTTGGATTTCACATGCCAGATTATTATCCAGTCTAGAAAACTCAATATCACCGGCTATTTAGACCAAATAAAAGAACTTGAGAACAAACAAACTAATGAACTCCTTAAGACGCAAACGGCTGAATATCGACAATTCATTGAAGATATAATTGCTGGTGCCCCTCCTGCGGGAAAATACGGAGAAATTATGTCAAAGTCTTTTTACGTAATTATCCCTTTTACTCTCTTGGAAACTAAGAGAGCGTCTATTTTATCATTATTGAAGGCTCCTAAGATTTCTGCCCTGACCGAAGAAGAGTTCCAAAGATGTAAACAGCAATTGTGGCAAAGAATGGAATTTGTTGCCTTGGGATTAAGAAGGTGCGGATTACAAGCCGTACCCTTGACCACGCCAGAACTTATTGAACTTTTTTGGGGATTGCACCATCCCAAACAAGCTGAAATCGGCTATTTTCCCGAGGTTCCACCAGAACTATCAAAATAATCATGAAACTTAATCTTTTCAAAAAAAAGAAAAAAGAGCTTATCCCAGAGAAAATTTTTGAAACTGAAGAAATGAGAGCAGTAGATATTATTGCTCCCTCTTCTATTAAGATAAAACCCTCTCATTTGAAATTGGGAGAAAGACTAACTCAGTCTTATTTTATTTTCTCTTATCCTCGCTATCTAACCACTAGCTGGTTTTCTCCTATTATCAATCTTGATATTCCTATGGATATTTCCTTTTTTATCCATCCGATTGAAGCGGGGTTAATGTTAAAACAATTAAGAAAAAGGGTAACTGAAATCCAAGCGGAAATCATGGAAAGAGAGAGTAAGGGATTAATTAGAGACCCGGCTTTAGAAACTGCCTACCGAGACATAGAAGAATTAAGAGATAAATTGCAAACAGCTCAAGAAAGAATGTTTAAATTGGGCCTTTATTTAACAGTTTATGCTGATACGGAAAAGGAATTAAGAGATATTGAAACTACATTGAGGTCTATTCTTGAATCAAAGTTAATTTATATTAAACCAGCTCTTTATCAGCAAAAAGAAGGTTTTATCGCCACCTCTCCTTATTGCCTTGATAAGCTAGGGGTCCATGCCTCAATGAATACTGGCACCTTGTCCAGCGTCTTCCCTTTTGTTTCTTTTGACTTAAGCTCTAACGAAGGAATTTTGTATGGCATTAACCAACATAACAATTCCCTGGTTTTATTTGATAGATTTTCCTTAGAAAATGCTAACATGTGTATTTTTGCTCAATCAGGAGCTGGCAAAAGTTATGCTGTCAAGTTAGAGATCCTGCGTTCTCTTATGCTAGGGACAGATGTAATTATTGTTGATCCTGAAAATGAGTATGAATCTTTATCAGATGCCGTTGGCGGTTCATACTTCAAAATATCTTTGGGCAGTCCTTCTCATGTTAATCCTTTTGATTTGCCAACACCCAGAGAAGACGAAAAGCCAGAAGACATTTTAAGGGGCAACATTATTAATTTAGTCGGGCTAATGAGGTTGATGCTGGGAGGATTAACCCCAGAGGAAGACGCTGTCATGGACAGAGCTCTAAGCGAAACCTACGCTGCCAAAGATATAACTCCTCAGTCTGACTTTTCAAAAATTACTCCTCCTTTAATGTCAGATCTAGAAGCTGTTTTGGGCGGAATGGAAGGAGCTGAATCTCTATTAAAAAGAGTAAGGAAGTTTACTAAAGGAACTTACGCTAATTTCTTCAACCAGCAGTCCAACGTCAAAATGGATAACAATCTTATCACCTTTGGCATTAGAGACATGGAAGAAGGATTAAGGCCTATAGCTATGTATGTTATCATGAGATATATTTGGAATAAGATTCGCTCTGAGCTGAAAAAAAGGATTTTTGTGGTAGATGAAGCCTGGTGGTTGATGAAGTCAGAAGATGGTGCTTCTTTCCTTTTTGGTATTACTAAAAGGGCCAGAAAATACTGGTTAGGAGTAACTACTATCACTCAAGATGTTGGTGACTTTATGAAATCAGAATATGGAAAACCAATTATTACCAATTCTGCTTTGCAGTTTTTAATGAAACAAAGTCCGGCTACGGCCGATGTTTTGAAAAAAACATTTAATCTGACTGATTGGGAAAAAGAACTATTGTTAGGAACTGCGGTAGGGGAAGGCATCTTCTTTGCTGGGCAGAAACACGTAGCTATTAAAGTTGTAGCTTCGCCTGCTGAGCACCAGCTTGTTACCACTGCTCCAGAAGAAGTAAAAAGAATAAAAGAAGCTAAAAAGAAATTAACTAAAGAATAAAATGGCAGAAGAAATTCCAACTACTACAAAAACACCTCCAGTAAAACCTGCTACTCCTAAACTTATCCCAAAGCCTGCCGTTAAAAAGGGGAAAACTCTGGGAAAATGGTTCCAAAAAATTCCCAGGGAAATCCTTTTCTCACCAGGGGGAATAGTTTTAATTGTTTTTGCTCTTATTATGGAAATTCTTGATTGGATTCCTATACCGATAATAGATAATTTATGGGAATTACCATTAGAGCTAATTTTTATTGTATTTTTGGCAATAATTGTCAAACTTCCTTTACAGAGCATGCTTATTCCGTTCATCATCGAACGCATTCCTATGGTAAATGATATTGTTCCAACTTGGTTCATCCGAATGTTTCTTTAGCCCCTATCTTAATCCAAAACAAAAACTACCCCTATGGGTAGTTTTAAGTTATTCTCAAAATTTAGGGATGGGCTCGGATGACTATACAGCGTTCGGGCTCCTGGCCAGTACTTTCAGTAACAACATCTGCCCTTGAAGCCAGTTCCATGTGAACGATTCTTCTCTCATATGCTGGCATTGAAGGAAGATATTTTTCTTTTTTATTTAAAGCTACTTCATCGGCCATTGTTTTGGCCATTTCTTTTAAATATTCTGTTTTTTTCTTTTTGTAATCGTTGACGTCAAGGTTAACATAAAAAAGACCTTCAGCGTTTATTTGTCTTTTTAGGACAATCTTCAAGAGATGCTGAATTTCGGCTAAGGTCTGGCCTCTTTCGCCAATCAAAATCTGAGGTTCTTCCATTGTCAAATTAATAGGAATGGTTGAGTCTTCAAAGCGGGCTACCTCAACCTCTATCTGTAAGCCAGTCATTTCAAAAAACTCCTGGGCTGCTTTTTTAATTTTCTCTTGGTTGATCTGAATCATGCTTTTTAAGCATAATATATTGTTGACCGATTGTAAAGAGGGTGGTGGTCAGCCAATAAAGGGCGATGGCTGCGGGCAAGCGCCAGAGGATAAAAACAGTAAAAATAGGGAAAAAGTAAAGCATCTGTTTTTGCATCATCTGAGAAAAGCCAGGCGAACTTTTCTGGCTTGTTTTTTGTTTGGAAGAGACCATCTTTGTTTGAATGAATTGGAAAATACCAGTAATAATAGCCAAAGCTATGGAAGCTTCAGCTAAGTTAACAATGCCTAAAAACATCATATCAACCTGGCCAGGGTGGGGGACAAAACTATAAAGGAATCCCATTTGTTCTTCACCAAAGCCTCGCCAGAAAACCCGGAAAAGAGCAATTAAGATAGGTAGCTGAACAAGCAAGGGCAAGCAGCCAGAAAGAGGATTAATCTTCTCTTTCTTATAAAGCTCCATCATGGCCTTGCTTTGCTGTTCTTTGTCGTTCTTGAACTTGTCCTTGATCTCTTGCATTTTTGGCTGAAGCCCAGATAATGCTTTTTGAGAACGGATGCCTTGGGCGCCCAAAGGATAAAGGACAAACTTAATCAAAACTGTTAAAACAATAACAGCAATGCCAAAGTCATGGCCTGGCAAATATATATACAACAAAATCAAGGCATTGAACAATGGCTGATATAGTACGACGTTAAAAGTGTTTATAAAAAAATCGAACATATTTTTAAGGTAAGTCTACTCCACCCGAACACCAAGGGTGGCACTTAAACAGTCTTTTAATCCCTTTAAAACAGCCTTGGAATACTCCATCTTTTTTAATGGCTAAAAGAGTGTATTCTGAACAAGAAGGGTAAAAACGGCAGTGTTGGCCCAAATACGGCGAAATAAAAATCTGATAAAATCTGATTGGTTTGAGAATAAAATATCTAATCATAGCAATTTAGCTTTTTTAAAAAGTTTATTGACGATTGCTTCTATTTCCCAAAACTCTTTAGTTTCTAATCCTGGTACAGCTGTTAAAACAATATCATAGCCTTTTTTTATTTTAGACAATCTGCTTTTAACTAATTCTCTCAGTCTTCTTTTAATCTTATTTCTTAAGACAGCCTTTTTGGAAACCTTTAAGCTGACAACAAAAGCAAACCTGCTTGCGTTTAAGTTGTTTTTAACGAACTTAAGAAATAAAAAAGCCTCTTTCACCCCTTTCCCTCGTTTAAAAACCCACTCAATATCTTTTTGTTTTTTAAGACGGTTTACCTTAGACAGCATGTTAAACAGCAAGTCGCCATCTTTCTTTTTTTCTTCTACGAGCCAATACTTTCCGACCTCCCTTTTTTCTTTTTCTAATTCTAAACCCGTGGGTCTTTTTTCTTTTCCTTTTTTTGGGTTGGTAGGTAACGCTCATGTCAATATATTAACACTTTGTCCCCAACTTATCAACATAAGGTTTGCTTTTGTGATAATTTTGCTTTTATTTGACATGTGATATAATAGCTCCAGGATTATAAGAACCTCGCCAAGGGCGAGAACCTTGAAGTTAAAACTATGAATAAGGATGAGTTATGGCAAGCCTTGCTTGCCCAAATCCAGTTTAATATTTCCAAGGCCAACTTTGCCACCTGGTTTAAGAACACCGGAGTCTTCTCTAAAAAAGAAGGAGAAATAATTATTTCTGTTCCTAATAATTTCTCCAAAGAATGGCTAGAAAACAAATACAATAAACTGATCTTTAAGATTCTCCGTAATTTAGACGAGGAAATCAAAGAGGTAAAGTATTCTGTGAGCAAACCAGGATTAAAAACTAAAGGATCTTCGGCTTCTTTCGTTGGTGCTTTGGTAGAGACGCCCCAGCTTGAATTTCAGGAATTTAAGATTAACAAAGAAACTAATTTAAATCCCCGCTATACTTTTGAAAACTTTATTGTTGGTCCATTCAACGAACTTCCCCAGGCAGCTGCTTGGGCAATTTCTCAAAACCCTGGTTCTGTTTACAATCCTTTATTTATTTACGGCGGTGTGGGGCTGGGCAAAACCCATCTTCTCCAGGCAATCGGCAACGAGGTTATCAAAAAGGTTCCTCAAAAAAGAATAAAATATGTCTCTTCTGAGAAATTCACCTCTGGCATAATCAGTTCGATTAGAAATCATGACGTTGAGAAATTCAAGTCTCTATATAAGGATATTGATGTCTTAATGATTGACGATATCCAGTTTTTGTCGGGCAAAGAGAAAACTCAAGAAGAGTTTTTCCATGTCTTTAATGATCTATATGAAAAGAATAAGCAAATAGTTCTTTCTTCTGACCGTCCGCCAAAAGCAATCTCAGCATTAGAAGAGAGGCTGAGATCTCGTTTTGAGGGCGGCATGATAGCTGATATCGGCCTGCCTGACCTTGAAACAAGGCTAGCTATTTTAAAGGCTAAGTCCCAAGAAAAAAAGGTAAATTTCTCTAACGAGATATTAGAATACATTGCTTCCAATATCCAGATAAACATTAGAGAGCTGGAAGGAGCTTTAAACAGGTTGGCAGCCTATCAAAAATTAAACAATAAACCTCCTAATTTAGAGGTGGCCAAAACCCTTTTAAAGAACATTATCTTCTCCCCCAAGAAAGTGGCTAATCCTGACAAAATAATAAAGGCCGTGGCTTTTTTCTACGACTTAAAGGAAAAAGATATTCTGGCTACTTCCAGAAAAAAAGAGATTGTTAAACCCCGTCAGATAGCCATGTATTTTTTGAGACAAGAGCTAAAAAGTTCTTTCCCTTTTATCGGTAGAAAGTTTGGCGGCAAAGACCACACTACGGCCATTCACGCCTATAATAAGATTGTGAAAGAGTTGGGGACAAGCGATAGTTTGACAGAGGAAATCAGCTTAATAAAAGAACAAATTTATCGCCTCTAGTTTTAAACACTTAATATTAGACATTCGTCAACAGTCTTTCCCCAAAGAAATTAATATAAAAAATTATTATTAATCACACCATAACAACTATGAAAGTAATAATATTAAAAGAAAACTTAAATAATGGATTGAACATTGTTAGTAGAGTGGCTGGAAAAAACTTGACCTTGCCTATTTTAAATAACATCTTATTAACAACTGAAGGAAATTTTTTAAGCATTTCTTCGACTGACTTAGAATTAGGTATCAAATACTGGTCTTTAGGAAAAATAGAGAGACAAGGCGGTCTAACTGTGCCAGCGAAGATTCTGTCCAGTTTTGTCAATCTCCTGCCAGAAGAAAAGATTGCTTTAGAGGTAAAAAGTCAAGTTTTATATATTGACTGTGGAAATAATAAAACACAAATTAAAGGGTTAGACGCTCAAGAATACCCGATTATTCCTAAAATTGAAGACGATAAACCCATCGAATTAAACACTCTGCCTTTCTGTGAAGGGATAGCTCAAGTAGTTGATTTTACAGCCCCCAACCAGACCCGGCCCGAACTGTCTGGTATCTATTTGAGATTCCAAAGAGATAGGGCGCTATTGGTAGCCACAGACAGTTTTAGATTAGCTGAAAAAACCCTTTATTTCGAACAAAAAATAGACAGAGAAGAATCATTTATTCTTCCTCAAAAAGCAGCCAGAGAGTTAGTTAACATCTTTTCTGAGAGAAAAGGCAAGCTGAAACTTTATTTTTCTCCTAATCAGATATTATTTGAATATCCAATGTCAGAAACTACTCACCCTCAAATTCAAGTTGTCTCCCGCTTGATCGAAGGAGATTATCCGGACTACCAGAGCATTATTCCCCAGAAGCACGATGTCCAGCTTTCCCTGTCTAAGAACGAATTTTTGAACCAAGTTAAGGCAGCCAGTATCTTCAGCGGCAAGTCTAATGAAGTTAAAATAAAAGTTAATATTAAAAAACAAGAGATTGAGATGCTCAGCCAAAGCCCAGAGCTTGGCGAAAACAGAAGTGTTCTGGCAGGTAAGGTCACGGATACTTCAGGCAAGGTCAAAGAGATAGAAACAACGTTTAACTATCGATTCTTAGTTGATGGATTATTAAATATAAAAAGCTCAAAAGTTCTTTTCGAGCTCAACGGGGAAGAGGGTCCAGCAGTTTTACGACCAGAAGGTGACACCAATTATTTGTACGTTGTTATGCCCATTAAGGCTACTTAGCCCCATCTAGCCATTTTTTAATTCCAGCTTCCCAGTTTTGGTACTGAGAAATATCTTCAGGGTTCTCAGGAGCTTCCTTCTGGGGATTATTTTTATCTACATAGTATAAGATTGAATGCGGGTTTTCCAAGTCAGTCTCTCCGTTTAAAATAGGCTTATCGGTTTCTATTGGTTTAGGTTCTTGGAAGTCTTGGCTGGGGTATTTTTCTAAAGCTTTTTTCATAAATTGGTTCCACATAGGGCCCGCTAAAACAACGCCTGGCTTTTCGTCGGCTGATGTGTTATTGTTGTTGCCCGCCCAAACACCAGCAACGACTGAAGGAGTGTAGCCAATTGTCCATGCATCTTTATATTTCTGGGTAGTCCCAGTCTTAGCAGCTACCTGGTAGCCAGGAATGTATAAAGGAGACCAAAGGCCGAACATAGGAGACCTGGCTTCGTTATCAGACAAAATATCGTTGACTATATCGCAAACCTGCGCTTCTAAAACTCTTTTTTGAGTTTTTTTATTCTCTTCAAGAACATTGCCTTCGGCGTCTTCTATCCTCAAAATAGCAACTGGCGGAACCTTTAAGCCTCTGGCAGCAAAAACTCCATAGGCTGAAACTAAATCTAAAAGTTTTACTTCGCCGCCTCCCAAAACCAAACTTAAGCCATACCAGGAAAGATCCTTATCTAAGGTTGTGATGCCTAAGGTTTGGGCTAGGGCGATCGTCTCTTTTACCCCAGCCAAATAAAGCACTTTGACCGAAGGAAGATTAATCGATTGAGCTAAGGCTTGTCTAAGGCTAACTGGGCCTCTGAACCCTTCGTCATAATTGCCTGGGTGATAGCAATCCATGCCATATTCATCCTTTTCTTCTTGGGCGGTTGAAGTGCAGTTAGGGTTAAATTCAGTTTTAACGTCCCATAAAACAGTTTCAGGGGTAAATCCTTTTTTAAACGCCTGGGCATAGGCAAAGGGCTTGAAAGCTGAACCTGGTTGGCGTTCTCCAAGAGTAGCTATGTTGAATTTAGGGTCAAAAAGACAGCCCTCCTCTGATTCTAAACATCCTTCAGGCTGGGAAGTTGTGGCATGCCAATTAGCTGAACCAACCATTGCTAATATTTCTCCAGTCCCAGGGTCAAGAGCGACAAGAGAGGCATTGTGCGATTCGTATCCTTTGTTGTTTTTTACTCCTTGTTCAATTATCTGTTCAGCAGCAGCCTGAAGTTCCCAATCAAGCGTAGTGTAAACATTCAGGCCCTTTTCTTCCAGAAAGTAGTCTGTATATTTTTCTTCCAAGTACTTTTTAACGTAAAGCACAAAATGAGGGGCTTGGATAGGGTGACGAATTTCAGCAAATTCAATGGTTTTTAACTTGGCTTCTTCGCCCTGAGCTTGGCTAATGTAATTGATTTTGACCATTTTGTCTAGAATATTATTCTTTTTCTGTAGGAGATCGTCTTTATAAGAGCCATAGGGAGAGAGACGGCTTGGTGATTGGATGAGAGAGGCCAAAAGCGCTGCTTCTTCCAAAGAGACTTCCGAAGCTTTTTTGCTAAAAAAGGTTTGGCTGGCTGCCTCTATCCCATAAGCGTTAGACCCGAAAGGAACTTGGTTAAGATAAAATTCTAAGATTTCATCTTTTGAGTAACGTCTTTCTAGTTCCAAAGTCAGAATGATTTCCTTGGTTTTTCTTTTTAACGTCTTCTCTAGGGTTAAGAAGCTTGAACGAATAAGCTGTTGAGAGATAGTTGAGCCTCCGTAAATTGGCCTGCCTATCTTAATGTTGTTCAGTATCGAACGGAAAATACCCCGCAGATCCAGACCGAAATGAGAATAAAAATTAGCGTCTTCGGTCAAGATAACCGCTTGGATCAAATGGGGCGAGACCTCGTCAAGCGAGATAACGGTTCTTTTTTCTTCTTCGTAAATCTGGTACAAAAGCACTTTGCCTTCTCGATCATAGATTTTAGTCGGCAAAACAAAAGGCCTTTCGGTAAAGACCTCGGGCCTGGGCAGGTCTTTAGCGTAGTAAATAAAAAGGAAAGAGCAAAAGGCGATAAAAAACAAAAAACAGCCACCCAGAATTTTAAGGGCCAGGCCGAGTCTTTTGCCTTTGTTTTTTTGGTAAACTCTACGATAAAATCTTCGTTGAGCCATGTCAATTAGAAATTATAGCATCTCTTTTTGTTTTCTCCAAATTATGATAAATTAAAGATGATGATAAAGTCAGAACAAAAAATTAAAGAAGCTCTCACTAGAGGAGTAAAGCAGGTTTTACCTAGTAAAGAAGGTTTGGCCAAGTTAATGAGGAAGCGGAAAATAAGGGTTTACCACGGTATTGATCCTACCAGCAAGAGACTGCATATCGGTCACGCTATTTCCCTCCGTAAGCTTCAGGAGTTTGCTGATTTAGGTCATGAAGCAATCTTAGTGGTTGGTACTGGCACGGTTTTGACCGGAGACCCTTCTTTGAGAGAAAAAGCCAGAACTCACATTTCTGAAAGAGAAATAAAAGAGAATATTAAAACCTGGAGAGAGCAAGCAGGTAAGATTTTAGACTTTTCGAAAATAAAGATTAAATATAATGGGAACTGGCTTTTAAAACTAAAACTGAAAGAGATAGCTGACATTGCTTCCCATATTTCAGCTATAAAGCTTTTTCAAAGGGAGATGTTCCAGAGAAGAATTAAAAACGGAGAGACTGTTTGGGTCCATGAAACCTTTTATCCTTTGCTTCAGGGCTATGATTCAGTAGCTTTAGACGTTGACCTTGAAATTGGCGGTACCGACCAAGTCTTTAACATGCTTATTGGCAGAGAATTACAACAGAAGATGCGCAAAAGAGAGAAGTTTGTTATGACCTTGCCGATGATATTAGGGATTGATGGCAAGCCAATGAGCAAGACTTCCGGTAACTGTATCTGGATAAGCGATTCAGCTGATCAGATGTTTGGCAAGGTTATGTCAATCCCTGACACGCTTGTCGCAGATTATTTAAGGCTGATAACCCGCGTCCCCTTAACAGAAATCAAAGAACTCTCTCCCAGAAACGCTAAAGCAAGATTGGCTTGGGAAATTGTTTCTGTCTTCCACAGTAAGAAAGCAGCTGAAAGCGCGGAAAAAGAGTTTAACAAGGTTTTTAAACAAAAGAAACTGCCCTCCAAAATTCCTGCAGCCTCTATTAGACAGAAAGAACTTAACATTCTTGATTTATTAACTAAAACAAAATTAGCCCCATCACGATCTGAGGCTAAACGTTTGATTGTCCAGGGAGGAGTAAAAATATCAGGACAAGTTCAAAAGAGCTGGCAAAAGAAAGTAGATATTAAAAAAGGAATGGTTGTCCAGGTGGGCAAAAGGAAGTTTATTAAAATAAGGACCTGATTTCATCAGAACCTTAATTTGCTAAATAAATTAATTTAACCTTAGCAAACTAAAAATCCCCATCGTACCGGGGATTTTTAGTTTGTTACTCAGTTTTCTCTTCGTCTTCAGCTCCCTCTTTTGGAGTCTCGGTTCCTTCTTCTGGAGTCTCGGTTCCTTCTTTTGGAGTCTCAGCTCCTTCTTCAGGAGTGTCTTCTTGAGAGACAAAACCAGTAGGAGTTTCGGTTTCAGGAGTTTCAGGAGTGTCTCCTTCTGGAGTAGGCTCCTGAGCGATTAATTTGTCGTAAACCATATTTGACTTCGTTTAATTTCTAATTCAGTTTTCTCGACCTTTGCTTGGCCCTCTTTAAAAAAGAACCAAGTTTTGGTTCTACATAAGACATTATAGCAGTTTAAAAGGCTTTGTCAAGCCTTTCTGGTGAAAACGTAGGTCAAGGCGATAGCTAAGGCATCAGCTGCGTCATCGGGTTTAGGTATCGCTTTTAGCCTAAATAGTGATTTGATCTTCTTTTGGACTTGGATTTTTTCAGCTTTGCCAGAGCCAGTTACTACCATTTTAATTTGCAAGGGGCTGAATTCACAAACTGGAATCCCTTTTTTAGCAGCCGTTAATAGAATTACTCCCTTGGCCTGGCTAACCGGCATGGCTGTTTTTAAATTTTTGAAGAAAAAGACATTCTCAACAGCCAGAACTTTGGGCTGGTGCTTCGTAATTAATTTGCCAAGCTTGTTGTTTATTATTTTTAATCGTTCAGCTGGAGCTAAAGTAGAGCTGGTTTTGATTACGCCATAATCCAGGCATTTAAAATTGTTCCGTGTTTTACGTTTTAGGTTTTTGGCTCTTATTATGCCATAGCCAGTTGTGGCTGTGCCTGGGTCGATGCCTATAATTATCATATTATTCCTTTAAGTTAGAGTATATTTCCTGGACTGCTTCGTTTTCGTCCAAAGCTTCAAATAGTTTTTGGCACGCTTCTTTGTCTTTGCCTGATGTTTCAACCCCTTGCTTAGGCACCCACTCCAAAGAGCCGGGTTCTTCTTTTTTTACCTTTCTCTCAAACATCCATTGCACTCCACCTTCAGCTACCAGCTTGCCATTATTTTGGTTTAAGATTTGCTTGATTTCTCCTAAGGCCCTGTTTCTGTTGTCAGTAATCCCTTCGATGATAATGGCTACTCCGCCTGGCCCAAAAGCTTCGAAAACAACATTTTCTAGCCTAGCTCCCTCTAGTTCACCGACGCCTTTTTTAATGGCCCTATCGACATTTTCCTTGGGCATGTTAAATTCCTTGGCTTTTTCAATTGCTGTTCTCAAGCTCGGGTTGGTATTGGGGTCTCCTCCTTTTTCTCTGGCAGTAACTGAAATCTGCCGAGAAAGCTTTGAGAAGACATTTCCCCGCTTAGCATCAGCTGTCTGCTTTTGGTATTTGATTGAATGCCAATGACTGTGGCCACTCATGTTTCTTTATTATAACCTACTTTTAACTTCTTTTTAAGTAATAGAATTATTATCCCCGAAAAAATGGCTAGACCCAAAGCGATTAGTAAAACAGGAAGAGAACCTGATGCCTCAGTGATTTGATCTTCAATGTCTGCCAGATACCTGGTTTTATCGGATTGGGCAGGGGAGTCTGTTTGAGATTGGACTTCAATCACAGTGCTGTTTTGAGACTTTGGCGTACCTTCAGGCTCTTGGCTTGTTTGCCACGAGTTAATATCTTTTCTCTCCATTGTTTGTTTAGTTGAGTTATCCCCAGCCAACCAGCCATCCTGGCAAAGAGCAGAGTCAATTACTTTTCCAGAACTATCATGGAGCTCCAAGGGCTCACATTTATTATTTAAAGCACCTGTATATATTTGGTCAGCAGAAATATCTGGAACTGAATTATCATCCGTCCTCTCTAATAGATAAAAGCCATTAACTTTTATTGCTCCTGTTAAGGCGACTCCTTTCAAGGTCCAACCCTCGAGACTTATTGAGGAATCAGTCTTGTTATACAATTCAATCCATTCGTCGTTATGAGAAACCTTTGTTCCCATCCAGGCAACTTCATTAATGAGGACGTCTGATAGATTGGCAGCGAAAACAAAATTGGCTGATAAAATTCCAGCCAAAATAAGAAAGACCATCGTAGGACTTGACAATATTTTCATAATAGAGTATAATAGAGTGTTAAAAGCAGTCCAGGACCTGGGGGTAAGGAATTTCTTTTAGTTGGCTAGTCTGGCGAGAGCGAGACTATTCCACGAAGGAATTCTAAACTTTATGTTCCTAAGCTAGAGTACCCCCAGCTCCTGGGCTATTTTTTTATCCGGTTACTCTTTTTACTTCTTCCAAAGTAGTCAGACCTTCCAAGACCTTCATCAACCCGTCTTGCCTTAAAGGCACCATGCCTTTCTTTATGGCCATTTTCCTTAAAGCAGCAATAGAAGGAGAGGTTAAGACGAACCTTTCTATTTCTTCGTCCATTAAAAACGCTTCAAAAATGCCTATTCTGCCTTTGTAGCCAGTAAAGTTGCAGTATTTGCATCCTTTTGTTTGCGGTATCTTTATATCCTTGGGGAGTTTTTTTACTTCCTTTTTTATTGTCTTTATTTCCTGAGCGTTTGGTTTTCTCAGTTTGCTGCATTTTTGGCAAACCTTTCTGACTAACCTTTGGGCCACAGCCAAATTAACGGCTGGGCCAATATTCGAGGGTTTAGCGCCTAAACTTATTAGTCTGGCTACAGTTCCAGCAGCGTCATTAGTATGTAAGGTTGTTAGAACTAGGTGGCCGGTTAAAGCAGCCTGCAAAGCAGTTTTAACAGTTTCTAAGTCCCTTACTTCCCCAACCAAGATTACGTCAGGGTCCTGCCTCATGACTGATTTTAAGCCTGAAGCAAAATCATATCCTTTCTTAACTTGGGTTTGAGAGACACCTTCTAAATGGTATTCTATCGGGTCTTCAATTGTAATGATTTTGATTTCCGGCCTTTGAATCTTTTTTAAGAAAGCATACAGGGTAGTTGTTTTACCAGAGCCGGTTGGTCCAGTAACAATAATCATACCATTTGGTTTTTTTATTTCTTTTTTAAATATAGCCAACAAGTCCTTTCTTGGTCCTAAGGCTTCCAATTCAACCAAGGTTTTGGGATTTAAGATTCTTAAGACAATTGATTCTCCTTTTTCAGCTGGCAAGGTAGAAACCCTTATTTCGACTGGTAGGTTGCTGGGCGATAGAATAGAAAACCGGCCATCTTGAGGTCGGTTTGTTATATTCAGCTTAAGGCCAGCCAGCAATTTAATTCGAGAGAGCAGAGCTTCATACGGTTTTCTGTCGATTGTCACGACATCCTGCAAGATGCCGTCAACTCTTATCCTTGTTTTAGCTTCTTTTATCCCTGGTTCGAGATGAAGGTCTGAAGCTTCAAGCGAGATAGCTCCTCCTAAAATAGCTGCCAACAACTCAGTTGTCTTTTTGTTCAAAGACTTCTTAATTTTCTCTTTAAGTTCGGCAATGTTGTTCACCGTAAGAGGAGAAATTTTGATTTCGCCAGTAATCTTCTCCATACTTCTATTCTACAGGATTTTTAATATTTTTTCTCTAGCTAAGGTTAAATCAACTTCTTTGATAGAAAAGAGAGCTATCTCTCCCTTGGAAACGCCTTCACAGTTTTGCAGAACTTTTTCAATAGAATCTTTGTCAGGAGAGTAGAAAACTCCTTTGATCAAGGAGGGAGAAGCGTGGCTTTCCCAGAGAACCAATAGATTAGGAAGATAGCGGAAATTAAATTTTAGCTCCTCAACAACAAAGCTCAGGTCTCGGGGCTGAGCATTACAATTTTGGAAATCTTTTTCAGTTAGAGAAGCACAATAGAGCTCTTTTGTCTTGTCAAAATTCAATTTTTCTAGAATTCTGCCCAAGATCTTTATTTGAGGAATACTTTTCTGTTTATAGAGATTCTGGATTATTTTTTGATGGTCAGCTCCTTTCTCAATCAAGAGGGCCGAAGTCTCAAAGGTTTTCGGTTGAGTTTTCGGGCTTCTGAAGTTCTGTGAAGCATGGACGATGCCGGCTAAAAGACAGGTGGCAATGTTTCCATTTATTAGTTCTTCGTTAACATCCATCAACTTAATTAAATTGGCTGAGATTTCCGCTAAAGAACTCTTTATCTCTATCAAGTTGATTTCACCGAAGTTCTCATTTGAAAGCTGGTTGTCAATGTTTAAAATTGGTATTTTGTAGAAAGTCTGTAGATTTTGTTTGGAAAAACTGCTTAAATCTTCTAAGGAGTTAGCTCCCAAGGTGATTAAAAGGTCAGGGTTTTGGTTGAAAGATGAAAAAGAAACATCTTGAGCGCTAATTTTACCTTTATTAAGAGCAAGATAAATCTTTAGACCTTTTTCACTCTTTTCATAGCGTATTTCTGAAATCTCTTTGTCTGAGCCATTGACTGAGATGACAAAATCTCCAGAGGAAGAAGGATTTAAGCTGGTTAAGAACTGAAATCTTTCCGGAATTTTTTCTATAAGAAGGTTTACATTTTTCCCTAAATTTTTTAAAGTGAAAAAGAGGGCCAGAGCGCTGCCCAGAGTGTCTCCTTGTATTTCTTGAGGCGTGGCAATTAAAATGCTTTGAGATTTCTCTATCAAGCTTTTGGCCTGATTTAATATATCCATATCTATCTACTTTAGCATGAAGTTTGAATTTTTTACAAGTACTCCATTCCAAACAAAGAAAGCTGGCAAGCTTTTGGCAGAAGAGATTTTAAAAAGCAAGCCGGGCAAGAAGGCTTTTGTTGTTGGTTTAGTCGGTGATTTGGGAGGAGGCAAGACTACTTTCTTACAGGGCTTCAGCCGGGGCTTGGGAATAAAGGGAAGAGTTTTGAGTCCTACTTTTATTATTATGAGAAGGTTTAACAACTTTTATCATATTGACTGTTACCGCATCAAAAAACCTCAAGAGCTAATAGACTTAGGATTGAAAAAGATTATGGCTAATCCCAAAAACATTGTGGCTGTTGAATGGGCAGATAGGGTTTGTCAGATCATGCCTCCAAAAACCGTCTGGGTTAACTTTGAATTTATCAATGAAAAAAAGAGGAAAATTGTGATAAAATAGATATATGGCAGATAAAAAGCGTTTAATTGTCATTGACAGCAATTCCATAATCCATCGGGCTTTCCATGCTCTTCCCCCTTTAACCACCAAGAAAGGAGAAGTGGTTGGCGCTGTCTACGGGTTTTTATTGGTTTTATTTAAGGCTATTAAAGAATTCCAGCCTGATTTTGTGGCAGCTACCTTTGATGTGCCAGGCCCCACTTTCCGGCACGAAAAATATAAAGAATACAAAGCTAAAAGGCCTAAAGCGCCAGAAGAGCTTTACCAGCAGATTTCCAAGGTCAAAGAAGTTTTAAAAAGCTTTGATGTTAAGATTTTCGAAAAACAAGGATTTGAAGCAGATGACATTATTGGCACGATTGCCAAGTTGGCTCCCAAAAAGCAAGTTATACCTGAGATAGAGACAATTATCTTAAGCGGTGATTCAGATACCTTACAATTAATTGATACTCACACTAAAACCTATGCTCTGAGAAAAGGAGTTAAGGATACTGTTCTTTACGATAAAAAAATGGTTGAGGAAAGATACCAGGGCTTAACGCCAAAGCAACTTATTGACTTTAAAGCGCTTAAAGGCGACCCGACAGACAATATTCCTGGAGTGCCCGGAATTGGAGAAAAAACAGCCACAGGGCTGATTAAAGAGTTCGGCACTTTAGAAAACCTTTATCAAAACTTAGATGATGTTAAATCTAAAACAAGAGAAATCTTGATTCAGAATAAAGAACAAGCCTTTTTCAGCAGGGATTTAGTTGAGATTAATAAGTCAGTGCCCTTAGATTTTAATTTAAGAGAATGTCATTGGGGAGATTACGATAAAGAGAAAGCAACCCAAGTCTTAAAGAATTTTGATTTTTATAGTCTAATTTCTCGTTTACCTTAATATGCCCGAGTTGCCAGAAGTAGAAACAATTAGGCGTCAGTTGATCCAGGAGATTGTTGGCAAGAAATTAAATGGCAAGAAGATTGTTAGGGTTCGCAGAAGAGCTAAGATTTTAATCATTGATTTTAGTGATAGTTCCAGCTTACTTTTTCATCTTAAGCTAACTGGCCAGCTGATTTTTAATGGGAAACGCACGAAACATACCCGCAAGGTTTTTAAGTTCAGTGATGGTTCGCAATTAGTATTTAATGATGTTCGTAAGCTTGGCTGGTGGAAAAAAGTAAAAGACACAAAGAAAATAGAAAAACAATTCGGGCCAGAAGCTTTGGGAATAGACTTCGAAACCTTTAAAACTCTTTTAAAGAAAAGGCCTAAGTCAAAGATTAAACCCTTGTTGATGGACCAGAAATTCATTGCTGGCATTGGTAATATTTATTCAAATGAGATTCTATTTGGTGCTAAAGTACACCCATTATGTTTAGCTAAGACACTGACCAGCAAAGAGATCCAAAGTATTTTTCAAAACATTAAGAAGATTCTCAAAGCAGCTATTAGACACCAAGGCTCCTCATTTGAATATTATCTTGACGCTTATGGACAAAAAGGCGACTATGTTAAATATCATAAGGTTTATCATCAAGACAAGTGTCCTGTCTGTCGTACAGACATTAAGAGAATTAAAATTGGAGGCAGATCAGCTTATTTCTGCCCCAAGTGCCAAAAATTATGATTATTTTTCTTTATGGACAAGATACATTTAGGTCTAAAGAGAAGCTAAATGAAATTGTTGAACATTATAGAGAAGCTCACAAGAGCGGGCTGAGCTTGAAGCACTTTGAAGGCAAAAATTTACAGTTTGAGGATTTAAAGAATGAGCTTCAAATAGTTTCAATGTTTAAAGAAAAAAAGCTTTTAGTTTTAAGCAATGTCTTTTCTAATAAAGAGTTTAAAGAAGAGCTTCTTAAAAACTCTGAAAAGATTGTTAAGTCAGACGAAGTCATTTTATTTTACGAAGATAAGGGAATTGCTAGCAACGACTCTTTATTCAAATTTCTTAAGAAACAAGCCAAATGCCAGGAGTTTGAGCCATTAGTGGGCCAGAAACTAAAAAACTGGCTGAGAAAAGAATTTGAGAAATACAAAGCAAGAATTGACCCGCAAGCCTTAGACAGGTTGGTAGTTTTTGTTGGCGATGACCTTTGGCAGCTTTCCAACGAGGTTAGAAAATTAGCCAGTTTTAAAAAAGACAGCGAGATTAAAGTAAAAGATGTTGAGCTTTTAGTTAAAGCAAAGATAGAAACAGATATTTTCAAAACAATTGACGCTTTAGCGCGTAAGGATAAAAAACAAGCTTTAGATTTGCTGCATAAGCATCTTGAGAAAGGGGACAGTCCTCTTTATCTCTTTTCAATGATAAACTTTCAATTCAGAAATATCTTAACCGTCAAAGATTTAATAGAGAAAAAAAAGCCTTTGGCTCGTTCAGGGCTCCATCCTTACGTTGTCAGAAAAAGCTCACAGCACGCTCAAAGATTCGATTTGCAAGATTTAAAAAAAATCTACCGCAAGGTTTTTGAGGTAGACTACAATATCAAGACTGGCAAAATAGATTCTCAAACAGCTTTGGATTTACTGATTGCTGAGATTTAGGCTTTGCTAATCAGCTTTGTTATTCTTGATTTCTTGCGGCTGGCCGCATTCTTTTTGATAACATTAACCTTGGCTGCCTTGTCCAGAACCTTATATATTTGAGGCAAAAGCGCTTTAGCCTCTTTTATTTTCTTTTGGATAACTAAAGCTCTTGCCTTTTTAATAAGGCTTTTTATTTTGTTCTCATAGCCAAGATTTCTTGATTGGCGCTTGAAGCTCTGTCGTAAAGCTTTTTTAGCCGCTTTCTTTATTGGCATAATTAAATAATAGTAGCATAAATAAAAATTTTGTAAACACAATTGAAAAGAGTTGCGTTTTAAGAGTAAATAAGATAAGATGAAATGACATTAGTTCATTTAAAAGGAGTTGAATATGGAAAGAAAGATTAATACAGATAAATGGTCTTTAATTCGGTTCATTATTCCAGCTTTTCCAGAAGTTAACATTTTTTCCCGACAAGCTAAGAAAACTACTGCTCTGGGTCCAATCATGGTAGCCACTGCAGCAAGCAAAGCTTGGAGATGGCACGTTGAGGTGATTGACGAGAATAACTACAGAGATGGTCCGAGGGATAGTCAAGGGCTACCAGATCATGAGATGTTGCAGGAGAGAAGTCCAGCAGACGTGGTCGGATTTTACTGCGGGCTTACTAGTACTATTGAACGCGTTTGGCAATTAGCTGAATTTTATCATGAAAAAGCTCAAACTATTGCTGGCGGCTGGCATGCTCATTATTGTCCAGAAGAAACATTGAGGCATAATATTGATGTGGTGGTTCATGGTGATGGAGAAATTGTTATCCAAAAAATTCTGACTGCTTTTGAGCAAGAAGAAGGGCCTGGGAATATTCCCGGCATTTCTTTCTTAGACAAGGGAGAGGTTAAAACTAATCCTCCAAACATCTTTGAGATCCCAGATTTAAATGCTTTGCCTTATCCAGATTTTGGTTTGCTTAAATATGCTAAAGTGAGTATTTATCCAGTTGGTCGGACTAGAGGTTGTAGGATGAATTGCGAATTCTGCAGCATTAAAGGAAAGCCTCGTTGGAGTACGGGTGAGCATCTTTTTAAGACGGTCGAGTGGCTAGTTGCAACAAGAAGTGCCCGTTATTTCTTTATTGTTGATGATCGTTTGGAGGAAGACATTGTTGGCACAGTTGATTTCTTTAGAAGAGTTGCCGAAAGATATGGTAATCGCCTTGCTTTTACCGTTCAAACAAGACTGGAAGCCGCCAAGAACACAGAATTATTGAGAATTATGAAGAGAGCCGGCGTTAGAGTTGTTTGTATCGGCTACGAATCTGTCATTGAAGCTGAACTTCGGGCTATGAATAAAGGATATTTATCAATAGCTCAAATGCTTGAATGGACGAAAATTTGGCGTCAGCTTTTCCGGATACATGCAATGTTTATCTTTGGCTATCCATTGAAAGACAGAGGGATCTCAATTAGCCCTAAAGAGATGCTCAAAGCTTTTAGAATCTTTCTTGGTAAGGCTCGTCCTGACACTACCCAAATATTACACCCAATCCCTTTGGTGGGAACAGATTTACGCAAGAGGTTAGAAGAAGAGGGTAGAATCTATCCTCAGGAATTAGTACCTTGGAGCAAATACGATGGAAGCTTTGTTTGTTTCCAGCCAGATAACATGACTCCTCGGGAATTCCAAGAAGCCTCTATGAAGCTTATGGGCAGGTTTTACAGTCTACTCCTAAGCCTTATTAATATTCCATTGAGAACGATTGCTTTTCCAATAGATTACCTCTTTAGGGGATGGGAGTCTTGGCATCGTGGTTGGTGGAGAAACATTGTGAGGTTCGGCGGACATTTTCTTATTCGAAAATGGAGGAAGAGACAGGACGTTAAGCTGTTTATAGAAAAATTAGAGAAATATCAATCGCAAGGCAAGTGAGAAATTACTTGCCTTTTTTTATTTTTTTAATCAAGTCTCGGATTTCAGCTGCTCTTTCAAAGTTCAGGTTTTTAGCAGCCACTTTCATTTCTTTTTCAAGAAGCTTCTTGTCTTGGATGGCCCAGAACTCAATACCAACTTCCTTTTCTTTTGGAGCAAAAGGCCATTCCCTTATTTCTTTACTGATGGCCTTAGGTGTTATCTTATGCTTTTTGTTATATTTCTCCTGGATGTTTCTGCGGCGCAAAACCTCTTTGATCGCTTTTTCCATTGAGAGAGTTTTTTTATCAGCATACATAATAACATGGCCTTGCAAGTGCCGGGCTGCTCTGCCCATGGTTTGGATTAAGGTTGTTTCATTTCTCAAGAAACCTTCTTTATCAGCATCTAAGATAGCTATTAAACTAACCTCTGGCAAATCTAAACCTTCTCTTAAAAGGTTGATGCCAACGATAACGTCATATTTGCCTTCTCTTAAATCCTGGAGAATCTTCGGTCTTTCTAAGGTTTTGATTTCTGAATGGAGATAATGAGTTTTGATGCCTGCTTCTCTGAGATAATCAGTCAGAGCTTCAGACAGTCTCTTAGTTAAAGTAATGACTAAACTTCTTTGGTTCTTTTTAATTCTTTTTTTAATCTCTTCTATCAAGTCTTTGACCTGGTTTTTAGTTGGTTTTATTTCAATAGAAGGTTCTAAGAGGCCGGTTGGTCTAATAACTTGTTCAACAATATGTTCTTTGACTTTTTGTTTTTCATAAGGTCCCGGAGTAGCTGAAGCATAGATAGTTTGATTGACTCTTTCTTCAAACTCTTTAAAGTTTAAAGGCCTGTTGTCTAAAGCAGAAGGCAGGCGGAAGCCGTATTCAATCAAAACTTCTTTTCTTGACTTGTCAGTGTTGTACATGGCATGCAATTGGGGCAGGGTCATATGCGATTCATCAATAATTGTCAGGAAATCTTTTGGAAAATAATTAAGCAGAACAAAAGGCGGTTCTTTTGGCTTTCTGAACTCCAAATGCCTTGAATAGTTCTCAATCCCGTGACAAAAGCCCGTTTCTTTCATCAGCTCTAAATCATAGTTTGTCCTTTTCTCTAACTTTTGAGCCTCTATTAATTTCTTTTCTCCTTTTAATATTTTTAATTGTTCTTGCAGCTCAAGTTTTATATTCTCTAAGGCAATCTCCAATTTATCCTGAGGAGTTACCCAGAAGTGAGCTGGAAATATTCTGCATTCAGGCTTAACTATTTTGTCATTAGACAATTCAATAGTTATCACCTTTTTGCCAGTGACCAAATAAACTTCGATAATATCGCCCCTGACCCTAAAAGTGCCTGGTCGGAAATTAATGTCATTCCTTTGGTATTGCAAAGAAGTTAAACGAGCAATTAAGTCCCTTCTTTTTATCTTTTGTCCGGGCTTCAATTGTAAGGCAACTTCTTGGTAGGTTTCTGGTGAACCAATATTGTAAATGCATGAAACAGAAGCAACAACAATAACGTCTTTCCTTGTTAACAAGTCCTGGGTGGCGGCATGCCTTAGTCTGTCAATTTCTTCATTAATCTTGGCATCTTTTTCAATATAGGTATCAGTTTGGGGGATATAGGCTTCTGGCTGGTAGTAATCATAATAGGAAACAAAGTAATGGACAGCATTATTTGGGAAGAACTCTTTGAATTCTTGGTACAATTGAGCAGCCAAAGTTTTGTTGTGGGAGATGACTAAAACCGGCTTGTTTGCTTTTTCAATTATTTTGGCTATGCTAAAGGTTTTTCCGCTTCCCGTTACACCCAAAAGTACCTGGTTTTTAACACCAGCTTCAAGGTTTTTAAATAATTGTTCAATAGCCTGAGGCTGATCACCTGTTGGCTTGAATTTAGAGACAAGCTTGAACATAACTTCTTAATTTTATGTTAAATTTCTTCTTTTTTCAAGGATAGGTTAAGATAAGATAAGGTATGAAGAAATTAATTAAAAAATTTATCCCTCCATTTTTGCTCGGTTGGTATCACCTAAGCTTGGCTTTTTTGGGCGCTGTTTTATATCGCTTTCCTTCAAGAAAACTGAAGGTCATTGGTGTAACCGGCACTAATGGAAAAACAACAGTTGTTAACTTAACAACAAAGATTTTAGAGGAAGCTGGCTATAAACTGGCTTCTTTATCTTCTATCAAGTTCAAAATAGCTGATAAAGAAAGACCCAATACCTTGAAAATGACCATGCCAGGACGCTTTAAGCTCCAGAGGTTTTTAAGAGAAGCTCTGAGCAATAACTGTCAGTATGTAGTTTTAGAAGTAACCTCAGAAGGTATTAAACAACACCGTCATCGATTTATTAGTTTTAATACAGCTATTTTTACTAACTTAACGCCAGAACATATTGAAGCTCATAAAGGATTTGAAAACTATAAGAAAGCCAAAGGAAAACTTTTTCAAACAACCAGAGAGATTCATGTTATTAATCTTGACGATGAGAACGCTAAATACTTTTTACAGTTTCCAGCAAAGAAGAAATATACCTATGGCTTAAACCAGGGAGATATTAATACCAAGAATACGCAGTTTAAACTTTTTTTAATTGGTGATTTTAATAAATATAATGCTTTAGCAGCAATTTGCCTTGGCTTGTCTCAAGGGATTGATTTGGAGGTTTGCCAAAGAGCTTTAGAAAAAGTTAAAGGAATTCCCGGCAGAATGGAACAGGTCATTTCTCAGCCCTTTAAGGTTTTTGTTGATTATGCTTTTACGCCTAATGCTCTAGATAAGGTTTATCAAACTTTAAAACCAAGAGATGCTAATATGATATGTGTTTTAGGATCTTGCGGTGGAGGCAGAGACAGGTGGAAAAGACCGATCCTAGGCGAGATAGCTGCCAAATACTGCAATGAAATAATTATTACCAACGAAGACCCGTACGACGAAGACCCAATGAAGATTATTAGAGAAGTAGCCAAAGGAACAAAAGGTAAGGCAGAAACAATATTAGACAGACGAGAAGCAATTAAAAGAGCCTTGAAACTAGCTAAGCCTGCTGATACAGTAATAACCACTGGCAAGGGCTCGGAATCCTGGATATGCTTGGCTCACGGTAAAAAGATTCCTTGGAGTGAAGTAGAGGTTATTCATGAAGAAATCAAAAAACTCAACATAGTTAATATAGTTCTTTAATAAAGTCCAAAAAGGGAGGAGGTAGAAAGAAATGAGAGATAAAAAAAATCAAAAACTAGCAGAAAGAGATTTTAACTCTTTTATTAATGACCTAAAGATAGGTGGATTAGAGTTTGAGATTATTGAGGAAAATGAGATTAAGAAGAATT
This sequence comes from uncultured Candidatus Saccharibacteria bacterium, assembly GCA_964482335.1. Taxonomy (GTDB): domain Bacteria; phylum Patescibacteriota; class Minisyncoccia; order Minisyncoccales; family MHMH01; genus CAYZXA01. The sequence goes on from CAYZXA010000002.1 coordinate 58,587, forward strand.
GTCTAAAAGGTCTTTATAACAGAGCAAAAGAGGTTCTTTTCCAAGTTAATCCCGAAGAACTTTTATTATTTGTATTCAGAGATAAAAAAACGCAAGCTTGTTGGTCCTCGGAAGACTATTCAGGGAGCGTCATAATCAATATGGCTTATAATCTTGAAATTAGCGAGCTTAAAAAGGCAAGAGGGGAAGCCAGGGAGAAAGTCCGGCAGGAGCTCGATTTAGTAATAGTCGAACCAGAAACTTAGCAAGATGAGGTTGTCAAAGATGACCTCATTTTTATTTGAAATTATCTTAAAAATTAAATAGAATATAGATACTTATGAAGAAGTCTGATTTCAAAAAAATATCAGATTGGCTTTGGGAGATTCCCAAGGGTTTTAGAGAAGACATGCGAGTGCCAGCTCGTGTTTATGCTTCAGAGAAAATGTTAGAAAACATCTTTCAAGACAGAAGTATCCCACAGCTGATTAATGGTACAACTCTACCTGGTATAGTTAGACACGGTATTGCCATGCCCGATTGTCATGAGGGGTACTCTGTACCCATTGGTTTTGTTGGCGCCATCAGGACTTCTGACGGCGTTATTTCACCTGGTGCTTGCGGTTTTGATATTAACTGCGGTATGAGATTATTAAAATCAGAGCTGACTAAAAAAGACATTAAACCTCATTTAGAGAATTTAGCTACAGAAATACAAAAACAAGTTCCTTCGGGCCTGGGCCAAGGCAGGCAGGTTAAGTTAAGCATTGGAGAGGTTGATAAAATCTTAAAAGGTGGAGCCCAAAGACTTGTTGAGCAAGGCTATGGTCAGAAAGAAGATATTGAGAATTGTGAAGCTCAGGGCAGATTAGATTGGGCTGACAGCTCTGTAGTTTCTTTGCGCGCTAAGGATCGGGGCAGAGATCAGGTGGGGACTCTCGGGAGTGGAAATCATTTTATCGAACTTCAAAAAGTAGAGGAGATTTTTGATGAAACAGTGGCTAAGAATTTCGGACTCTTCAGAAACCAGGTTGTCATTATGATTCATACTGGTTCAAGAGGTCTTGGCCATCAAGTCTGTACTGATTATTTAAGAACAATGATTCCAGCCATGCAAAGATACAACATTAAAGTACCTGATCGAGAGTTTGCCTGTGTGCCATTTAAATCTTCAGAAGGTCAGCAATATTTTAAAGCTATGGGCGCAGCTGCTAACTATGCTTGGGCTAACCGACAGATGATCGCTCATTTTGTCAGAAAGGCCTGGCAGCAAGTATTGGGCGAGAAAGCTTCACCTTTAATCCCTTTATACGATGTAGCTCACAATATTATTAAAAAGGAGAAATATGTTATTGAAGGTAAAGAAACCGAATTAGCTGTTCACCGTAAAGGAGCCACCAGAGCCTTTCCGCCAGGGCATAATAAAATTCCAGCAAAATACCAAAAAACAGGTCAGCCGGTTTTAATTCCAGGTTCTATGGGTACTGCTTCCTATGTCTTGGTAGGACAGAAACAAGGCGAAGAAGCTTTTTATTCAACAAACCATGGAGCAGGTAGAACCATGTCTCGCAGAGAGGCTACCAGGCGCATCTCTGGACAGGAAGTCATAAAAAGGTTAGAACAAAAAGGAATCATCATTAAATGCTGGAGCCAGAGAGGTATTGCCGAAGAAGCACCCATGGCTTATAAAAATGTTGATGATGTGGTAGAGGTGGTTGAGAAAGCTGGCCTATCAAAGAAAGTTGCCAGAGTAGTGCCTTTAGCCGTCATAAAAGGTGAATAAATTTATATGAGTAGAATATTTTATTGGTCTTATGAAAAAGAAAAGACTTCCCAAGAGCCTGAGGAAATTTATTCGTAAAGAAAAAGCCCGGATTCGCCGGGAAGTTTTAGACATAAAGGAACAAGAAGAAAAGATTAGAGAACTTTATCAGAAACTTAATTTGATTAAGTCCTAAATAGTCGCTTAGAGCGGCCATTGTTTCTTAAAAAACCTTGACCTTAAAATTATTTCTGCTATAATTTTTTGTATGACTATTCAAGAAATATACAATTTAACAATCGATAAAGGAATTGAGGCTGATTTTCGGGGAAGAGAGGGAGTAGAGAAAGTCTTAAAAAGAAGGAAAGAAAAGTTTGAGAAACTGTCAGAAAAAGAAAAACAGGAGTTTGACAAAGAAGCCTTTGAGAATCCTTATCTGGACTCAAGGATTTTAAATATTGCTCAAGATAAAGAAGTAAAAAAGGTTTTGGTCGGAATTGATATTGAACCTGCTGAGATTATTTTAGCAAAAGAAATTGGCAATATTGATTTAATTATCGCTCATCATCCTTTGGGTAAAGGATTGGCTAATTTGCACGAAGTCATGGAGCTTCAGTGCGACGTTCTTAATCAGTATGGAGTGCCAATCAATATTGCTGAGGGATTGATGAAAGAAAGGATTGAGGAAGTGGCCAGAGGGGTAAACAACCTAAATCACCAAAGGACGATTGATGCAGCCAGAATACTTGGCTTTAATTTAATAAACAGCCATACTCCTTGTGATAACTTAGCTGCTAAATTTTTAAAGGAAAAAGTTGAGCAAGAAAAGCCAGAAAGAATTGAGGACTTGCTCGACTTGTTAAAAGAAATTCCAGAATATAGGAAGGCAATTGAATTTGGTGCTGGTCCTAAAATCTTTGTTGGAGAGGAGGAGAATCGCTGTGGTAAAATCGCCATAACAGAGATTACCGGCGGGACAGAAGGTTCGCCAAAGCTTTATGAAAAAATGGCTCAAGCTGGCATTGGTACGATAATTGGCATGCACATTTCTGAAGAGCATAAAAAAGAAGCAGAAGCCGCCAACCTTAATGTAGTTATTGCCGGACACATGTCTTCCGATTCTTTGGGCATAAATTTATTTTTAGACGAATTAGAGAAACAAGGAATAGAAATTATTCCTTGTTCTGGCTTTATCAGAATCTCTCGGATAGAAAAATAGGTTCGAGTCTACGACCCGCAGCAAATCAAGTTCAAAAAGTCGCCAAGAAGGCGATTTTTTGGTAAAATAAAGGAATGAAAACAGGTGTAGCTACAGTTCCTCTAGATTATGGCAAATGTCCCCGCTGGCTGTTCGAAAGAATGGAAAGGCTGGGTCGGGGAATAGCCATAGCTATTGTTGAAGAGTTTGGACCCGAAGAATTTTTAAAGAGAATATCTGATCCTGCTTGGTTTCAGTCTTTAGGATGTGTTATGGGTTTTGACTGGAATAGTTCAGGGTTGACTGTTGTTGCCTTAGGGGCTTTAAAAGCAGGGCTTTTTGATATTCAAGACCAACTGGGTATTTATGTTTGCGGTGGCAAGAAAACTTCAAGGGAAACGCCGAAAGAGATTGAAGCTTATGGTATATCGCGGCAGTTTTCCTTTGCTCCTGATTTGATTTACGCTTCAAAGATGGCCGCTAAAACCGATTCAGCTTTAATCCAGGACAATTACCAAATTTATCAGCACAACTTCTTATTTACCAAATCTGGCACTTGGGCTGTTATACAGCAGGGTATGAACACAGATAATCAGACAGCTCGTAGATATCATTGGTTGTCTTCGGGTCTTCAGGATTTTGTTGAAGAGCCTCATTCTGGCATTGTTTCTGACAAGAGAGTAAAACCTCTTAACTTAACGGCTAAAGAGAGCAATCAAAACAGGCATATCAGTTTGAAACAGGTTTTGGACGAGCCAAAGACTTTTATTACTAACCTGTCTATGGTGCAGCGCCAGCCCAAACAATTAACTTTGCTTGAGTTGCGCAATAAGGAGTTCTCTTGGCATCCGGTAGTTCAAGAAAAGTTTGATTTAAAGAGACTGCAGAAAACCATCTTTTTTGCTAAAGATAGAGATCCTCAAAGCTTTGAGCAGCTTCTCTCTTTAAAGAACGTTGGTCCCAGGACTATTAGGGCTTTATCTTTGGTTTCAGAGATAATTTATGGCGCCAAGCCTTCTTATGAAGATCCAGCCAGATATTCTTTTTCAGTCGGTGGTAAAGATGGGACCCCATATTTTATAGAGAAAAAGACATACGATGAGTTATTAGGGGTTATGGAGAAGGGTATTAATAAAAGCAAAGTAAGTATTAAAGAAAAATTAGAAGCACAAAGACGACTTACAAATCATGCCACATTTAACTTCTCAACAAAAAGCAAAAAAATTAAATAAAATCTTAAGTTACGTTCGTTTAAGCCATCACCGATATAAAAAATATCCCACTTTAGAATTTATTGAAAAGAAATTTCATACAAACCTCAGAACTTACAATCTTAATATTCGAAAACTTTATAAATTAGCTAATGTTCTGTACAAAAGAGACCCGAATCCCTTTTTAAGATATGAAAAAGAGAAGAAATTGGCAGATATAACCAAGAAATTATTTACCCAATCAGGTTATAAAATAAAAAACATTTCCATCGGCCCATCTAAACCAAGAGGAGCAGATATTATAGTTGAAGATAAACGGAAAAGACTAATCCCGGTAGAAATTAAAGCATATCAAAAATTTGGAAAACTTGGGTCTGCTAAGTACTCACCTTATATAAGAGATGAGATTCTCCAATTGAAGAGATACATCAAACATCTCCATGCGCCATATGGCTATTTAATAACAAGCACAGATCAAAAAGTATTTAGAAGCACCCCTCCGAATATCAAAATTCTTTTTGGGAAAGATTTAGAAAAATTTCTTTCTCACTTTAATATGTATAAAGAATTAAGAGACTTAAATTGGATAAGGAATTCCTCGATTTCTTATGGAAAAGAAGAATTATACAAGAAGATTCGGAATAAAATCTTAAAGTTAGTTAAGAAAGAAGTGAAAAAAGGAAGGTATGTATCTAACGATAAGGTTGTTCAGAAATTTAAAGTACATGTTGAAAGTTATTTTCCGGGAGGAATGACAGAAATTTACCAAAAATTAAACACAAACCTTGATTTATTTTCAAATTCACGTATGGGAGGAAATGTAAACAAAAAATCTTTTAAAGCAAAAGTAGTCCATTTTATTAAAGATGAAGTCGGGAATAATAGATATCCAACATACAAAGCCATTCAGAAACAATTCCACTTTTTACCCACATTGTTTTTCCTAGGAGGAATCAGAGAAATGTATAAAATGGCAGGAATAAAATATTATAGAAAATTTGCTACAAAAACTCCAAAAGAAAGAGAATCAATAAGACAAAAGGTCATTCAATATGCTATTCAAAAACTAAAGAATGACTTTTATCCTGGATATAGAGATGTAGAATCTAAATTCCATATTAATTTTCAATATTATTTTAAAAATCCCGAAGAATTATATCAGAAAGCTGGATATAACGGCTCAGTAAAAAAAACATGGAAAAATTCTGGGAGAAAGATTTAAAAATAGTATGAAACGATATTCTTCAAGACGAGCTAAAAAGGGAAAAACTGCTTACCGCACCCCAAGTCCTATTAAATATAAGTTAGTTTTAAAGAGTAAAGCTTTTAAGAAAAGCAAAACTAAACCTTCTTGACCATATAGGTATTTTCTAGTTTGTATCCTAGCTTGCGGTAATAACCTCTTACACCGATACCGGAAATAGCACTAATTTTATTTAAGCCAAATTCTTTTTTGGCTATTTTTTCTGCCTCTTTGATTAACTTTTTACCAAGCCCTTTGTGCTGCGGTGAAATAGTCGAGCTTAAGCCTCGACCAAGGGGAAGTTGCTGGCCATAGGTGTGAACTTCTCTGATAATGGCAATATTCTGTGAAGTAATACGGAGACGGAGTAGACTGTATAGCTTTTTTCTTTCTTTATCTTCAAACGTTAAAAATATCTCTTTGCCCTGAGAAGCATGATAGTTTTGCCGGAAAAGAAATAGTTTGTCTTTTGGATTGTAATTTTCTCTTACTTCTCGGCACCTGATGCATTTACACTGGCAATTTAGCATTTGACGGAGATTAGAGATTTTAGCAGGTCCTGTGACAATACTTTGAGAAGGAATGTCTCTGCTGATTCTTTGAATTCTGACATAATAAGGAATTATCTTTTTGATTGACCTTACAAGGTTGATCAGTTGCTTTTCGGTGTATGGCTTGTATTTTTTCTTTTTCCACCACTGATAGAGAGGAGCTTCTTTTAACAGGGCGCAGGGATAGATTTTCAAAAGATCCGGCTGGAAGCTGGGATTAGAGAATAATGTTTCAAACATTTTCTTATCCTTTTTTACATTGGCTCCGGGCAGATTGGGCATCATTTGATAGCAAATCTTAAATCCAGCATCTTTTAAAAGCTTCGTTGCCTTTATGGTTGCTTTTACTTTGTGCCCTCTTTTGTTTAACTTCAGAACGCTGTCATAAACACTTTGTACGCCAAGCTCAACCCTGGTGACTCCCAGCTTTCTCAATTTTTTAATCTCTTTTTGGTTGATAAAATCAGGCCTAGTCTCTACAGACAAGCCAACAATGCGGTGTTTTGCTTTTTCATTTAGTTCTTGAGTTTTCTTAATTGAAACTGAGCCTCTAGGATTGCAGGCTCGGAAACACTTTTTAATAAACCAGGTTTGATATTTTTTGGGATAGAAAGACCAAGTGCCACCAATAATTCTTAACTCTACTTTGTCTGTTGGGTGGCCAGCATTTTTTAGGGCTTGCAATCTCATCTTAACTTGTTTATAAGGATCATATTTATTAAGAATGGCTCTCATGACAGCTGGTTCATTGTTAAGATAGCTTTTGGGTACACCTTTTTGAGTCGGACAGTAAATACATTTGCCTGGGCAAGGATAGGGCTTGGTTAGGACAGAAACATTAACAATACCCGAAAGAGAGCGAATGGGTCGGGTGCGCAATAAAACCTCAACCCTTTCAGACTTCTTCAGCCTTTTATTTTTGACTAGTTTATGATAAGTTTTTAATAGAACAATGTTGCTGGGGCAGGGGATTTTATACTGCTTAGCTATCTTTCTTTTAACCACAGCTAAATCATCATGAGTTTTCACCCAGCCTTTCATTAATTCTTTAATTGTTAGCTCTAGAGCGTCCATGAACAAAGAATATGCTAAATATTTATTAGATAAGACTCGTCAAGATTATAACGCAATTGCTAAGAGTTTTTCAAGCACTCGTCGTTTTGTTTGGCAAGGCTTAGAGCCCTTGTATAATTATGCTCTGCCTAGAGAAAAAGTTTTAGACTTGGGCTGTGGCAACGGCAGGCTTTTACAGATATTCAAAGAGATAGATATTGATTATACCGGAGTAGACAGTTCTGAGAAGTTAATTGAGATTGCTAAAAAACTTTATCCCAATGCTAAATTTCAGGTGGCCGATGCTTTACATCCGCCATTTCCGACAAATCATTTCGATAAGATTTACAGCGTCGCTGTTTTACATCATATTCCTTCAAATCAATTACGGTTAGAGTTTCTAGACGGAGTCAAAAGAGTTTTAAAGCCAGACGGCCTTTTAATTTTAACTGTTTGGGATTTATGGCGATGGCAGAGATTAGGACCGATCTTTAAATTTACTCTTTTGAAAGCTTTGGGACGATCAAAACTAGATTTCAAAGATATTTTTGTTCCTTGGCGAAACACGCGCCAGCGTTACATTCATTGTTTCACCCAAGGAGAACTGGAAAGGTTAATAGAAAAAGCTGGTTTTAGAATAAAAGAGATTGGTGTGTTAACAATACCACAGAGCAAAGAAAAGAACATTTATATTGTAGCTAAGAAATAAGCTTGACAAAATAAACTATTTAAGGTATAATTGTATAAAAGAAACAAAAAAGGAGGATAAATTGGCTGTTAGAGTTCAAAAAGACGGGATCGGCGTTAATAATGATGGGATAGCAGTAAGCGTAGTGTTTATTGCTAACGAGCAGATAGGAATAAGGCTGATAAGGGGTAATAATGGTGAGGTTGTTGAGCCGTCTCATGCTCGCTTCAGAGAGGATGGAAAACAAGTTCGGACCTTCGACGATCTCGAGATCCCACCAGGCGACTACAAACGAATATTTTTTATGGCTGGTGGAATTCTCGGGGAAAAAAGAAGAAAAAAGGCCCAATAGAGATAAACTCCGGGCCTTTTTAATTCTTCTTAGTCTAAAAGATAAAAAGGGCGACGATGAAAATGGTCAGCAGGTGAAAGATCTGATCAAAACCAAATGCTATTGTGTCATGTTGCTCTTTCGCAAATACTTTTGCTAGAAGAAGAATATATTTC
>CAYZXA010000002.1:66878-68754 GCA_964482335.1 uncultured Candidatus Saccharibacteria bacterium
TATTGTGTCATGTTGCTCTTTCGCAAATACTTTTGCTAGAAGAAGAATATATTTCCTGGCGGGACGGTCAATTATTAGATGAGAAAGGAAAATAATTATCAGCCACCACAAATCAACTTTGAGCCACAGAAACAAGGGAATAAAAAATAAGGCGTAAAGAGTGCAGTGTAGATATATAAATTTTTCCTCCTTCCACCTATGAGACAGAAAATCGGCGAAGAAGTGCAGAAGTGCGCCACAATAAAGAAAAATTGCCATTTGACACCAGTCCATTTGATACCTCCTTTCAAAAACAAAGTTTTTAAGATACAATACATTATAGCGCAAGAAACACCTTTTGTCAATGAGCCCTTGTAGTTCAATGGATAGAACGCGGGCCTCCGGAGCTTGAGATAGAGGTTCGACTCCTCTCAAGGGCACAAATGTGCTATAATTAAAATGTATGAATATGAAGTATAAGATTGCAGTTAGCGGGGCAGCTGCTTTAGGGCCTTGCTGTAAAAATATTAAAGAAATAGCCAGGACTTTAGGCAGAGAAATTGTCCGTCAAAAGTGTATTTTGATTACCGGAGCCACTACCGGTGTTCCTTATTATGCTGCCCAGGGCGCAAACAGGGTAGGTGGAATCAGTATTGGTTTTTCTCCGGCTGCTACGGCATTGGAGCACAAGAAAGTTTACAAGCTCCCCACAGATGAGTTTGACGTAATGGTTTTCACTGGGTTTGATTATTCTGGTAGAAATCTTTTAATGACCAGAGCAGCCGATGGAGTAATTATTGCTTGTGGCCGTATGGGAACCTTGAATGAGTTCACCATTGCTTACGAGGACAGAAAGCCAATTGGTGTTTTATTGGGTTCGGGCGGTACAGCTGACTTGGTTAATTATCTTCTCAAGCGCCCTCATAAAAAAAGAGGACCGATTTTCTACGATACCGATCCCAAAAAATTGGTTCAGAAACTAGTTAGACATTTAAAAAAGAAAAAAAGGTCGAGGTAAATAATAATTAATTATCTATTTTATGGCGGAAGAAGGGAAACCAATCGGTAAAATTTCTCATTATTTTGGCAACATTGGCGTTGCTGTTATTGAACTGTCTGGAACTCTTAAAGCGGGTGAAACTATTAGGATTGTTGGTGGTGAAACTGACTTTGAGCAAACAGTTGATTCCATGGAGGTTGATCACAAGAAGGTTGAAAAAGCTAAGAAAGGTGATGGTATTGGGGTAAAAGTTAGCCAGAAAGTCAGAGAGGGCTATAAAGTCTACAAAATCTAAAAAGTTTTAGATTAAATATGGTTTCTATCATCCTGGCCGCTTTCGGCGGTGGAATTTTAAGAGGTTTGGTTGGTTTTGTTAAACATCAGTTTTCCTATAAAGAGGTAAAATTTAGACCCTATTACTTTTTGGCAATGATGTTTGTTTCTGGAGCTATTGGGACTGTCTCCACTTTTGCCATCAAAGAAGTAGGGTTTACTCTTTTGGATTCTTTTACGCCAGCTTTAGCTTTTATCATCGGCTATGCCGGTGGTGATTTTATTGAGAACATCTACAAAATAATAATTAAAAAGTCCTCTTTCAATGATCTTCATTAAAAAGATATTAGGTTTTATTTTGCTTTTTGCTGGATTAATACTTATTGCTTATACTGTTTATTCTTCTTTTAATATTTTTACCGCCAAAGCTGCCCCTCCCGAGGTGTTTAAGACAGAAGAACAAACCTCTCAAGCAATAGGAGGGCAAGGCATTGAAGGTCAAATACAGGAAATAATCGGAGAGCAGTTAAAAGGTATATTGTCAGTTGATTCTTTACCAATTCTTTTGAACTTGATATCTTGGTCAGTTTTTGCTGGTATTTTAATTTTTGCTGGAGCCCAAGT
>CAYZXA010000002.1:68854-74542 GCA_964482335.1 uncultured Candidatus Saccharibacteria bacterium
ATGCTTAAATTTTTAAAGGCTCTTGCAGTTTTTGCTGGCACGATTATTGGAGTAGGAATATTTGGTTTGCCCTATGTTGCTTCTAGGGCTGGTTTTTTTGTTGTGCTTTTATATTTTTTATTTCTGGCAGGAATTGCCATTACTATTCACCTAATGTATGGCAAAGTTGCTTTAGGTGTAAAGGGCCTGCATCGTCTGCCAGGTTATGCTGAACAATACTTAGGTTTTCCTTGGAAAAAAGTTGCCTTTTTAGTTCTTGGCTTAGGGTTGACCGGCGCTCTGCTTGCTTACTTGATTGTTGGCGGAGAATTTCTTCATTCATTTTTTTCTCCTTATTTTGGCGGCCACAGCTTAATTTACACCCTTTTATTTTTCAGCTTTGGAGCTTTTTTAATTTTCCGAGGTATTAAAAGCATATCTCAAATCGAACTTGTTCTTTTAGTTGTTTTTTTCAGCATTTTGATTAGCTTTTTTGTCAAAGCTTTTCCCTTTATTGATACTAATTATCTGACAAACATAGATTTGAAATTTATTGCTTTTCCCTATGGAGTAGTTCTTTTCTCTTTATGGGGTTCGGCCCTGGTTCCTGAGATAAAGGAAATAGTGGGGGAAGACAGCAAACTTTTGAAAAGAGTGCTTATTTCAGGTATTCTGCTGGCAGCTGTTACTTATTTGTTTTTTATTTTTACTGTTTTTGGCACTTCAGGTATTAATACTTCAAAAGAAGCAATCTCTGGCCTGTCTTCTGCCTTAGGGAATAATATTATTAAGCTTGGTTTCATTTTCGGGATTATTACCTGTTTTACCTCTTTTATCGCTTTGGGGCTGACTTTGAAGAAAGTTTTCTGGTACGATTTCAATTTGTCTAAAAATCTTTCTTGGTTTATCACTTGTTTTTTGCCGCTCGGCTTATTTTTGATAGGCCTTCGGGAATTTATTGACATTATTGGACTGACCGGAGCCGTAGCTATCGGCTGTGAAGGAATACTAATTGTTTTTTTGTATAAAGAATTTTTGAAGAAAAAGCTTTCTAAGAAGATGAACCCATTTTTATATCTTCTGCCAGTATTTTTTATTTTAGGTGTTTTCTTCGAGATTTATTATTTCATTTTCGCAAAATAAGATATTATGAAGTTTATTGCTGATTTCCATATTCATAGTAAATATTCCAGAGCTACCTCCAAAAACATGGATTTGGAGAATTTAGATAAGTGGGCCAAAATAAAAGGCATTAAGGTTTTGGGCACTGGAGATTTTACCCACCCCGAATGGTTGAAATCTTTAAAAGAAAACTTAAGGCTGGCTGAGCCCGGACTTTTTAAGTTTAAGAAAAATGATAGTGGCACTCGTTTCGTCTTAACTTCCGAGATTAGCTGCATTTATTCTAAGAAAAACAGGGTGAGAAAGGTTCATATTGTTATTATTGCTCCCTCTTTTGATGTGGTTGAAAAAATTAACACTCACCTTGGCTGGATCGGCAATTTAAAATCAGACGGCAGGCCGATATTAGGACTGGATGCCAAAGAATTGGCTAAGATTGTTTTAGACGCTTCAAAAGATTGTTTGGTCGTGCCAGCCCACATCTGGACTCCTTGGTTTGCTATGTTCGGTTCCAAATCAGGATTTGACTCGATAGAAGAGTGTTTCGAAGAGTATTCAAAACATATTTACTCTGTGGAAACTGGTCTGAGCTCTGATCCTTCCATGAACTGGAGACTGTCAGCTTTAGATAAAATTACCTTAATCAGCAACTCAGATGCTCATAGTCCTCAGAAGATAGGCAGGGAGGCAAATGTTTTTGATACTGAATTAAGCTATGAAGCTATTTCTAGAGCTATCAAAGAGAAGAACCCAAAAGAATTTTTATACACTATTGAATTCTTTCCCCAAGAAGGAAAATATCATTATGACGGCCACAGAAACTGTGACATTCGCTTGTCTCCCCAAGAATCAAAGAAATACAACAATGTTTGCCCAACCTGCGGCAAACCATTGACTATCGGGGTTATGAACCGGGTGGAGGCATTAGCTGACAGAAAAGAAGGATTTAAGCCAGAAGGCGCTATTCCTTTCAAAAGCCTGATTCCCTTAACAGAGATAATTGCCGAGAGCCTGGGAGTGACGGTGGCAAGCAAAAAAGTTGACCTTGAATACAAGAACTTAATTAAGAAGCTTAGCAATGAATTCAATATTTTACTTGATGTTTCTAAAGAAGGCCTTGTATCAGCCACTTTGCCTGAAATTGCCGAAGGCATTATAAGGGTAAGGGAAGGGAAGGTTTTTATTACTCCTGGTTACGATGGAGTGTTCGGAAAAATTAGCATCTTTTCTAAAGGCGAACAGAAAAGCCTGTCTAAACAAGGAACATTAGTATGATAGAAGAATACAAATTCGGCTCCATCAAGATTGATGGTAGAACGTATAACGATGACGTTGAGGTTCGTTGGACAGGCGAAGTTTTAGAATGGCCCAGAAAAAAATCCCACGTCATAGACGTGGAAGATGTTCAGAGAGTGATTGAAGAGAGCCCCGAAACCATTGTTATCGGCACGGGTGAATTAGGCATAGCTCAAGTGACTGAAAACGCACAAAAAGAAATCCAGTCAAAAGGTATTAAGTTGGTCATTGACCGAACCGAGCAAGCTAGCAAAACCTTCAACATTATTAATGAAGATTCAATAGAGGAGGAAGGCAGGCAAGAAAAGATAATTGGACTTTTCCATTTAACTTGTTAGGTGAAATAATATTAGATTGTCTTTTATTTTAAACTTACCTTCAATGAATTTTTCAATTACCCAAATGTTAGTTTTGCAGTGATTGGTGGTTTCAGAAACAGTTATTTGAGATTTGCCTGAAGCTAAAGCCAGATAAGGTAAAATTTGATCAGCCAAGTGTTTGTCTAAACAGCCTTGGCTTTTTTGTTCTTTTAACAGTTCTAAAGCTGCTTCTTTGCCAATACCTTCGGCTCTTTTACCCAATTTTCCTAGGTTATCAACGCCAATAACTGTATTTTCGAATTCAGCTATTAAACAAACATGGCTACCTGGACACTGGCTATTATAGTATTCTATTTTTTCTTCAATTGGTAGCTTTAATTTTCCTAAGACTTCTCTAACGCCAGCCAATTGCCTTTCAGCAACTTTCTTGTCTTTTAAAAATTCTGAAGCTCCAGAGATTGCTTTAACTTGCTTAAGTTGTCCTCTTTCGGTCAAATTGAGGTTTTTTAATTTAGATGGATGAATAATAACTTCTACTTGGGCTCCACCTTCAGGATAATAGCCTCTTTTTAAAATATTTATTTTTAGCTTCGCGTCCATCTTTTCCAGCGTTTTCAGAAAAACATATTGAAAGTGGTCAATGGTTGGCGAGAAGAAAGTGTCGGTTGCTCCGCCATCAAATGTTATCTTAATAGGAGATGGTGCAAAAAGGGATGGGAGAATTAAGGTTTGCAAAGTAAGAGTTATGCTTCCGGCTGTAGCAATTTTCACTTTGATTGAGGTCGAACCTTGATTAATATCACCAGGATAAAATTTCACTTCTTGAGAACCCAACGTATCACCTTCTAACCTGCCTTGGCAGAGCTGAGCCAACGCCTGAATACCTAAAAGATGCTGGGGCATTAATCCTGGTTTTTCTCTTCCTTTCCTAATATTAAAAACATGACAGGGTTTTTTAGTTACTGCTGAAAGCGAAAGGGCTGTTCTCAAGATTTGCCCTCCTCCTTCCAAAGATGAACCATCAATGTCAATCATAAACACCTTATTCATTTTAGATTTTCTTGAGAGACTTGACAATGTTTTTTTAGGCGTCTAAAATGGAATAAGATAAGATGTCAACAAAAACCAAAGAAACAATTAGTTATTCTAAAGACACTTGGTTGTCGGTTTTAGTTTTTAGGAAACTAATTTGCTGAGGAGACAAGAAATAATATTTAAGGTTCAGTCCCCTCAGCTACGGGGATTTTTTAGAATTATGCCCGAGGAAAAGATTTTTTACCTAACTGAAGAAGGGTTACAAAGAATCAAAAAGGAATATCAAAATCTTGAGGAGCTAAAACTTGCTAAGACTAAAGGGGAATCTCCCAAGATTATCTATTCTGATGAATTAAATCCTGAATACACTGCTTTTCAGGAAGATTTAGGTTTCCTTGAATCAAGATTAAGCGAACTTGAATATATTTTGAAAAATAGTCAGCTAATCAAAGCTCCTTCAAAAGAAAAACAAAAGACCGTTCAGTTAGGAGCAACAGTTCTGGTTTCGGTTGATGGCCAGAACGACGAATTTATCATTGTTGGCCACTTGGAAGCCAATCCTTCTATTGGCAGAATTTCCAATGAGTCGCCAGTTGGCCAGGCTCTTTTAGGGCACCGCATGGGAGACAAGGTTGTTATTTCTTCACCAGTCAAGAGTACTTACAAAATCAAGAAAATAAAGTATGAAAGATCTTCTTAACTTTTTAATTGAAGTAGGTAAACTAAAAAGAATGAAAAGGAAAGGATGGGTATTAAGGGGTGTTAAAGATCCAGAGACAATCGCTGCTCACACTTTTCGTATGACAATAATGGCTTGGCTCCTTTGTTCTAAAAAGAGACTTAATCTAGATAAGATTCTTAAAATGTGTCTCATTCACGATCTTTGCGAAGTCTGTGCTGGAGATGCCACGCCTTATGATAAAATTCTTCCGAAAGATAAAAAACAATGGAAGAAAATAATTAATAAATGGCCTAGGCTTTCAAAAATAGAAAAAGAAAAAACCTTTCTTGAGAAATATCGAAAAGAAGACAAAGCTTTAAAGAAACTTATTTCAAATCTTCCTACTTCTCTGAAAAAAGAAATTACAAATTTATGGAATGATTATGAGAAGGGTCTAACGCGAGAAGGAAGATTTGTTCGTCAATTAGACCGAATAGAGAATTTGTTACAAGCTCTAGAGTATTGGAAAAGAGATAAGCAATTTTCAATGGAGCCTTGGTGGATTCAAATAGAGGAATTGGTAGATGAACCTATTTTACTTGAATTTATGGAGGTTTTAGGAAAGAAATATCATCGGGAATGAAGAAAAAACAAGGAAAACTCTATATTGGAACAAGCGGCTGGGTATATTCTCATTGGCAAGGTATATTCTATCCTAAAAGCTTATCCTCAAAAGATAAATTAAAGTATTTTTCAAAACATTTTAAAACTACTGAAATAAATTATTCTTTTTATCGCTTACCTCGGTCTAGTACTTACCAAAATTGGTATTCTCAAACCCCCGAGGATTTTTTATTTTCTGTCAAAGTTAGTAGATTTATTACTCATATTAAAAGGCTAAAAGGAGTAAAAACAGCCTGGAAAACCTTTTTAGAAAATACTTTACATCTTAAAGAAAAATTAGGTCCTATTCTTTTCCAATTTCCTCCAAGCTTTAAGGCTACAAAAGAAAATATTAAAAGATTGGAAGATTTTTTAAGGTTAATTACTAAAAATAAACTACATTGTGCCTTTGAATTCCGTCATAAGACTTGGTACGAGAAAAAAGTCTATAAGTTATTAAAGAAACATAAGGTAGCTTTGGTGGTTGCCGACTCTCCTCGTTATCCTCGAGCTGATGTAGTAACTGCTAACTTTGTATATATTAGAATGCACGGTTCAAAAGTAATGTTTTCTTCAAGTTACACCAAGAAAGAATTAAAAGATTTATCTCAG
>CAYZXA010000003.1:0-11653 GCA_964482335.1 uncultured Candidatus Saccharibacteria bacterium
AAGGCCAAAAATCAGCTTGAAAAAGCTGATTTTTTATGATAAGCTAAAGAATATGGAAACATATAATCCTCAGGGAATTGAGCCAAAATGGCAGAAGTATTGGCAAAAAAAGGGCTTTTATCAAGCAGAGGATTTTTCTCGTAAGCCCAAGAAATACATACTCATTGAGTTTCCTTATCCTTCGGGAGACGGTCTTCATGTTGGTCATGCCCGAAGTTACGTTGCTTTAGACGTTGTCTCTCGCAAGAAAAGAATGGAAGGGTATAATGTTTTGTTCCCAATTGGTTTTGACGCTTTTGGCCTGCCAACAGAAAATTATGCCTTAAAGACTGGCGTTCATCCTCGAGTAGCTACTGAGAAAAACATCAAGGTTTTTAAAAGACAGCTTCAAAGTTTAGGTTTGTCTTTTGATTGGTCAAGGGAAATAAATACCACTGATCCCCAATATTACAAGTGGACTCAGTGGATTTTTTTGAAACTTTTTGAAAAAGGTTTAGCCTATCAGGCGGAAATGCCGATTAACTGGTGTCCTTCTTGCAAGATTGGTTTAGCGAACGAAGAAGTAATTGGAGGCAATTGCGAGCGCTGTGGAACTCCAGTTGAGAGAAAAATACTGAAACAGTGGATGCTGAAAATTACTAATTACGCTGACCGATTGATTGACGACTTAAAAGAAGTTAATTATTTAGAAAAGGTTAAATCTCAACAAATTAACTGGATTGGCAAAAGTCATGGCACAGAAATTGATTTTAAGGTAGTTGATTCAAATGAGGTCATTAAAGTTTTTACCACAAGAACAGATACTCTTTTTGGCACAACAGCTGTTGTCCTATCACCAGAGCACCCTTTAGCTGAAAAATTAATTACCAAGGAGAATAAAGAAAAAGTACAAAACTATATTAAGCAAGCCAAAAACAAAGGCGATTTTGAAAGAGAGAATTTAGAAAAAGAGAAAACAGGAATTTTTACAGGCTCCTATTGTATTAATCCGGTAAACAATGAGAAAGTGCCAATTTGGATCGGCGATTACGTGGTAGCCGCTTACGGCGGGGGAGCTGTTATGATGGTGCCAGCTCATGATTTTCGTGATTATGATTTTGCTAAGAAACATGGTTTAGAAATAAAAGAAGTTGTTTCAGGTGGCGATATCTCCAAAGATGCTTTTGTTGAATATGGCACTTTAGTTGATTCTGGCAAATTCAATGGCTTGTCTTCTGAAAAAGCTATTGAAGAAATTACCAAAACCTTGGAGAAAAAGAAATTAGGCAGAAAGATGGTTCAGTATAAGTTAAGAGATTGGGTTTTTTCTCGTCAACACTACTGGGGAGAACCAATTCCTATTATTCACTGTTCCAAATGCGGAGTAGTACCTGTTCCAGAAAAGGATTTGCCAGTTGAACTTCCCTACGTTGAGAAATATAAGCCAACTGGTACGAGCCAGTCTCCCTTGGCAGCTGTTTCTGATTGGGTTAATGTTACCTGTCCTAAGTGTAAGGGCCAAGCCAAGAGAGAAACTGATACCATGCCTAATTGGGCAGGTTCCAATTGGTATTATATGAGATATACTGATCCTCATAATGATAAAACTTTAGCTGATAAGAAGAAATTAAAATACTGGATGCCAGTTGATTGGTACAACGGTGGCATGGAGCACACAACATTGCATCTTTTGTATTCTCGTTTCATATATAAGTTTCTTTATGACATTAAGGTTGCTTCTCAAAAAGAGCCTTACCAGAGGAGAACTTCTCATGGCATTGTTTTAGCAGAAGATGGTAGAAAGATGTCAAAATCCTTTGGCAACGTTATAAACCCTGACGATATTGTTAAAGAATACGGTGCTGACACTTTAAGGATTTATGAGATGTTCATGGGGCCTTTTGATCAGACTATTAACTGGAGTGCTCAGGGAGTCAAAGGAGTTCGCAGATTCTTAGAAAGAGTTTGGAAATTAGCCTTAGAATGTTCTGAGAATAAAAAAACTAGCCCACAAATTCTCAGAGCGCTTCATAAGCTTAATAAAAAAATAGATGAGGACTTAGAGGTGATGAAATTTAACACCATCATTGCCAGCTTCATGGAGTTTATCAATTTAGTTCAAGACGACAAAGAAGAAACAAACAAAGACACTATTGAAAGAATGCTGATTTTACTTTCTCCATTTGCTCCTCATCTGGCAGAGGAGCTTTGGCAGAGATTGGGCCATAAAGAAAGCCTTTTCTTTGAGAAATGGCCTAAATATGACAAGAAATTGATCAAGGAAGAAATAATAACTTTGATTGTTCAGGTTAATGGCAAAGTCAGGGATAAAATAGAGGTTCAAGCCAACATCTCTGAGAAGGAGGCCCGGGAATTGACAATAACCAAAGAAAAAGTTAAAAGATGGATATTGGGCAAAAAGGTCAAAAAGGTAATTTTTGTCCCAGGTAGATTAATTAATATCGTCATATAACTATGTGTGGCATTGTCGGCTATATCGGTAAACAAAAAGATATTAAAATGGGCTTGGCTGCCCTCAAGAGATTAGAATACCGAGGCTATGATTCAGCAGGTCTGGCCGTTTTTAATTCAAAAAAGAACCAGGTGCTCCATCTTAAAAAAGCTGGTAGAATCGATGTTCTAGAACAGGAGATTTTAAATAATAATTCTACTTTAGACCTGCAAGGCACTCCTTCAATATTCCATACCAGATGGGCAACTCATGGAGGCGTGACTGACGAAAATGCTCATCCTCATTCTGATTGCCAGGGTAACATTTGGCTGGTTCATAATGGTATCATTGAAAACTATAAAGAGTTAAAAGAGAACCTTATTAAAGAAGGCCACAAGTTTACCTCAGAAACAGATACCGAAGTTCTAGCTCACCTAATTGAGAAGCATTTTGAGGGAAATTTGGAAACAGCCGTTAGAAAGGCTTTAAAATTAGTTAAAGGGACTTATGGTTTGGCAATTATTGCTCGTGACGATCCAGGAAAAATTGTGGCTGCTCGTTTATCCAGCCCTCTTTTAATTGGTGTCAACGGAGAAGAATATGTAGTTGCTTCTGATCCTAATGCTATTGCTCCTTATGCTAAAAAAGTAGTTTATTTAGATGACAATGAGATTGCTGTTATTACTCCAAAAGATCTTTTAATTATGAAAGAAAAACAGCCAGAAATATTGGAGCTGGATTCCGAAGAAGCTCAGAAAAAAGGTTATGCCCATTTTATGCTAAAAGAAATAATGGAGCAACCAGAAAGCCTTGAGAATGCTTTAAAGGGAAGATTGTTGACAGAAGAAGGTTTGGCCAAATTAGGAGGATTAGATCCAATAAAAGATAAATTAAGAAAAATAGAAAGATTAAACATTATTGCTTGCGGCACAGCTTACTATGCCGGTCTAATCGGCGAATACATGTTTGAAGAATATGCCGGCATTCCAACTGATGTTGATTTTGCCTCGGAATTTCGCTATCGAAAACCAGTTTTAGATAAAAAAACAGCTACCCTTTATGTCTCTCAATCTGGAGAAACAGCTGATACTTTAGCCGCTTTAAAAGAAGCCAAGCAGAAAGAGATAATGACATTAGGAGTGATTAATGTGGTTGGCTCTACTTTATCCAGAGAGACTGATGCTGGTATTTATACGCATGCCGGACCAGAAATTGGCGTAGCTTCCACTAAAGCTTTTACTTCTCAATTAGCTGTTTTAGCTTTGATAAGTTTGTTTTTAGGCAGACAGAGGGAAATGTCCTTGGTTATTGGACAGAGAATTGCCAAAGAGCTTTCAAAGATTCCAGAACTGGTTAGGCGGACTTTAGAATTAAACGCTCAAATTAAATCTCTGGCAGAGAAATACAAAGATTTCAATAATTTCTTATATCTTGGCAGAAAATATAATTATCCCGTTGCTTTGGAGGGAGCCTTAAAATTGAAAGAGATATCTTATGTTCATGCTGAGGGTTACGGGGCTGGCGAAATGAAACACGGGCCAATTGCCTTGGTAGATGAGAACTTTCCAACTCTTGTTATTTGTCCTTCTGATTCAGTTTATGAAAAGGTGGTTTCTAATATTGAAGAGATTAAAGCAAGAAAAGGAAAAGTTATTGCTCTAGCTACCGAAGGGAACGAAGCCATTAAGAGCTTGGTTGACGATGTTATTTATATACCAAAAACCCTAGAAATGTTAACTCCTATCTTAGCAGTAATTCCTTTGCAGCTTTTTGCTTATCATATGGGCGTATTAAGAGGTTGCGACGTAGATAAACCAAGAAATTTAGCAAAATCAGTCACCGTAGAATAATATGGAGATTTTATCAAACAAACCCGGCCAAAAGCTAATTCTACTTGGCAACGAAGCTATTGTCAGGGGAGCCTTGGAAGCAGGCGTGCAGTTTGTTTCTACTTATCCTGGCACACCAGCTTCTGAAATCGGCAATACTTTCTTTAAGATTGCTAAAAAGGCAGGCGTTTACTTTGAATTTTCAACAAATGAAAAAGTTGCCATGGAAGCTGGCGTTGGTGCTTCTTTTTCTGGATTAAAGACTTTGATAGCCATGAAGAACTTTGGTTTAAACGTTGCTTCAGATGCTCTCTTACCTTTTGTCTATACCGGCACCAAAGGACCAACGGTTATAGTGGTAGCTGATGACCCTTCCTGCCATAGTTCGGCTCAATCAGAAGAGAATTCAAGAGCCTTTGCCTCTTTAGCTCATATACCTATTTTAGAGCCTTCTGACCCTCAGGAATGCAAGGATTTTGTTAAATTAGCTTTTCTGATTTCTCAAAAGTACAATATTCCGGTTCTTGTCAGGACTACCACTAGAGTTTCTCATCAAAAAATGCCAGTTCAATTAGGTCCCTTAACGAAGCAAGCAAGGTTCGGCAAGTTTGTTAAAAATGTTCACCAATTTGTTACTATGCCACCGAGAGTTCTTGAGATGAAGAGGGAACTCCTTGGAAAGATAGAACAGATTAGAGGTCTTTCTGAAAAGCGCTCAACTGTTCGAGGTTCGGCTTCAACTATTGGAATTATTACTTCAGGCATTTCCTATTTATATGTAATGGAAGCTTCAAAAGAACTTAAGCTGGACTTGTCAGTTTTAAAACTAAATTTCTTTTATCCTTTGCCAGATAAGAAAATCAAAAGCTTTATTAAGAATCTTAAAAAAGTTCTCATTGTTGAAGAATTAGAGCCTTATTTAGAAAAAGAAGTTAAGTCTTTGGCCAAAGAGGTTAATTGTAAGTTGCAGATTTTTGGTAAAGATTTAATTCCTGAAATTGGTGAGTTAAAACCTGAAATTGTTATTTCAGCTTTAGCTAAAGTTGCCAATAGAAAATATAAGGAAGTTAAAGTCAAGCAAGTGCCAATTATTAAACGCTGGCCTCAACTCTGCCCGGGTTGTCCTTACTGGTTGGTTTTCGGAGGCGTTAAAAAAGCAGTTAATGAAAAAGAAGTGGTTTTTGGCGGAGATATCGGTTGCTACATGTTGGCTGGCTTGCCCCCTCATTTAATTCAGGATTACCTTTTTTGCATGGGTTCTTCAATCGGTATTGCCCACGGTATTAAAAAAGCAACTAAACAGAAATTAATTACTTTTATCGGTGATTCTACTTTTTTCCATTCTGGCATTCCAGCTTTAGTTAACACTGTCTTTAACAAATCCAATCCTTTAATTATTATTATGGATAACCAAACAACAGCCATGACTGGTCATCAGCCTAATCCAGGAGTTTGCGGGGTTAAAATAGAGAATATTGTTCGTGCTTGCGGAGTGAAGCATCTAAAAGTGATTGATCCGGTCAAACAAGCTGAATTTATTAAAACAGTTAAAGAATTTATTAAAAAACCAGAAGTGTCAGTAATAATTGCTCGACATCCTTGCGTTTTTGTTAAAAAGTAATATGAAGAAAGATTTCAACATTGTTATTGTTGGTACAGGCGGTCAAGGGCTAATAACCCTTTTACAGATTATTGCTGAAGCTGCTTTAGCTTCAAACTTTGACGTGAAGACTTCAGAGCTTCACGGTTTAAGCCAAAGAGGAGGTTCAGTAGAAGTTCATATTAGGTTTGGCCAGAAAATATATTCTCCTATAGTAGCCCAAAGTAAAGCAGATTTGATTATTGCTTTAGAGATGCAAGAATCCTTAAAAGCAACATATTTTGCCAACAATAAAACAACTTTTTTAATCAACAAACATATAGTTCCTATTCCTTTACAAAAATCTCTTTCCGAAGGTCAGATTTTAACAACGCTTAAAAAGATAAGTAAAAAAATAAAGGTAGTTGAAGCAAGCGGAGTTACGACCGGCGTTTATCTTTTAAGTTTAGCTAGCTTTAAAGGTTTGATTCCTCTTAGTCCTAATTTAATCTTCAGAGCAATCAAAAAAGTTATCCCTCAGCAATATTTAGAAGTGAATAAAAAAACATTTGAGTTAGCTAAAAAACATGCCAAAACCTAAAAAAATTGTTTGTATCGGAGGAGGAACTGGCACCTCGATTGTTTTAACTGGACTTAAAGAATATCCTGTAGATTTGAGTGCTATTGTGACAATGTTTGACAGCGGGGGATCAAGTGGAAAATTAAGAGAAGAGGATGGTATATTGCCACCAGGAGACATAAGGCAGTGTTTGGTTGCTTTAGCAAGAAATAAAGATCGAGCCAATGAATTTAACTCTCGTTATGTTAAAGGACCACTAAGGGGTCATGCTAAAGGCAATATTAAGATAAGAGATACAGCAAGTATTACAGGCTTTCAAGGCTCAATAGCTGTTCATAGTGAAGAATTAAATGTCAAAGGAAAGGTTATTCCAGTAACTTTAGATAATTCTAATCTTAAAGTAATGCTTAAAGATGGAAAAAAACTAGAAGACGAAGAAAGCATAGTAAATTGCCAATATTTATCTAAAAAAGGTATTAAAAAAATATTTTTAGCTCCTCAAGTTGGAACAAATCCAGAGGCTATTTCAGTAATTAAAAACGCAGATTTAATTGTGATTGGCCCAGGAAAGTTTTATACCAGTATTATTCCTAATTTTTTAACAAAAGGGATTATAGAAGCAATCCGAAAATCCCACGCTAAAAAAGTTTTTATCTGTAATTTAATGACTCAAGTAGGCAATACAGACGGTTTTAGCGTTGAAGATTTTATAACAATTCTCGAAAGATACTTAGGCAAAGACATTATTGACTATGTTGTTTTCAATACCGGAAAGTTATCATCAACTTTAGAAAGAGAAGTGAAAAAGGTTTTTCCCAAAGCAAGCTTTATTAAATATGATAAAAGCTTGTTAAAAAAGAAAAACTTTATTGGAGAGGATATTTTAGACCGACAAATTCGTAGATTAGACTCTGCTGATATCCTTGTCCAAGGAGCAAATCTAAGAACGATGGTTCTCCACAATCCAGATAAATTAGCAAAAATAATTCTAAAATTATGCAAGCAGTAATTTTAGCGGCCGGAGAGAGTTCTCGTTTCTGGCCATTGAACTATCAACAGAAAGATCTTTTTAAAATGATGGGCAAGCCTTTGATTTGCCACACTATTGAAGGCTTGAAGAAAGCCGGGATCAAAGACATTATTGTTATTCAAGGTCCTCAAAAAAATATTGAAGCAGAGTTTAAAAATTACGATTTGGGAATTAGTATAAAATACATTGTCCAGCCAGAACCCAAGGGAATGGGCGATGCGATAATGAAAGCTCAAGAATTGGTATCTGGGCCTTTTTTTGTCATGGCCGGCCATAAAGTGAATGCTGGAGACTATATCAAAAAGATGAAGGAAAAAAAAGAAGAAGTTGTCTTGCTTGGCAGCAAAACGAATCAACCTTGGCTTTACGGGATTTTGGAGATCGAAGGAGATAAAGTGAGGGACTTAATAGAGAAGCCAGAAAAAGGTAAAGAGCCTTCAGATATTAGATTATCCAGTCTTTATTTGTTACCGCCTAGTTTTTTTGAATATCATAAAAAAGCTCCCGAAGATCATTATTCTTTTGAGAAGACCTTATCTTTTTACATAAAAGAAGAAAAAGCCGGGGTCTTTGTGGCTGAGGAAGATTCTATTTCGTTGAAATATCCTTGGCACCTTTTTTCAATCGCTAAATATTTGCTTGAGAAAAATTTAGGCAGAGAAAAGGTTTACATAGGTAAGAATGTTAAGATTTTTAAAGGAGCTGTGATAAACGGACCTTGCTATATCGGCGACAATTGTGTTGTTGGTAATAATACTTTAATCAGAGGCTACACTAACCTAGAGGAAGGCAGCATGGCTGGCGCTCTCTCAGAAGTAGCCAGATGTATTTTTCAGAAGAACGTTCACGTTCATTCTGGTTATTTCGGTGATTCAATTTTTGGAGAAAACTGCCGAGTTGGCGCTGGTACCGTTACTGGAAATATCAGATTGGATAGGGAAGAGATAAAAGAGACTGGCCTTAACTCTTTGGGGGCAATTGTCGGCAAGGAAACAAAGATAGGTATCAATTGTTCTTTGATGCCCGGTATATTAATCGGATCTCATTGCGTGGTTGGACCGGGCTCAGTAGTTTTTGAAAATATTGAAAGCAACAAAACTTTTTGTACTAAGTTTAACAATGAGACAAAATAAAACATTGCTTTTATTGTCTGGCGGTTTGGATTCCATTTTAGCCGTCAAGGTTTTAAAGAATCAAGGAATCAAAGTAACAGCCCTTTCTTTTAAGAGCTATTTTTTTAATGTTGGAGCTGCTCAAAAAGCAGCTAAAAACTTTAAAATTCCTTTAAAGATAGTTGATTTTTCTAAAGAGCATTTAAAGATGGTCAAATCTCCAAAGCACGGCTACGGCAAATCAATGAATCCCTGTATTGATTGCCACAGCTTAATGCTGAAAAAAGCAAAAGAGATTATGAAAAAAGAAAAGTTTGACTTTGTAGCTACCGGTGAAGTTTTAGGAGAACGACCAATGTCTCAGAATCCTAAGGCGTTAAAAATAGTTGAGAACCAATCTTCTTTAAAAGGATATCTGTTAAGACCTCTTTCAGCGAAATTGTTAGAGCCAACTATTCCTGAGAAAAAAGGTTTAGTTGACAGAGACAAGCTTCTTGATATTTCCGGCCGTTCAAGGAGAAAACAGATAAGTTTAGCTAAAGAATGGAAAATCAAACATTACCCAACACCGGCTGGCGGCTGTCTTTTAACTGATCCTGGATTTAGCAAGAGATTAAAAGAATTGTTTGATAAATATTTAAATTGTGACGGTAATGATATCGGCCTTTTAAAATTGGGCCGTCATTTTTGGGAAAGGAAAGTTAAGATTATAGTTGGTAGAAACAAAAAAGAGAACAAAACAATCAAGAAATTAGCTAAAAAAGGTGATATTTTAATTGAAATGAAAAATTATCCAGGACCTTTAACTTTAATTAGAACTTATTCAAAAAAGAAAATTCCTAAAAAAATTATTAAAAAATCTAAGAACCTTACTCAGTATTATTCTACTAAAGCTAGGAACAAAAAAGATATAAAGTTTTAGTTTTTTAAAATACAGTAAAAAAATGAGGATTTCGAAAATCAATAAGCAAAATTTGGATAAAGTGCTAAAAGAAGCAGCTAAATTAATCAAAAATGGCCAAGTTTTAGTTTGTCCAACAGATACAGTTTATGGATTGATTTGTGACGGTACGAATAAAAAAGCAGTAAGAAGGCTTATTAAAATTAAAAAAAGACAGAATAAAAAGCCAATTCCTATATTTGTTAAAGATATCAAAATGGCAAAGAAGTTAGCTTCAATTGATAAAGTTCAGGAAGATTTTTTAAAAAAGGTCTGGCCAGGCAAAGTTACAGTAGTTTTAAAAAAGAAAAACAGAACCATTGGCTTAAGGATCCCCAATTACAAGTTAATTAATCGATTATTATCAATAATTAAAACTCCTTTAACTGGCACTTCAGCCAATATTTCTAATAAGCCTGCTTCAACTAAAATTAAAGAAGTTTTAAAACAGTTTAAAAGCCAGAAATATCAACCTGATTTGATTTTAGACGCTGGAGATCTCTCCAAATCAAAACCTTCAACAGTCATTGATTTAACGGTTTCACCACCTAAAGTTTTAAGAACATGAAAATTCTAGGCATTGACACATCGTGCGATGATACTTGTATTGCTTTGTTAGAAGTAAAAGATTCTCATTTTAAGATATTATCAAACATTGTTTCTTCCCAGGCAAAACTCCACGCTAAATATGGTGGAGTTTACCCTTTTTTAGCCAAAAGAGAACATCAAAAGAATCTGCCCCTTGTTTTTAAAAAAGCAGTAAAAGGACAGGATGTTTCAGAGATAGATTTAATTAGTATAACTTCAGGTCCTGGTCTTGAACCTTGTTTGTGGCAGGGAATAAATTTTGCTAAGGATTTAGCTAAGAAATTGAGAAAACCTTTAATTCCGGTTAATCATTTAGAAGCTCATATTCTTGTCAACTTTATTAATCAAGATCGGACCTCGATCAAATTGCCAGTGCTTTGTTTGGTGGTTTCTGGCGGTCACACCCAATTGATTTTAATGAAAGCAATTGGCAAATATCAATTAATTGGCGAAACCAGGGACGATGCAGCTGGTGAGTGTTTTGACAAGGTAGCTCGAATTTTAGGACTTGGTTATCCTGGCGGCCCGATAATTTCTAAACTAGCGGCTAAGGGGAAGAAATCAAAGATAGTTTTGCCCAGGCCCATGATCAATCAAAAGAATTATGATTTCAGTTTCTCTGGGTTAAAAACTGCGGTATTATATAATTATAGGAGCCAATCTCCAAGAATCAGGAAGTCTAAGAAATATATTCAAGAAATGTCTTTTGGGGTTCAGCAGGCCATTATTGATGTTCTAATTAATAAGACTCTAAAAGCAGCCAGAGATTACAGAGTAAAGTCAGTCATTCTTGGAGGCGGGGTAACTGCTAACAATGAATTAAGAAAACAGTTTAACAAGAAGTTCAAAGTTTTAGTTCCTTCTAAGATTTTTTGTACTGATAATGCTGTTATGATTGGTATTGCTGCTTTTTTTCATCGAACAAACATAAAACCTTTAAAAGACATCAAAGCTGAAGCTAATCTTAGAATCTAAACACATTGTCTTTGGAATTCATGTTTTTAGGCGTTTACCTAAATTAGTTTAAAAATTTAAACGATAAAAATGGATTATTTTATTTTTCAACAAATCAATAGTTTAGTCGGCAGATTTGTTTGTTTAGATAGTCTGGCTATTTTCTTTGCTGAATATTGTATCTATATTTTAGTTGGTTTGGTTTTTTTAGTTCTCTGGAGAAGGTGGGAAGCAATTCTGCGGGTATTTATCGCAACAATTTTAGTTCGCCTTGGCATTGTTGAGTTAATCCGGTTTTTCTGGCAGAGGCCCCGGCCCTTTCCCGAAAATACTGAATCATCTTTTCCTTCTGGCCACGCTGCTTTTTCCTTTGCCTTATCATTTGTTGTCTATCAGTATAATAAAAAAGCTGGCATTTTCTTTTTTACTGCCAGTTTTTTAATTGTCATATCTCGAGTTTTCTTGGGGATCCATTGGCTTTCAGATATAGTTGCTGGAGCTTTGATAGGAATTTTTGTTGGCTGGTTAGTTTTAAAGATCTTTAGGAAATAAAAAGTGCCGCGGGTGGGAGTCGAACCCACACAGGATTTCTCCTACACGATTTTGAATC
>CAYZXA010000003.1:11753-26754 GCA_964482335.1 uncultured Candidatus Saccharibacteria bacterium
GTGCCGCGGGTGGGAGTCGAACCCACACAGGATTTCTCCTACACGATTTTGAATCGTGCGCGTAAACCAGTTCCGCCACCGCGGCTCATTTTTGATTTTAGCAAATTTTTTTCCTCTTGTAAATGTAAAAAAATGTGATAAAATAATTTAATGACACGGATTATTTGTATAATAAACAACAAGGGGGGAACTGGCAAGACTACTACAGCGGTAAATCTGCCAGTTTTTCTGGCTGCTCTTGGTAAAAGGGTTTTGTTAGTAGATTTCGACCATCAAGCTAATGCTACTTATTCTCTAGGCCTTAATCCTCGTAGTCTGCCCCTTTCTATTTACCATGCTTTAGCGGGTCAGGTTAGCCCTTCGGCTATTATAAGACAGAGTCCTTTTTTTGGTTATGAGATTATGCCAGCTTCACCTGATTTGGCCGGCTCAACTGTTGAGCTAGTCAGCGTTGAGAATCGGGAGTTTAAATTGAAACAACTCTTAGAGAAAGTAAAAGAACCTTATGATTTTATCATTATTGATTCACCGCCCAGTTTAGGACTCTTAACGATTAATGCTCTTTGCGCTTCAAAAGAAGTTTTGATTCCGGTTCAGTGTGAATATTTAGCTTTGGAAGGATTAGAACAGCTCTTAAATACCATTGATTTAGTTAAAAACAATCTTGAGCAGGACTTGAAGATTACTGGTGCTCTCTTAACAATGTATAATCGAAATAATAAGCTATCCCGGGAAGTGGCCAAAGAAGTTAGAAGAAATTTCCCCGGTTATGTTTTTGATACTGTTATCCCAAGACAAATAGCTTTAGCTGAAGCGCCGAGGTTCGGCAAAACTATTTTACAATATGCGCCAACCTCCTTAGCTGCCAAAGCCTATCGAGAACTGGCTGAAGAATTAATCAACTCAAATACAAAATTATGAAACAAACTTTTGGTAAAGGCTTAGAGTCTTTAATCCCTAAAAAATCAGCTAAACCATCAAAAACCTCTGAGGTTAAGAAGGAGCCGATTTTTTACATTGAAATTGAAAAGGTAAAATCTAATCCTTATCAGCCTAGAAAAAACTTTGACCAAGACGGCTTAAAAAGTTTAGCTGAGTCAATTAGAGAATATGGTATTTTACAGCCTTTATTGGTGAGTAGGGTTGAGAAAGGCTCAGAAACTGAATATCAGTTGGTGGCCGGCGAAAGAAGGCTTTTGGCATCGAAAATAGTGGGCCTAAATCATGTGCCGGTCATTGTTAGAGAACCAACTGAAAAAGAAAAACTAGAGGTTTCTTTAGTTGAGAATGTTCAGCGATTAAACTTAAACTCAATGGAAAAAGCCGAAGCCTATCAGAGACTGCAAGAAGAGTTCAACTTTCTACAAAAAGACATTGCTAAAATGGTTGGCAAGAGCAGGGAAGCGGTAGCCAATACCTTAAGGCTTCTTGATTTGCCAAGCGAGATTAAGGGCGCTTTAAGAGACGAGAGAATTACCGAAGGTCATGCTAGAGCTATGCTGGCTGTTAGTGACGCTCAAAAACAAAAAGCCCTTTTTGTCAGGACTATCAAAGATGGGTTGAACGTTAGAGAGGTAGAAAGCTTTGCTCAAAAGTTGAATATTTGGCAGCCGGTTAAGAAACAAATTTCTAGAGCTTCCCAGGAGATTAAAGATCTAGAAGAAAAAGTCAGGAAAGCTTTGGGCATAAGAAACGTTAGATTGAGCATGCAGGCTGGCAAGCCCAAGCTTACTATTTTCTTTAATTCCAAAAAAGAAATAGAAAGCTTGTTTAAAAAGTTCAAACTTTAAAACTTTACTTTCGTTTTCCAGGAGGCCTCAATGATTTTTTGGGGCCATTTTTTTTGTATTTTAAGCATGTTTTTACAATCAGTTTTATGGATAGCAGCTCCTCTGTCTTTGGTAATATAGGCTTTGATTTGATCATTTGGTTGAGGTGAACAACATTTAGCCAAGTAAATTTTCATACCAGTTTGTCCCGCTAAAGAAACAACAGTTTTAGCTTCTGGAACTTTCTTTAACCGAGATTTGGGACGTAATTTGGGTAAAAGAATACTGCTTACTTTCTCTTTTAAGAAAGTTCTTAAGTTTCCAGAACGGGAACCTTGTTTTAAGGAAGCTTTTATTCGAGAACGGGCCACTCTAGTTTTAACGAATTTGAGCCAGTCCCTGGAAGGTTTTTTATTCTTATCAACAATAATCTTAACTACCTCCCAATTTTTTAGAGGCTGAGAAAGTTGGGTCAATTTCCCATTTATTTTAGCTCCAGCACATCTGTTGCCAATGTCACCGTGAACAGCATAGGCAAAATCAACGGGCGTGGCGCCTTCGGGCAAATCAATAACATCTCCTTTAGGTGTGAAAACAAAAATGCGGTTTTTCAAGAAATCAACTTTTAATCCTTCTAGGAATTCTTCAGACTTTAAAACCTTGCTTTGCCAGTCTCTTAATTGTTGTACCCAGGTAAATTTTTTCCCTTGAGTTTTAAGGTTAATTCCCTCTTTGATTGCCCAGTGTGCGGCAATGCCGTGTTCAGCTTCTTGATGCATTTTTTTAGTTTTTACTTGGATCTCAAGAATCTTTCCCTCGAAGCAAAAACAAGTTGTATGGAGAGCCTGATAGCCATTGGGTTTGGGAGCAGCAATGTAGTCTTTAATTCTGCCGGGCAAAGGCTTCCAAAACTTATGGATAGCTCCTAAAGCCTCGTAGCAGGTTTTAACATCGTCAACAATCACCCTTAAAGCAATCAAATCATAAATTCTATCAAAATCCATTTCATGTTTGAGAAGTTTTTGGTAAAGACTCCAATAATGTTTTGGTCGAGAATGAATATTGATCGGTTTGATACTTGCTTCCTCTAAAATTTTAACTAAAAGTGGTTTAACTTTTTTAATATGTTTTTCTCTTTCTTCGTATCTTTCTTTGACGTTATTTATCAACCATTCATATTCTTTAGGATAGAGAAAAGGAAAGGCCAAATCTTGCAATCGGCCTTTCATCTCTCCCATGCCCAACCTATTAGCTAAAGGAGCAAAGATCTCCAAGGTTTCTAAAGCAATTCTTTTTTGTTTTTCTGGAGGGAGAGAACCTAGAGTTTCCATGTTGTGCAGTCTGTCGGCCAACTTGATTAATAGCACTCTTAAGTCTTCGCCCATGGCAAAGAACATCTTTCTTAAGTTTTCTGCCCTAAGGTCAATGGGCACTTTCTTCCTTAATTTTGGAGATTCAATTTCTTCTTTTGGATAGCGTAGTTTTCCTAATTTGCTTACTCCGTTGACTAAAAAGGCAATTTCTTTACCAAACTCTTTTTCAATATCTTCAATGGTCTTTTTGGTATCGTCAGGCACGTCATGTAAAAGACCGGCCGCTACTGTTCGAGCATCAAGGTGCATTTCGCTTAAAACCTGGGCAACCCTTAAAGGATGCAAGATATATTCTTCTCCAGAAAATCTTTTTTGGCCTTGATGGGCGCTTTGAGCAAACTGAAAAGCTCTCTCAATCAATTTAGGGTCTGAGCTGTTCTCAGTTATTTTTTGGAGTTGCTTTTGCATTCTTTATTTGAACACCTTATCTTTTTATTCTTCTCAACCAGCAAAGAACCGCATACTTCGCAGGTTTCGCCAGTTGGTTTATCCCACAGGGCAAAGTCGCATTCCGGGAACTTGTTGCAGCCATAGAATATTTTATTCTTTTTAGTTCTTTTTTCAACTAGTTCTCCTTTTTTGCATTTTGGGCATTTGATGTTCAAAGTATTTTCAGGTAGAGATTCAGTATATTTGCACTTTGGGAATTTACTGCAGGCGTAGAATTTACCGAACTTGCCCAATCTAATTAAAAGGGGAGCGCCGCATTTCGGGCATTTTTTTTCTGTTGGAGTTTCGGTAAATTCCTTTTTGGAGACCTCTTTGTATTTCTTTTCTAAGTTCTGGCTGAAAGGACTATAGAATTCTTCTATTAGTTTTTTCCATTTCTTTTGGCCTTGAGCTACTTTATCAAGGTCTTGCTCCATGTTGGCGGTAAATTTAATGTCAACGATTTTTGGAAAGTGCTCCACTAACAAATCATTCACCACTAAACCAATTTCTGTTGGTTGGAAATATCTTTTTTCATTTTTCTCAATATAGTTTCTTTCCTGAATAGTTGAGATAATCGGTGCATAAGTTGAAGGCCGGCCAATACCTTCAGATTCTAAGGCCTTAATTAAACTTGCTTCAGTATAGCGGGCCGGCGGTTGAGTAAAGTGTTGCTGAGGGTTTAACTTGATAAGTTCCAGTATTTCTTCTTTTTTTAAGTCAGGAATTATTGCCTCTTCAAACTTAATTGGATAGATTTTTAAAAATCCATCAAACTTCATTGTCTGGCCAGTAGCTCGGAAGATATAGTTTTTTGCTTGAATATCAATGCTAGTTGAGTCAAAGACAGCTTGAGCCATTTGACAGGCAATAAACCTTCGCCAGATTAAGTCATATAGCTTAAATTGATTGTCGTCTAATTTAGCTTGGATTTTCAGCTTGTCCGGAGTTTTATTAGGATAACTAGGCCTGATTGCTTCGTGAGCTTCTTGAGCTCTTCCTTTTGCTTTGTATTTTCTGAATTGGTAATAGTTCTGGCCATAATTCTGGCTTATGAATTTCTTAGCTGTTCCTAAAGCTAAGCTAGAAAGATTTAAAGAATCAGTACGGTGATAGGTAATAAAGCCTCTTTCATAAAGATTTTGAGCGATCCTCATTGTTTGTTTGGCTGATAGGCGAAACCTTCTGAAAGCTGTTTGTTGGAGGGTTGAAGTAGTAAATGGCGGTAAAGGATTTTTCTTTGTTTCCTTTTTTTCAATATTCTGGACTTTATATTTAGCACCTTTTAGGTCCTTTACAATTTTATCTGCTTCATCTTTTGCTTTAATGCCAAGTTTCGGGATAACTTTATTGTCTTCCTTTATTAAAGTTGCTTCAAATTCACCATCCTTTATTTTTTGCAGCAAAGCAATAATGCTCCAGTATTCTTGGGGTTGGAACTTTTCAATTTCTCTTTCTCTTTCAACAACTAATTTAACCGTTACTGACTGAACCCTGCCAGCTGATAATCCTCTGGCTATCTTTTTCCAGAGAAAAGGAGAGAGTTTATAGCCAACAATTCTATCTAGTACTCTTCTCGCTTGTTGAGCATCAACAAGTTTCATATCAATCTTTCTTGGGTTCTTTAGGGCTTGTTCTATAGCTGATTTAGTAATTTCATGGAAAGCAATTCTTTGGTAAGGGTTTTTATTATTAAGGCTTAAAGCTTGTGCTAAATGCCAGGCGATTGCTTCTCCCTCTCTATCTTCATCCGTTGCCAGGATGGTTAAATCAGCTTTTTTTACTTCATCTTTCAGAAGATTGATTGTTTTTTTTGATTTAGTTGGAATAACATACTTTGGCTTAAAGTTATTTTCAATATCAACTCCGAGATCGCCCTTTGGCAAATCTCGAATATGACCATAGGAAGAAAGGACCCGATATTTTGAGCCTAAAAATTCTTGAAGTGTTTTTGATTTAGTTGGTGATTCAACAATGATTAATTGCATAGACGTTTTTAAACTTTACTATTCTTTTTTTATTTTGTCGATGGCTTCAGAAAGCATCTGACAGTAAAGGTTTAAGCCAACCTGGTTGATGTTGCCAGATTGCTCCTTACCCAAGATATTGCCCGCGCCCCTGATTTCCAAGTCCTTCAAAGCAATCTTATAACCAGAACCTAGTTTTTCTGTTTCTTTTAAAGCTTTCAATCTTTGGCGAGCTAAATCTGTCAGATGGCCCCCATATAAGAAGTAGGCAAAAGCCTGAATGTGTGACCTGCCGATTCTGC
Organism: uncultured Candidatus Saccharibacteria bacterium; assembly: GCA_964482335.1. Taxonomy (GTDB): domain Bacteria; phylum Patescibacteriota; class Minisyncoccia; order Minisyncoccales; family MHMH01; genus CAYZXA01. The sequence continues at coordinate 17,594 of CAYZXA010000003.1, forward strand.
CTCTGATTTGATAGGCTTGGGCTAGGCCGAGCCGAGTTGCATCAGCCACGATTAAACTATTAACATTAGGAATGTCTAAGCCGTTTTCAATAATAGTTGTGGCCACTAAAACATCAATCTTTTTATTTTGAAAATCATTCATTACCTTAACTAATTCTTTCTCGTTCAACCTGCCATGGACAATGCCGATTTCTGCTTTAGGAGCTAAGTTTTCCAATAATTTCTTGGTTGTTTCAATAGTTTCTACTCGGTTATGTAAATAATAGACTTGACCTTTTCTTGTCATCTCATCCTTAATCGCTTTTTTAATGATTTTTTCATTCCAGGGATGAATCACTGTTTTAATTGGCAATCTATAAGCTGGCGGAGTTTGGATAATGCTGATATTTTTTAAAGAAGATAAAGCTAGATAAAGAGTTCTGGGAATGGGAGTAGCTGAAAGCGATAAGACATCTAAAGAAGCTCTCAACTTCTTTAGTTTTTCTTTCTGACGGACGCCAAATCTTTGTTCGTCGTCAATAACTAAAAGTCCTAAGTTCTTAAAGTCAATGTCATTTGATAGAACTCGGTGAGTACCGATAATAATATCAACATTATTTTCTTTTATTTTTTTAATTATCTCTTTTTGCTCTTTTTTAGATTGCAGCCTGCTTAATAACCCAACTTTGATTGGTAAGTTTTTTAATCTCTTTTTGAAGGTTTGATAATGCTGAGAAGCCAAGATAGTCGTTGGACAAATCATGGCTGCCTGATAACCAGAATTAATTACTTTAACCATGGTTCTCAAAGCAACCTCAGTTTTGCCAAAACCAACATCGCCGCAGACGATCCTATCCAAAGGAGTTTGAGATTTTTCTAGGTCTTTTTTAATATCTTCTATAGCTTGAGTTTGGTCAGGCGTTTCTTCGTAAGGGAAGGTAGCAGCGATTTGGGAATCTATTTCAGTGTCAGGCAAATAAGTGGGCCTGGTGGCAATTTCTCTTTTACTGTAGATTTCTAAGAGTTCTCTGGCTAGTTTCTCTGCTTCTTCCTTCATTTTCCTTTTAGTTTTTTGCCAAATTGGAGAACTTAATCTGGAGATTCTGGGTTTTGTAAAGCCAATGTACCTTGATAATTTCCTTTCCAGACCCAGAGGCACATATAACTTATCATTTTGGGCATATGCTAATTGGTAATATTTTCGATTATCAATTACTAATTTCTGATTATAAATGCCGATGCCGTGGTCAAGATGAACTAAATAGTCTCCTGGTTTTAAAGTACCTAACTGGGAATAGATTTTCTGGCGTTTTAGTTTTCTTTTCAATCTTTGCTTGGCTTCTTTTTCGTTTTCAATTTCAATGGGCAGCTTTTCAATGTTTTCAATTAGGTTGCCGTAAAAATCAATTCTTAAAGCATAGTTTGAATTTACTGGGAAAATATCAATAATGCCTCCTCGTCTTGAAAATTCACCGGGTTCTGATATCTTTTGCACTTTTTCATACCCCATTTCATCAAGTTTCCTTAGGAACTGAGAAAACTTAAAATCCTTATTTTTTTCTAAATAGAGCGTATTGTCTTCAAAAAAGGATTGAGTTTTTTTAGCTTGAAGGATTTTTTTTAGGTTTTTCTCAAACCACAAATTCCCCCTTTCTAAAAAATAGGGGGTGACACCAACAATTAGAACCCTACTTATTGATATTGTGTTCAATTGCTTGGATCGTTTCTTCAACAACTCCTTTTATAATCTTTTCCTCCTCTTTTGTAAAGTTTTGCAGGACGAATTTATCAACAGCTTTTGGTTTGCCGGTTTTTGGCTGGATACCGATCCTTAAGCGGTTAAAGTCTTTTGTTTTCAGCTCCTTGATAATTGACTCTACTCCTTTATGGCCAGCCGAGCCCCGGCTCTTGGCAATCCTTATTTTACCCATTGGCAAATCAATGTCATCATGGATAATCCAAAGGTTCTCTGGCTTAATCTTGTAAAAGTTAACCAGGCCTTTGACTGCTTTACCAGAGTTATTCATAAAAGTTTGGGGCTTGGCAATGATAAAGTTCCTTGTTTTCTTTTTAGCAAGTTCATCAATCACTCGGAAGCCAATGTTATGACGAGTTTTCTCGTATTTTTTGCCAGGGTTGCCCAGTCCAACAATAATAATCATATTATTTCATTTTAGCATATTTACTTGCTTTAAAAGAGCATCTCAGCTATAATAATGAAAGTTATGAAGAGATTTCTTTTATTTATCTGGGAAATATCAAAAATCGTTATTATTGCCCTGTTGATAGTTGTGCCTATTCGCTATTTTGTTTTTCAGCCTTTTTTTGTTAGAGGCCAGTCAATGGAGCCTAATTTTCATAATGGCGACTATTTAATTATTGATGAGTTAAGTTACCAATTTAGGTTACCTCAAAGAGGCGAAGTAATAGTTTTTAAATATCCCCAAGATCCTTCCCAGCGCTACATTAAGAGAATTATTGGTCTGCCCGGAGAAACAATTAAAATCCAAGAAGGAAAAGTATCTATCTATCAAGACGGAGAAATTCAGGCTTTAGAAGAAGACTACCTTTCTCAACTTACCCAGACATCTGGCAACCTTCAAATGACTTTGGATTGGAATGAATACTTTGTTTTGGGCGATAATCGTCCTGTTTCAGCTGATTCAAGACGCTGGGGCACCTTACCAGAAGAGAATATTGTTGGCCGGGTTTTTTTAAGAGCCTGGCCCTTAGCTGCTTTAGCTAAAATTGAAACGCCTAACTATTAATTATGCCAAAAAAGCCAAAATTTAAAAGTCCGGCTGGTATGCATGATATTCTTCCTGGCGAACAGCCTTTCTTCCAGAAAGTCTATGCAATAGCTAGTAATATTGCTAATTTTTATGGCTTTAAAAGGATAGATACGCCAATGGTGGAAGAAGCTGAGCTTTTTTCCAAAAGTATTGGTTTGGCAACAGATATTGTTGAGAAGCAAATGTATACTTTTCGCAGTAAAGGAGGAGATTATTTAGCTTTAAGACCAGAATTTAGCGCCTCTATTGTTAGATCCTATATTGAGCATGGCATGTTTAATCTGCCTCAGCCCTTAAAGCTTTATTCTTCAGGTCCTTTATTCCGTTTAGAGAGGCCGCAGTCTGGCAGATTTCGTCAGTTTCATCAAGTTAATTTTGAAGTTTTTGGCGAAGAAAGTCCGGTGATCGACGCTCAGATTATTCAAATTTTTTACAACATTCTTAAAGAATTGAAATTTAAGAACCTTATTATTGAGATAAACAGTATCGGCGATAGCCAATGTCGGCCTTATTATAAGAAACTTTTGGTCAGTTACTTCCGTTCCCGAGAAAGTTCTTTGTGCTCTGATTGTCGGCGAAGATTAAGGTACAATCCCTTGAGGATTTTGGATTGCAAAGAAGAGAAGTGCCAGCCAATCAAAGCTCAGGCTCCTCAAATAGTTGATCATTTGTGTGAAGAATGTAAGTCTCACTTTAAAGAAGTCTTAGAGTTTCTAGACGAACTTGAATTACCTTATCGCTTGAATCCTTATTTGGTCAGGGGTTTAGACTATTATACAAAGACTGTTTTTGAGATTTTTGAAGAAACAGAAGAAGGTCAAAGACAAGATGCTTTGGTTGGTGGAGGCAGATACGATGCTTTAGTTAAATTATTAGGCGGCAAAGACACGCCAGCTTGCGGCGGAGCAGCCGGAGTAGAAAGATTAGTTTTAGCCATGAAAGAGAGGGCGAAGAAGGATGGAGTCCAGTCTTTGTCAACCAAAAGTATTTTTTTAGCTCAGTTAGGTGAATTAGCTAAGAGAAAGAGCCTGAAGCTTTTTGAAGAGTTCCGAAAAGCCAAAATTCCAGTTGCTGAATCCTTTGGTAAAGATTCTTTAAAGACCCAACTGAGAACTGCTGATAAGGTAGGGGCACGTTATGCTTTAATCCTTGGCCAAAAAGAAGCCTTAGAAGGAACAATTATTATTAGGGACATGAAAACAGGCAAGCAAGAAACAGTGAAAATAGATAAAGTTGTTAGAGAAATACAAAAAAGATTAAAGAAATAATTAATAATCATAAATGGATTGTATTTTTTGTAAAATTATTAATAAAGAGATGCCGACCGATCTTGTTTACGAAGATGAGAAATTTTTGGTCATCAAAGACATTAAACCCTTGGCGCCAATTCATCTTTTGCTTATTACCAAAAAACATATTCCATCTGTTGATCACTTAGCAGTAGACGATAAAGAATTAATAGGGGAGTTAGTTTTACTTGCTCAAAAAGTTGCCAGAGAACAGGGCGTCTCCCAAACTGGTTATAAAATAGGGTTTAACGTTGGTAAAGGAGGCGGTCAAATAATTAATCATTTGCATTTACATTTATTAGGTGGTTGGAAATAATATGGTTTTAGAAGTTAAAAAACAAGAAAGGGAAACAGCTCAAAGTTTAGTACGGCGCTTTGGCAGAAGAATTCAGCAAAGCGGCATTTTGCTTCGGGCAAGAAAAACCAGATTTAGAAAGAGACCCAAAAGCCGCCAAGCTAAAAAAAGAGCAGCCTTAAGAAGAGAAGAGCTTCGAAAAGAATATGCCAGATTTAAAAAGCTAGGCAAGTTAGCAAGATAATCATGACCTTGAAAGAAACAATTCAAAAAGATCTCAAAGAGGCCATTAAGAAAAAGAAGGAGCTTAATTCCACTGTTTTGCGTATGCTTTTAGCTGCTGTTCTGAATAAAGAAAAAGAGAAAAGGTTTAAATTAACCAAGGAAAAACCTGATTTAAAGGAAGAAGAATTGGTTAAAGAAAGCCAGCTGGCAGACGAGGAAGTGATTGAGGTTATTTCCTTTGAGGTTAAAAAAAGAAAAGAAGCAGTGGCAGACTACGAGAAAGGAGAAAGGCAAGAGTTGGCCGAGAAGGAGAAAAAAGAAATGGAGATTTTGCAGAAATACCTGCCAGAGCAGCTGTCCGAAGAGGAAATTAAGAAATTAGCCCAAGAAGCTATTAAAAAAACTGGTGCCAAAGAGCAAAAAGATATGGGCAAAGTTATGGCAGAACTGATGTCCCAGGTTAAAGGCAAAGCTGACGGCACTTTAGTTTCTAAAGTTGTTAAAGATCTGTTGGTTGCCAAAAAATAATTTATGATCGAGGTTAATAACCTGACGACAAATAAGGTGAATGAGGAGTTTTTGAGGGGGCTTGCCAGGAAGGTTTTGCAGGGTGAGAATAAGAAGATAGCGGATTTATCAATCGCTCTGGTTGGCCAGGGCAGAATCAGGGAGTTAAACAAGAAATACAGGAAGAAAAACAAAGTGACTGATGTTTTGTCGTTTCAATACGACAAGTCAGGCGAAGTGATTATTTGCCTGAGAGAGGTTAAAAAGAATGCCAAGAAATTTGGTTCAACTTATAAAAAAGAATTAGCCCGAGTTTTAATTCACGGTACTTTACATATATTAGGTTATGACCATGAAAAGATGAAAAAGAAAGAAGTTCGATACTTGTTTTAATAATCTATGGCAAAACCACAAATCATTACTGGTTTAGATATTGGAACTTATTCTATTAAAGCTTTGGCCGTTGTGAAAAAACCTGACTCAGAAGAATTGGAAGTTTTAGGTAAAGCTGAACTTCCTTCTTTTGGTTTAAGAAGAGGAATAATTATCAAAGTTGACGAAGTAGCCAAGCGTGTCACAGACGTGCTCAGCCGTCTTCAAGAAGATATTGGCCGGAAAATCGAAGATGTCTATATTAATATTGGTGGCAGCCACATCTTTTCTACGCCGTCACACGGTACAGTTATCGTTTCTCGCGCTGACCAGAAAATTTCTCAAGAAGATGTTAATAGAGTTATCCAGGCAGCTCAAGCTTTTTCTTTGCCTTCCAATAGAGAGATTTTAGATGTTTTTCCCAGAGAATTTATTGTTGATGGTCAAGGCCAAATTAGAGAACCTATAGACATGCAGGGTTTGAGACTGGAAGTTGATGTTTTGGCTCTTTGCACTTTTTCTCCATATTTAAAGAATTTAACAACAGCTGTTTTAAATGCTGGTTTTCAAATTTCTGATGTAGTACCTTCTGCTTTGGCAAGTTCCAGAGCAGTTTTAAGTCTTAGACAGAAAGAATTAGGAGTTTGTCTTTTGGACATTGGTGCTGGCACGACTGACATGGCTGTTTATGAAGAGGGAGATTTAGTTCATGTAGCTGTTTTTCCGATTGGTTCCGAAAGAATTACTCATGATTTGGCAATTGGCTTGCAAACCGATGTTGAGATCGCTGAAAGAATCAAGCAGGAATTTGGTAGTTGTCTATTAAGGGGAGGGAATAAAAAAGAAAAGATTGAAGTGCCGCAAGAATCAGGCAATCCTGAATTTCTGATCTTTTCTCATAAAATGTTAGTTAAGATTATTGAAGCCAGAGTTTCAGAGATATTTAATTTAGCTGACAAAGAGTTGAAAAAGATTTCTCTCAAAGGATTATTGCCAGCTGGTGTTGTTTTGACTGGTGGCGGAGCCAGGTTGCCAAAAATTGTTGAGCTTGCTAAAAAAGAATTGAAACTTCCTGCCAGGATCGGTCTGCCCCAGAGATTTGAAGGCTTAGACAAAGATCCCAGCTTCAGCACGGTTTGCGGCTTAGTTTCAACAGGTTTTGAGATTATTGAAGATCGCTGGGTGCCTCAGACCTTGGGCAAGAATGCCATGGCAAGATTTAAAAAAGTATTTAAAATTTTCATTCCATGAAACAAAATACCAAAATAAAAGTAGTAGGCGTGGGTGGTGCCGGCGGCAACGCCGTATCGCGTATGGCAGCTTGTAAAATTCAGGGCATTGAGCTAATAGCCATTAATTGCGATGCTCAGGATTTGCAAAAAACTAGAGCTCACCAAAAGCTTCGTATTGGTAGAGTTTTGACCAAAGGATTAGGAGCAGGTATGAACCCAGAGATTGGCTGGCTAGCGGCCGAAGAGAATAAAGAAGAGATCAGCCAGCTTTTACAAGGTTCTGACATGGTCTTTGTTACTTGCGGCTTGGGTGGTGGTACTGGCTCGGGCGCTTCTCCAATTGTGGCTGAAATTGCCAAAAATTCTGGAGCTTTAGTTATAGCTGTAGTTACCACACCTTTTTCTTTTGAAGGAGCTTATAGATCGCAAGTTGCTAAAAGAGCTTTGGAGGTTTTGAAAAATAAAGTAGATACTTTGCTTATTATCCCCAACGATAAAGTACTTTCGCAGGGAGACAAAAATACTAGTTTGATTTCCGCTTTTTGGGCGTGTGATGAAGTTTTACGTCAGGCTGTTCAGGGGATAACTGATTTAATTTTATTTCCAGGCATAATTAATGTTGATTTTGCCGACATTAAAACCATTATGAAAGATTCGGGTCCGGCCTTCTTTGGTCAAGGCCGTTCTCGAGGAGAAAGAAGAGTAGAAACAGCTGTTAATCTTGCAATTAATTCGCCTTTGCTTGATTTTTCCATTAGCGGTGCCAAGGGAATTCTGTTTAACATTTCAGGCGGAGACGATTTGAGCCTTGATGAAATAAATGAAGCAGCCAAAATCATTACCAAGAGCGTTGATTCTCGGGCTAAAGTCATTTTTGGCGCAGTTCATAACAAGAATCTTCAAAAAGAAGAGATAAAATTGACAGTTATCGCCACTGGTTTTAATAAAAAGTGAGGTGTGGATAAGTTTAGTGTTTTAAGAGGCTTGACAGGGTTGACCCTGTCTTTTTTTGGGGGTAAGATAGAATAATCTTTTCATTCTTCTCTTCTCAAAGAGATTTTTTTATCAAAATGGTTGCCAACAAAATTAACAAAATTAAAAAGAGGGACGGTCAGGTAGTTGATTTTGAACAGCAGAAGATTACTGACGCTATTTTTAAGGCTATTACTGCTGCTAAGCAGGGTGATGGAAAAAAATCAAAGAAAGTTTCAGATAAGGTTGTTGAACTACTCAACCGGAGGTTCAAGAAAGAGGAGATGCCTCATGTTGAACAGGTTCAGGACATTATTGAAGAAGTTTTGATTTTAGAGAATTTAGTTGAGACAGCCAAAGCCTACATTCTTTACCGTGAACAGAGAAGGAGAATCAGGGAAGCAGCCGGCGGCATCGATGAATCTATAGAAATGATTGATAAATACATTAAAGAGCTGGATTGGCAGGTTTATGAGAATGCTAATATGGCCTATTCTTTGCAGGGTCTTAATCATTACGGCGTTTCAGCTATTACTAAAAAATACTGGTTGAACAAAATCTATCCACAAGAAATTAGAGAGTCTGTAGAATCAGGCGATTTCCATATCCATAACTTAGATACTCTGGGTCCTTACTGTGCTGGTTGGGACCTTTATGATTTATTATTAAAAGGATTCGGCGGGGTTCCTACCAAGATTGAAACAAAACCAGCCAAACACTTTAGAGCTGTTTTAGGCCAGGCAGTCAATTTTCTATATACTCTTCAGGGGGAAGTGGCTGGAGCCGTTGCTTTTTCAAATTTTGACACGCTTTTAGCTCCTTTTATCCGCTACGACAACTTAAATTACAAACAGGTTAAACAAGCTCTGCAGGAGTTTTTATTTAATATGGCTGTGCCGACCAGGGTCGGTTTTCAAAGCCCTTTTTCAAATATTACCTTAGACCTCAAGCCTTCTCCTGTTTTTGCTAAGCAGCCAATCATTATCGGTGGCAAGCCCCAGAAAGAAACCTACGGAGAATTTGCAGAAGAAATGAAAATGTTTGATAAAGCCCTTTACGAAACAATGCTGGAAGGAGACAAGAGTGGCAGACCGTTTCACTTTCCCATTCCAACTATTAATATTACTAAAGACTTTCCCTGGGACGATCCAGCTTTTAACCCGATTTTTGAAGCTTCTGGCAAATATGGCACTAACTACTTTGCTAATTACATTAACTCAGAAATGAAGCCAGAGGACGTAAGGTCAATGTGCTGCCGACTTCGTATCGAGTTGACCGATCTTCATAATCGAGGAGGCGGGGGATTATTTGGTTCTGGCTCTAAAACCGGCAGCATTGGCGTTGTCACGATTAACATGCCCCGCATCGGCTATTTATCTAAGACTAAAAAAGAATTTCTTGACCGTTTGGGCAAGATGATGGATTTAGCCAAAGAGTCTTTGGAAATTAAAAGAAAAGCACTTGAGAATTTCATTGAAAAAGGTTTATATCCTTATTC
>CAYZXA010000004.1:0-24844 GCA_964482335.1 uncultured Candidatus Saccharibacteria bacterium
CATATTCTTTAGCTTATCATAAAAAATCAGCTTTTTCAAGCTGATTTTTGGCCTTGATACAAAAAATATTTTACTTTTTTATATAACTTAAAGCTTGATTAACTCTTTCTTCAACCGAGCCTGTAAGAGTAATATATTTTATCCCCCGCTTCTCTAGATATTCTTTGTAGTATTTATCGACAATTGGCTGTAACTCTTTACTCCTAAACCCGTCTTCCTCCATTGGGAATTCAGCCGGGAAATAGAAAACGAAATCGTAATGAGCGTTACTTTCAACCACTCTTCTGATTATTTTTTTAAACTCTTCTTCTCTTAAAATTATCTCTCCATAAACCAGATAATCAAACAAACACTTGTCTGCTATCCATGGTTCAGGAGTAAGTTTTTCTAATTCCCATTGTCGCATAGTCAACCAAAGCTGAGTTTCGGGCGGAGTATCTTCGTTAAACTTAAATCCTTTAGGTATTGCCTCTTCTCTAACTATATCATGAATATAGTTGCCATTTATTGCTTTAGCTAAAGCCTTGGCAAATTCAGTTTTCCCTGCGCCGTGTGTGGCAGCAATTGCGATTCTCATGATTTTTCCTCCTTTTAAATTTTGAAGAGTTTTTTAGCATTCTCAGTAGTTATCTGAGATATTTCTTTATAACTCAATTCTTTTATTTTGGCAACCTTTTCAGCTACATGCTTAACATATAATGGTTCGTTGCGTCCCTCTTCTTGAGGAGGTGTTAAATATGGACAGTCAGTCTCAATTAAAACTCTGTCCAAAGGAATTTTCTTAATGATTTCATCAAGATTCATTTTGAAAATTATTCCATTAAATCCCAAATAAAATCCCATTTCCAAGTATTTCTGAGCTTGTTGCAAATTCCCGGTAAAGCAATGGACAACTCCTCTTAATTTAGAATTAATAATTTCTATAAGGTCGTTATGAGCCATGCGACAATGGAAAATTACCGGTAAATCTAATTCCTTAACTAACTCTAATTGCTGCAAAAATACTTCCTTTTGTTTTTCTTTGAATGAGGCATATTCTGATTTATAGTCTAAACCAATTTCGCCAATAGCTACTACTTTTTTTGAATCTGCCAGCTCTTTGTATTTTTCGTATTGAAATTTATCTTTAGCATAAATCGGGTGCAAGCCAACTGCAGCATAAATCCCCTGAGGATATTTTGCAGCCATTTCAACTGCTCTTTTACTCGTTGAGTACTGTGAACCAACATTAATCATCCAAACATCATTAGCCAAAGTTTCTTTAATTACCTTGTGAGCATCTTCTTTGTAGGCATTGAAATTTAAATGCGCGTGAGTATCAATAAGCATTAGATTCTTGGAAATAATGGTTTTGTTTTCTTGGTTTTTATTTGTTGCAGTATCTTTTCAGAGGTTTCAGGCAAAAACGGTTCTAAAAACCTAGCTATCTCTTTTAAGGCAAACAATAAATTACCGAGCACTTCTTTTTTTTCTTTTATTTTTTCCCACGGTCGTTCTTTCTCGATATATCTATCGCACCAACTAATTAATTCCCAAACAGCAATCAGGGCCTCATTAAACTTAAATTCCTCTAAGAACTTTTTGTAATTCTTGTGAGTTTTATTAATTTCTGTCTTGAGCTTGTTGTCTGATATTTCGGGCTTGGCATTTTTAGCCAAGGTTATAACTCTGGCTGCCAGATTCCCGAGACCGCTTGCTAAATCAGCATTGTACCGTCCTTCAAACTTCTCATATGTAAAATCACCATCCTCTGTTGGTGGAATTTCCCGCAAAAGGAAGTATCTGACTGGGTCAGCCCCATATTTCTTAACTAGCTCAAACGGGTCAACAATATTGCCCAAGCTCTTTGACATTTTTTGTCCGTCAACAGTAATAAAACCATGAACCAAAATAGTTTTCGGCAAAGGTAATTTTAATGAAAAAAGTAAGGCGGGCCAGAGTAAACTGTGGAAACGAAATATGTCTTTACCTAAACAGTGAACGTCTGCCGGCCAATATTTTTTAAACTTGGCTCCATCTTCAGCGTAGTCTAAAGCTGAAATATAGTTTACCAAAGCTTCCAACCATATGTAGACGGTTTGAGCATTATCTTCGGGAACTGGTATGCCCCATTTTAGATTTTTTCTTAACCTTGAGCAGCTGATATCCTCAACCCCCTGACTGATAAAACTTAAGATTTCGTTCTTTCTAGACTGAGGAATAATTTTTATCTTATCGCTCTTGATCAATTTTTTAACTTGCTTTGCATATTTTGAAAGTTTGAAAAAATAATTCTCTTCCTCAACGACCTCTGGTTCCTTCTGATGATTTGGGCATTTTCCATTAACCAAATTTTTTTCTTTGACGAAAGCTTCACACCCCACGCAATAAAGCCCTTTGTATTTCTTTTTATAAATATCGCCGCTTTCTTTTAACTTAAGCCACACTTTTCTAACGGCTGGCCAGTGCCTTTTTTGATCGGTCGTCCGGATAAAATCATTATTAGAAATATTAATAATTTTTGTTAATTTTTTGAAATTTGTCGAAATTTCATCAACAAATTCTTTAGGACTCTTCCCGACCTCTTCAGCCGCCTTTGCATTTTTTTGCCCGTGTTCATCAGTCCCGGTCAAAAAGAAAACTTCCTCACCTAAAAGCCGGCGATATCTAGCGACTACATCAGCCTGGATTAGCTCTTGAGCAAATCCCACATGGGCAGGCGCATTAGTATAGGCAATGCTAGTTGTAATGTAAAACTTTTTCTTTGCCATATGCTATAATATCATTAGTTTATCTTACCACATTTATTTTAACTTTCCATGATTTTAATCTGCCATCTCTTAGCTGGTGCAGCTATTGGCGCTAATATATCAAATCCTGTTCTTGCTCTCTCTTTGGCTCTTCTAAGCCATTATTTTCTAGATGTTTTACCGCAACTTGAATATTCTATTAGGAATATTCAAGGAGGGCACTGGCATAAATCTTTTTTTGATTTCTTTAAGGTGTTTTTAGACATTGCTTTCGGAATTTTGCTAATTTTACTTTTTTCCAAAAATACTCCCTTAATCTTTGCTGCTGCCTTTATAGCTATCTTGCCTGACGGCTTTACCCTATTGAATATAATTTTCCAGAAAAACAAACTCTTAAATAAACATCAGCAATTCCATCAAAAAATCAATAGTATTGGTGAAAATAAAAAAATCTCCCTCTTTTGGAAGATTTCCGTCCAGATCCTGGTGGTTTTAATTGCTATTTTCTTTCTACTATAACTACGAACTCACCCTTAACTTCACTTTTCTCCAACTTTTCTAACGCTTCTTCAACTGTTCCTCGATAGATTGTCTCAAACTTCTTGGTTAACTCCCGACAAACTACCACCAATAATCTATTATCAATGATCCTTAACTCAGTTAAGGATTTTATTATGCGGTAGGGTGATTCATAGAAAATTATTGGATACCTTGAATTAACCACTTCCTCAAAAAACCTCTTTCTTTTCTTTTTGACTGGCGGAAATCCCATAAATAAAAACTTGTCCATTGCTAAACCAGCGATAGAAGCTGCTGCTGTCACCGCTGAAGGTCCAGGAATTGGAATAATTTGAATGTCTAATTGGCTTAATCTAGCAATAAGTTGATTGCCAGGATCAGAGATGCCTGGAGTGCCAGCATCAGACACTAAAGCTAAATTCTTTCCTCTTTTTAAAAGCTGGATAATATGTTCAATTCTCTTTAATCTTGAATGCTGATGGTAGCTCAAGGTTGGAGTTCTAATTCCATAATGATTCAGTAATTTTTTAGTCACCCTGGTATCCTCACACAAAATTAAATCAACCTCCGACAATATTCGGAGGGCTCTTTTCGAAACATCTTCTAGATTACCAATGGGAGTAGCAACAATATAGAGTCTAGTCATAGAACTTCAGCTTTTTCTTTTTCTTCTTTTCTCTTCTTTAAGAAGTCCCTTAGAAATTCAAACAAAATACCACTAATGGGGATAGCTAAAAGAGCGCCCATAATCCCCCACAATTTTGCTCCAACCATAACCGCCACTAAGACTAAAACTGGCGGCAAGCCAATAAATTTCTTACTTAAAACTGGCGATAAAATATTTCCTTCTATTTGCTGAATAATTATAAAAGCTATTAAGAAAAACAAAGCTTTTGTCCAAGAAGTTAAGGCAACTAAAACAATAATACTGGCTCCGACAACGACTGGACCAATAATTGGGATAATGTCTAAAATACCAGCTAACAAGCCGAAAGAAACTGCATATTTTATGTTCAAAGCATAACAAGTCACAAAAGTCATCAGTCCGACAAAAATACAACAGAGAATTCTTGCTCCGAACCAGCCACTAACTTTTTTTTGTGATCTTGCCCAAAGGCTTAAAACAAAAGCTTCATATTTTTTGGGAGCCAAAACGCCGATTACTCTATCTATTGCTTTTTCTTCTAAAGAAAGGAAAAGGGCAATAGAAAAAATAGTAATGGCAGAAAAAATACCACCAAAAATAGCTCCTAAGGCGCTGAAGATATTAGATGAAGCCTTTATTAATCCTTCTTGAAACATTTGACTGAAATCATCAAAATTCTCAAAAGCCTCTATGCCCAAGCCCTTCAAAAGTGGAGAAATCTTCTCAAAATACTCAGGGAACACTTGAGAAAATTGCTGAATCTCAGAAACAAAGAGAGGAGCAACTGAATAAATTAAAAATCCTAAAATGCCGAAAAGCAAGACATAAACTAAAATAGTGGCTAAAATCCTGGGAAAGTATTTTCTTCTTAAAAAAGTAATGGCTGGATTAAACAAAAGTGAAATGATTAAGGCAAAAACAATCCAAATTAAAATATCTCTAACAAGATATAGAACGTAAAGAGCAAAGAGAGTAACAGTGAATTTCAAAATCGTTCCCCAAGAAATATCTAATAACCTTGATTGATTCATTTTCTTAATATTTTTTCGAACTTATTTTTATCTTTAAACGGCCCGATTAAAGCCAGATTTAGCTTTTTGGGCTGAAAAATGTCTCGAGCTACCTTCAAGATGTCTAGAGAACTAATCTTGTCAATTTTAGCATATATTTCTTTCGGCGTTAAAATCTCTCCCTTGAGAAGTTCTTGTTCTCCGTAAAAAGAAGCTAAAGCATCGGAAGGTTCCAAAACCAAAGCCATCTTACCTTTAATGTAATCCTTGGCTTTCTTAAGTTCAGCTGGAGCCAACTTTTGCTGAGAGATCTTTCTATACTGCTTCAAAATAGCAGAAATAGCTTTTTCAACATTCTTGTTATCAATACCAGCCCGAGTCATTAAAAAACCAGTGTCGGGATTAGCACTTGCCTCAGTTTTAATATAATAGGCAAGACCCAATCTTTCTCTTACTTCCATAAAAAGTCGAGAGCTCATCATTCCTCCTAAGATTATTCCTAAAATATCTTGAGTATATTTTTGAGGATTGTTAAGATTATAGGCTCTACCACCTAAACAAAGATGGGTTTGATCTGTTTTTTTTGTATATAAAAGGCATTCGGGCTGAGTTTGTCTCTCAATGACTTTTGCTTTTTTCAAGCCTTGACTCATGCCAATAGAAGAGAAGCTTCTTTTAACTTTTGCTACAGCTTGAGAAGGTTTAATGTTGCCAGCCACGCAAACAATAGTATTTGAAGCCACATACTGGCTCTTCATATAATTGAGCAGTTTCTGACGATTAATCTTGCTAACACTCTCTTTGGTACCGGCAATGTCCCAGCCAGCTGGCTGATCACCGTACAAAAGCTTAGCCCATAAAATCTCAACGTGGGTCATTGGATTATCATTAATCATGTTGATCTCTTCAATAATTACTCCTTTCTCTCTTTGGGCTTCTTTTTCTGGTAAAATGCTGTGCAAATAAATGTCTGAGACCCAGTCTAAAGCCAAATCAAACTGAGAAGCGGCAACTTTAGCAAAATAACCGGTGTAATCTTCTCCGGTAAAAGCATTGTAGATACCCCCTATCTTATCTAATGTCTCAGCTATTTCTAGCTTATTAGGCCTTTTCTTTGTTCCTTTAAAAAACATGTGCTCTAAAAAATGAGAAATACCTGAAATGTCCTTTGTCTCATACTTAGAGCCGGTGCTCACCAATGCCAAAACCGTCACTGCCTGGGTCCCTTTCTGAGACACAGTAATAATTCTTAAGCCGTTTTTTAAAGTTGTTTTTTTAAACATTCAACCAATTTATCTATTTTAATTCTTTCCTGTTTCATAGTGTCTCTATTCCTTAAAGTCACATCTTTTTTCTTCAAAGTATCGAAGTCAATCGTCACAGCATACATCGTGCCAATCTCGTCTTGGCGGCGATATCTTCTGCCGATTGAGCCAACTTCATCATACTGAGTTGAAAAATGAGTCTTTAGTAATTGATAAACTTCTTTAGCTTTTTTAACTAATTGAGGCTTGTTTTTGACTAAGGGCAGAACAGCAATTTTGACTGGCGCTAAAGTCTTGTGAAGTTTTAATAAAACTTCAGCTTCTTTTGTTGCTTCAGTTGTTTTTGTTCTGCCGCCCTTTACTTCTGAATAAGCGTTGACTAAAAAGGTTAAAAAACTTCTATCAGCTCCAGCTGAAGTTTCAATAATGTATGGAAAATATCCTTCGTATTTAAAATCCTGGCCGGAATATTTGGCATGGTTAGACAGGTCGTAATCTCCCCGATTGTGAACTCCCTCAATCTCCTGCCAACCAAAGGGAAACTTATATTCAATATCTATCTGTCTTCGAGCATAATGGGCTCTTTCTTTAACTGGGACTTCTCTAGCTCTTAAATTTTCTTTTTTAATCCCTAAATTCAAATACCATTTCATTCTCTGCTTCTTCCAAAAGTCAAAGAACTTATCAGCTGTTTTAGGCTGACAAAACCACTGCATTTCCATTTGTTCAAATTCTCTTGTTCTATAAATGAAGTTGCCGGGAGTAATCTCATTACGAAAAGCTTTGCCAATCTGAGCCACGCCAAAAGGAATCTTCAATCTCGTTGAATTTAATACATTCTCAAAGTTAACATAAATTCCCTGGCATGTTTCAGGTCTCAAATAACTTGTTGAAGTTTCATTTTCAACTGAGCCAATAAAAGTTTTCATCATCAAGTTAAACTTTCTCGGCTTAGTTAATACTCCGCCACATTCTGGACACTTACTGCCTTTAATTTCATCTTTTTTAAATCGCTTGTGGCATTTCTTACACTCAACCAATTCATCGGCAAAGCCAGCTGATAAGTGACCGGAAGCCTGCCAAACTTTAGGTGACATTAAAATTGCTGCATCTAAACCAACAATATCTTTTTGGGTTTTAGTCATTTCGTCCCACCAGGCTTTTTTAATATTATTTTTCATTTCCACTCCCAAAGGCCCGAAATCATAACAAGACCCGAAACCACCATAAATCTCAGAAGAAGGAAAAATAAATCCTCTTCTTTTAGCTAAAGATGCAATTTTCTGCATTAAATCAGTCATGTTATTTGACAACTCCCTCGGACGAGGAAACTGTATCATCGTCTGGTAAAGTAGTATTAATTGAAGAACCTTCCCCAGACACAGTTAGGTTGGTAAATTGGTCTTCTCCAGTAATTTCGGCCTGACCAATTAAAGTTGGTGTTTTGCCTTGCTGGGAAACTTTAGGGGTAAAGCCGATCTGAAAAGCAACTGAAGGACCAGACCCTGAAACACCTTTGCCAGCGTCTAAGTTTTCCATATCCCAAACAACTTCTCGAGAACCCGAATCAAAAGTAAGTCTGGCTCCTTCGGGGAATATCTCACCAGTCAAACGAACATTGCTCCCCAAAGTTGCTTTGACTCTCATGTTTTTGACATCATTATAATAGTTTTTAGCCTGCCAGATAATAGTATATGTTGTTTGTCTGCTAATCTCTGGAGGAATATGACCTGTATTGCCAAAAACCTCATCTTCATAATAGCCTTTTTGAATAATTTCTAGTTTGGAATTAACTTTTGTCACAAATTCCTCTTGAGCTTGGGAAAGATAGACCTTATTTTTTATAACCAGGTCTTTATCGCTTTCCGTTGGTTGCCAGTCATCTTTCAATTCAACCCAGAATTCAACTCTGCCTTCTTCCTGCGATCCTAAAAACTGCAGCTTGGAAACTCTACGCCAATCAAAAATAATTGAGTTGTCGCCTGATTCAAAATCGCCCAAAGGCGCTTTTAGGGTATCTAAATCAAAGATTTCTCCTTCTAATCTGGCAACCAAAAATAGGTTGTTAAAAGATTCATCGCCAATATTTTTGAAGAAAATCTCATAGTGCAAGGCGTCTCCAGCACTTGCTACATAATAAGGATTATTGTTGATCTCTTGAGAAATATATAAAGAAGGACTAACAATTTGCACAGCTCTTATAGTTTCCTTTAACAAAATAAATTCTCCTTCCTGCCAACTGCCAAGTTGCGCTCTAAATTGTTTCTGTTCACCGACCTCTCCTTTGACATTACCAGTTATTTCAATTCTGCCTCCTTCGGCTTTGTTCAAAAGACCTATCTCCCAATCAGACTCTTCTAGGGCCTGGGGTTTAGAACTTACGAACTTAAAATCAGAAGGATATTCAATTTTAATGCCTAAGTCAGAAAGAGGATAATTAGCATTAGAAAAGTAATTCAACCTAAAACCAACCTCCTTGCCAGATTCAATCTTTGAAGAAAGATCAAACTCTAAGGTTAAAGGGACAGAGGTAATTTGAGTGCTGTGAGAGGTTTCTGATTCATAGCGAGCTTTAAGGTTTTTAGGCCGATAACTTAACCAAACGCGAGCTTTCTTAATCTCTCCTTCTTTACCCAAAAGTCTGGTTCGGAAAGTAAAGGTTTGTTCCTGTCCAGGATAAATATCTTCTAAAATGATTTCCTTTCTCAAAATCTCTCCCTCTTGAAGTAAAGAATATTTAGGAAATTCAAAAACAAGACTAGGCTCTTCTAGCCTAATGTTGCCGTTGTTTTTATATTTAACGGTGTATTCTATCTCCTGACCTAATTCAGCTTGATCAGGACCTAAGATCTCCAACTTTAAAATGTCTTTAGAATAAATATTCTTTTGGTAATACCAAAAACCAACTATGCCAGCAACGACAGCAATACCTGTAGCAATAAGAATAATTTTATTTCTCATGTTTTTAATTTTGAGTAAAGTGAAAAATCAAGGTTCTTGTTTTAACAAGGTTCTTATATTATATCAGTTTTTGCCTAAAATTTCATTAAGATAAGTTTCGGAAACATTCTTTAACAATTTTTGAGATTCAACGCTGACTTTTAACTTTTCCAATATTGGCCAGTCTCTGGTTAGGAAAAGCCTGATAATTTTAATTATATCCTCATTTATTTCCTTATCCTTTTCGGGATTTTTAAAACATTCGCCGCAAACTACTCCTCCTTGTTTCAAGCCAAAATAAAGAATGCCGGGTACTATTTTCTTTTGACAGACTGAACAACGATAAAGCTCTGGTTGATAGCCAAGAATGGAAAAAAGATTCCAAAGAAAGTAATAATAGATAATCTCTAAATTTTGCTTATTTAAT
This sequence comes from uncultured Candidatus Saccharibacteria bacterium, assembly GCA_964482335.1. Taxonomy (GTDB): domain Bacteria; phylum Patescibacteriota; class Minisyncoccia; order Minisyncoccales; family MHMH01; genus CAYZXA01. Next base: position 9,537 of record CAYZXA010000004.1, read on the forward strand.
TTTTCGAAAGTTTCGTTGAGTAAATTCCAAATCTCTTCGTCTGGCTCCTGGCCTTTGACTAAACTGTCCAGAACTCCGATAATTTGGTAAGCAACGGCTAATTTGCTTAAATCTTTCCTTAGGTTTTTAAAGTTATTGATAACTATTGTGTCGGTCAAGGTTTTATGGGCCTTACCTTGGATAAACTCAGTCTCACTTAAATAAAAAAGTTGCGCCCCGCCTCTTAATTTTGATTTAATTTTTCTGACGGCCTTGCCAAAAATCTCCAATTTGCCAAAGTTTTCAGTATAAATCGTAAATAACTGATTGGCCTCTCCCCGATCAGTCTGTTTAATAATAAAACCCTGGGTGCGATAGTGAACAGCCATTAACCTAAAGATTTAGCCTTTTTTCCACGCTTCAAGCTGTTTAATTTTTAAATCCAGATCTACTATTTTCTTATAATCCCTTTTGTATCCTGCTGCCATTTTTTCTTTTTTCATTCTTTGTAAGGCCGAGTTAAATTTACTGTCGGAAAGACCGAAAGACTGACCACTATACTTTTGAAGCGTTCTCATAAGCTCTACTCGTTGTTTTCGTGTAAGTTTTCTGCTAGTTTTGGGAATAGCTTTATAAGGAGCTTTTCTGGCAAAATCTCTTAATTCTAAAAAAGAACGATACTTCTTCTGTCCGAAGAGTCCGGGTTTAGGCGCCGGCTTTGGCGCAGGTTTGGCTATTGGTCTCTTTAATATAGGTTTTTGGACTTGGCCGGACCGCGGCGATATTCTTTTGCTAAATAATTTTCCAAATAAAGGCATATTAAAGTTTCTTTATGGCTAACCATAAGTTTTGTTGATCGACCTTTGTCTCTTTCTCGATGTCAAAAACCTTTTTTAATTTCTCTTTTAAACGGAAATCTTTAGCTTTTGTTTCTTTAAGAATAAAAGCTTGGTTTTTACTTAAAATTCTATTTAATTCCTTAGCGCCAAAATATTGAACTGAAATTCTATGATGAGGCTTGTAACCAGCTTTTTTTCTCATTTCTTGAATCTGACGAATGATTTCCCGAACTGTCCCTTCTTCTTTCAATTCTTGGGTAATTTTAGTTTCCAATTTAAAGCTTTTAGCAAAAGTAACTTTCTTAACATTAACCTCCTCTTTAATCAAGCCCAGTAATGGTCTGTCAATTTTTTCTTTGATCTTTAATTCTGATAAAGGCTGACGCACTTTAATGCCCGCCTTAGCTCTTTCAGCCAACACCATATTAACTATTTTCCTTGCTTTTTCCATTTTCTGATCTAATGACCTATTAATTAGCTTTTTGTCTGCCTTTGGCCAATCATCTAAATGCACACTTATTCGGGGTCGAACCCTAAACAGATTCTGGTAAAGCTCTTCACTCAAGAAAGGAACAAAGGGAGCAGTCAGCTTAGACAAAGTTAACAAAACATAGTTTAAGGTAGCTGAAGCTTCTTTTAATTCTTTCTTCGTCTGGGGTTTCTGAAATCTGCGACGTGATCTCCTAATATACCATAAAGAAAGGTCATCTATAACAAAACTCTCAATCAGCCGAGCTCCTGAAGTAATATCATATTTATCGAGTTTTTGAGTAACTTCTTGAATTAACTCATTCATTTTTGAAATAATCCACTTGTCTAAAACATGCTTGGAGATTCCCCTTGCTTTCTTTTGGCCATAGATGTCAAAAAAGATATAGCTGTTCCAGTACGTCATGATAAACTTCCTCAAAGCTTCAGCCAGCTCTTTTTCAGCAAAAAACTTAACATCACCTGGTTGGTTAATCGTGTAAAAGTACCAACGAGTAGCGTCAGCACCGTATTTTTCAATAATATACCAAGGGTCAACTGTATTACCTTTTGATTTAGACATTTTCTCTCCTTTTTTATCTAAAACATGGCCTAAAGAAATAACGTTTTTGTAGGAAGGACCAAAGCCAAGCAAAGTAGGGATTGCTAAAAGCGTATAGAACCAGCCTCGAGTCTGATCGATGGCTTCAGAAATGTAATCTGCCGGAAGTTGAAGTCTCTTCTCAAAAGGATAATGATGTTGAGCAAAAGGCATGGCTCCTGAATCAAACCAGGAATCAATCACTTCAGGAACCCTTTCCATCAAACCATCCCGGCATTTTGAACATTTAAATTTTACTTCATCAATATACGGCCGATGGAAATCTAATCTTCCATCTCTATCTAAGGGAAATTTCTTATATTCTATCTTGCGGTGCTCGCCTGTTTTAATATAGCTTTCTTTGATCTTGCTCTCTAAGAACTGCTCAGTGTTTAGTCCTTTCATTGTGTCTTCTAAAAGCCATAATGGATCACCATGACTAACAATTAAAATAGTTTTATCTCGATGCTTTTTATCAATATCATCTAGACACTCAATCATTCTTTTTCTACAGTCTCCCCAACTTTCTCCTTTGGAAGGTTTTTTATCATAAAATCTTTCAAGGCTTTTTGGAAAATCTTGATAAAATCTTTCTTTTGTTCCTCCGTGATAAATTCCCAAGTTCACATCTCTGAGTCGCTTGTCAAAGACTATCTTTATTCCTAATTCTTCGGCAACGATTTTTGCTGTCTGGCGAGTTCGAGAAATGTCAGAACTATAAATTAAATCAATTTTTTTCTTCTTAAGCTTTTTAGCCGCTTTTTTAATTTGATTCTGCCCACGCTTAGTTAATAAAATTGGTTTTTGTTCCGGCCAGGGATATATCATTTTTTTCTTTTCTGTTTGATAGATTGTTTGACCATGCCGTAAGATATAATATTGATTGGTTGTAAATTTTTGGCTGAGTAAATCTTTTTTACTGCCAATAACCTCCTTGTGCTTGCATTTCTTACACTGCCAGATAGGCAAAGGTGTTCCCCAATAACGTTCACGAGAAAAGGCCCAATCTTTTAACTCTCTTAACCATTCACCAAACCTACCTTCTTTTAAATAAGCTGGTATCCAATTAATCTTTTGGTTATTCTCAATTAATTTCTTCTTAACTTTCTGCATATTTATAAACCAACTCTCTCTGGCATAATAAAGTAAAGGTGAATGACAGCGCCAGCAAAAAGGATAATCATGCTCATACAATTGTTCCCTGTAAAGGAGGTTCCTCTTCTTAAGGTCTTCAATAATCAAAGGATCAGCATCTTTTACCCACATGCCTGGCCATTTTTTAACTTCCTTTTTGAATTTACCTTCTTCATCAACGTTTAATATAAGGGGCAAATTGTTCTTTTTGGCAACCTGCATATCATCTTCGCCAAAAGCTGGTGCCATATGAACCAAACCAGTTCCTTCTTCCAGAGAAACAAAGTCACCTGGAACAACAAAATAAGATTTCTTTTCAGGTCTGACAAATTTGAATAATGGTTCGTATTTTAAGCCTAATAACTTCTTTCCTTTGAATTCTTCAACAATCTTATAGTCTCTCCCTAAAACATCTATTCTCTTTTTGGCTAGAATGAAGGTATCTTTGCCAATTTTTGCTTTGACATAAGTAAATCTAGGATTAATTGCCACTGCCACATTGCCTGGCAAAGTCCAGGGCGTAGTTGTCCAAATCAATAAAAAGGTATTTGGTTTAACTTTAAGTTTTATATAGACTGAAGATTCTTTAATTTTTTTATAACCCTGGGCTACCTCATGAGAAGAAAGAGGTGTACCACATCTCGGGCAATAAGGAACAACTTTATAGTCTTTGTACAAAAGCCCTTTTTGATGAATCTGCTTGATAATCCACCATAAGGTTTCAATGTAATCGTTCTCATAGGTAATATAGGGATGTTCCATGTCTAACCAATAAGCAATTCTTTCTGTTAATTTTTCCCAATCCTGCTTGTATTGCCAAACAGATTCTTTACATTTCTTATTAAAACGAGCTATGCCATACTTTTCAATGTCTTTTTTGTTCTTCAGTCCTAATTTCTTCTCAACTTCTAATTCCACAGGCAGGCCATGAGTGTCCCAACCAGCTTTTCTCAAAACTTGAAATCCTTGCATGGTTTTATAACGAAGAATAATATCTTTGAAGACTCTGGCTAAAACATGATGAACGCCAGCTTTAGCATTAGCAGTTGGCGGTCCTTCATAAAACACAAAGCGGCGACCTTTTGGTCGTTGTTTTATACTTTTCTCAAAAATCTTACCTTCTTGCCAACGCTTGAGTATCTTTTTCTCTAATTTCGGAAAGCTAACTTCCATAAATTATATTATATTACATTTTTTCAGGGGCGGAAATACCCATTAGAAAAAGGGTGTTTTGTAAGACAGTTTTAGTTGCTGAAATTAAAGCTAAACGAGCTTGAGTTAAATTCTTATCGCCAGAGATCACCCGACAGTCTCTATAGAACTGATGGAAAACAGTAGCTAAATCCATAGCATACTGTGGCAATCTTTGAACTTGGTAATCTTTAGTAATATCCTCAACAATCTCTGGGAACCTAATTAACTGTTTAATGAGTTTTAATTCAGAAGGATGTTTTAACAAGTTTGATTGAGGCTTAGTCTCGGTCAGTTTTGCTTTGCGCAAGATACTACAGATCCTGGCATAAGCATATTGGACATAATAAACAGGGTTCTTCTCAGACTGTTTTTTAGCTAAAGACAAATCAAAGTTTAAATGAGTACTGGCTGATTTTTGGAGGAAAAAGAAGCGAGTAACATCAATACCTACTGCTTTTAATAATTCATCCATGGTTACATAAATACCTTTCCTTTTTGACATCTTTAGCCCTTGACCTTTCTCAATAATGGTTACGAATTGTAATAGAATAACGTCTAATTTATCTTTATGGCCCAAAGCCTGAACGCCGGCCTGAAGTCCGGGCACGTCGCCATAATGATCAGCTCCCCAGACATTTATTACCTTATCAAGTTTCTTCTTCTCAAACTTGTATCGATGATAGGCGATATCACCGATCAAATAGGTTTTGGAACCATCGGCTTTAACAACCACCCTGTCTCTTTCATCGCCGTATTTTGAAGATTTAAACCACTGGGCTCCTTCTTTCTTATAAATTAATTCTTTTTTCTTTAAGATTTTTAAAACATCTTCAACTTGCCCGGATTTGTACAAAGTATCCTCTAAAAACCACTCATTATATTTAATGCCCATTTTGTCAGTTGTTTTTTCAATCATCTCAATAATCATCTTGGCTGCTTTCTCTCCTGCCTTATATGGGTCTTTCTCTTTGATCTTTTTATTCAAATCATCAATGTAATCTCCTTTATATTTTGCTTCTTTATCTTTTAAAACAGAATGACCCAAAGCTAAAATCTGCATGCCATGGTTATTAATATAGTAGGCTTTTTCTGTTTTGAAGCCAGCTTTCTTAAGAACGTTAGCCAAGACATCTCCAAAAGGCCCACCCCGGGCATTACCAACCGTTAAAGGTCCTGTAGGATTAGCTGAAATAAACTCAACTTGAACTTTCTTGTTCTTGCCAATTTTTAATTCACCAAACTTTTCCTTTTGTTTTAATATCTCTAGAACCTGCTTTTGCAGATATTCTTTAGACAGGAAGAAATTAATAAAGCCTGGTCCAGCTATTTCTACTTTCTCAAACAGATTAGATTTGAGCTTTTTAACTATTTCAGGGGCTGGTTTTTTAATCTGTAAGGCAATATTGGTTGCATAATCCCCAAAGCCTGCCTCTTCGGGATATTCAAGATGAATTTCTGCTTGTGGCCGGCCAGTTACTTTTTGAATCAATTTGATGATTTCCTGCCTAATCATAGGAATTTTACAAATTTATTATTTTTATCTACGAGAATATTTTTACATTCGATCAGTTTGTCAACTAGTTCAAAACCCATAATAATAATCTCTTCACCAGGTTTGATTAGATGAGAGGCTGCACCATTCATGCAAATTCTCCCAGAACCTCTTTCCCCAGCAATAACATAAGTCTCCAGCCTGGCCCCAGAAGTATTACTTACAACCAAAACTTTTTCACCGGGTAAAAAGCCTACTTTCTCTACCAGTTCTTTGTCAATAGTAATGCTACCAATGTAATCTAAATTAGCATCAGTCACAGTTGCTTTATGGATTTTTGATCTTAAAATCCACCTCATTTTATTTCAGTTTAACCTAAATTCTGCTAAAATGAAAGTGATGGCTGTCTTAGCTAAGAACAAAAAGGCATATTTTAACTATGAAATCCTGGAGAAGTTTGAAGCAGGCATAGTTTTGACTGGCCAAGAGGTAAAATCAATTAAATCAGGTAGAATAAATCTGGCTGGATCTTATGTTGCCTTAAAAAATGAAGAAGCGTATTTGATCAATGCCGCTGTTCCTCCTTACCAGCCAAAGAACGTCTCTCAAGAATACAATCCTACTCAATCAAGGAAACTCCTTCTTAAAAAATCAGAAATCAAGTATTTAATCGGCAAATCGGAGCAGAAAGGCTTGACCTTAATACCTTTAAGGGTATATACTAAGAAAGGTAAGATAAAGTTAGAGTTCGCTATAGGCAGAGGAAGAAAGAAGATTGACAAAAAAGAATTGATAAAAAAGAGGGAAGCAGAAAAAGAAATCAAGAGAGAATTAAAAACACGGGGATGAATAGATTCGATGAGGAGTGGACCGAGATATGCAAGCAAACAAAAAGAATAAGTGCCAACTTATTCAAACAACCCGCTTTAGCATACGCTTAAAGCCATCTGATTTGCTCATTCTCGCTAGGCAAACTCAGGTGTTATATTCAGCGAGATAGATAGTTTCTTTCTAGATCCAGAAAAACTATTGAGAGTGGTAAGGATCAAAGGTATAGAAATTTTGCCCAATTTAAATTCTATGCTTCATCTAAACTGGGCTAAGCTTGTAGAATTATCTTGAAGAAACTCTTCAGACGTGGGTTCGCCCCCACCATCTCCACCTTTGAATAAAAAACCATTAGCCAATAGACAAATAAGGACAAAAGAAGTTAGACTGATTGATGAAACCGGCAAACAGCTGGGAGTTGTCAGCTTGGAAACAGCGCTCCAAAAAGCAGAGGAGCGCCATTTAGATTTAATTCAGGTGACTGAAAAAGTAGATCCTCCGGTTTGCAAGATAATGGACTATGGCAAATACCTTTATCGGGAGAAAAAGAAAGAAAAGCAAACTGCCAAAAAGCAAAAAGGTGGAGAATTAAAAGGAATTAGATTAAGATTTAATATCTCTCAGCATGATTTAGACACCAGAGCTCGTCAGACAGAGAAATTCCTCAAGCAAGGAAATAAGGTAAGGATAGAGATGATTTTACGGGGCAGGGAAAAAGCTTTAGGCAATTTTGCCAGAGAGAAGATGAATAAATTTCTTGATACCTTGCAAACCCTTTGTTTCTACAAAGTGGAAAGAGAATTAAAAAGAGAACCAAGAGGTTTCTCTATGATAATTGCAAAACAATGAAAACACGCAAATCAATAGCAAAACGTTTTAAGATTACCAGAACCGGAAAAGTCTTACGAAGAATTACTGGACAAGATCACTCTCGGGCGAAGAAATCCGGCAACAGAAAAAGAGCTGGTAGAAAATTGATTAAAATGTCAAAGCCCGAAGCTAAAAAGATTAAAAAGCTACTTTATGGTTAGAGTTAAAACAGGAAAAGCTGCTCACAAAAGAAGAAAGCATTTACTAAAACATGCTAAAGGTTTTCGTTGGGGCAGAAAATCAAAATACAAACTGGCTAAAGATGCTTTAAGACATGCCTGGAGATATGCTTACCGGGACAGAAGAACAAAAAAAAGAGAAAGAAGAAGGCTCTGGCAAATCCAGATTAACGCTGCTTGCCGCCAGCAAGGCATCTCTTACAGTAGATTTATCTCAGGTCTTAAGAAAAACAAAATTAGCTTAGATAGAAAAATCTTATCAGGCTTGGCTCAAACCCACCCTGATATCTTCAAAAAAATACTAGAGAAAGCAAAAAACTAAAATATTCTCAAAAATAGAAAAAACCACCTCTTTGAGGTGGCTTTTTTAATTCACAAAGCTTTTGTAGCCTTTAGTCAGTAGCTGGTAAATCACAATCAACGCAGAGTGTTTCAAGAGGAAGCCCAATAGCTTCAGCTAATTCCTCAACCGTAGAATGTTCTAAACTTTTGATTCCTAGAAACTCGATCCTCTTTTTAATTGAAGGAATCCGAGAAGCCAAAAGTTCTCCTTTTCGGATGGTTTTTCCCCAACGGCAATAAGAAATTGAATCTGGATTAGAAATTCTGAAATGGATCTCTTTAATTCCTAAGGCATTGAGTTTGGGTACCAAATTCCTCTCGGTCTGGGTACCTCTTCTAATGGAGTCATCGCACACCGCTACTACTTTACCTACATAACTTTCACCGCTCTTCAACTGTTTGATATGAGCTTCTAAATTTCTTTTTTCTTGGGTATTTCCGCCGTAACTTCTGCCAGCATATGCATATTTTATCAGAACTTCATTATAAAGAGGTGTCCTTTTTATCTTTTCAGCGTCTCTTTGCCGACAAAACTCATTATGATATCCTATGGCGCAGTGCCTACCAGAGTCAGGTACTGGGGTAACTATATCTGGAATAAACCCTCTTGCAATATCTCGCCGAGCTAAAATAGCTCCTAGTCTTTCGCGCACTGCTGAAACAGGAATACCCTTAAATACAGCGTTAGGGTAATTAGCATAAACCCAGACAAAAGTACAAATTTGGATTCTGTCACTTAGCATTCTGTCTTTGGTTATCAAACAACCATTTTTGATTAGAACTATTTCTCCCGGCTCCAGGTCTCGTTGGTACGTAAAGCCCCAGTTTTCAAAACCGCATGGATCAGTAGTTATTGCTTTTGCTCCTGTTTTTTCACCAATAACCAATGGCCAGCGACCACTTGGGTCGCAAACAGCATAAATCCCTTCGGAAGTAAGAATGGGACAAGAATAAGCTCCCTTGATCTCGCTATTCATTCTCTTAATGCCGTCAACATATCCATCTCCCTGGGATATTAATTTGAGAATGACCTCAATATCCACTCCTCCCCAAGCAAAATTATGGCCAAAGGTCTTAAATCTCTCTACTAACTCGTCTCGGTTAATAAGATTGCCGGTAAAACAAGCAGCAAATTCGCCTAGTTTTGAATCTACTAAAATTGGTTCTCTAGTATCGCCGCAATAACCAATTCCTTCGGTTCCTTCCATGTTTGTCATGTCGTCACTAAAAGTAGGCCTAAAGAGCCCTCGGTGAGTGCGGATTTTTATCCTTGGCTCTCTTGCTGTATTATAAGTTACCAATCCCGCATAATCTTGGCCCAGATGTTGCTGATAGAATGTCTCCCAGAATATGTCATCCAAAAAATTACCTTTATAAGTTTCAGGGTTAATGCTTAAAGCAAAAAATCCAGACATATCTTTTCTCCTTCTTTCCCTTTATTTTTTTGATAAAGTACAAATCCTCCTATTGTTTATTAGCACGCCTTCCTTTTTTAGTAAAGAAACTTTTCTTTTTTGTCCTTTTCGATAACCACCAATCTGACCGTCTGATCTTATGACCCGGTGGCAAGGGATTTTGAAGTTTCTGTTTTTGTTTAAGATATTACCGACAGCACGAAAAGCCTTAGGGCATCCGGCTAACTTAGCCATTTCCTTATACGTTAAAACTTTGCCTCGAGGAATCTTTTTAACAACCTCATACACCTTTTTCTGAAAGGAAGTCATTGGCTTTTTTAAGGATTTCTTTAGCATTTTTAAAGGCTACCTGTTTTAAAGCTTCTTTGTAGGGCAGCCACTTGTAGCCAATATGCTCAAAAGAAATTTTAACATCTTTTGTCTTAGTTTCAGCTAAATAAAAAGTAACTATTTTCATAACTGTTTTGTCCTGATCTTTGAAGAAATATTTAATCCAAGTTTTAAAACCTTCTAAAAACTCTATATCAGACAGACCGGTCTCTTCCTCTGTTTCCCTTCTGGCAGTGTCTATGGGTTTTTCTCCTTTGATTATATGCCCTTTAGGAAAGTCCCAATAATCTTTTGAGGCCCTAGAATTAGTAGGATAATGCAAAAGAAGGTAATATGTTTTACCCTCCTCTCTTCTAAATATTACAGCTCCAGCTGATTTTTCTAAAGACATTTATTTAAAAAACTTTAGTAATTTTTCTACAGGCTGAGTATTAATAATATCTTTTTTCTCAGCCCAGCCACGTCTGGCTTGAGCAATGCCAAGCTCAATAAATCTTAATTGGTTTCTCTGGTGAGAATCAGTGTTAATTGCCATCTTAACTCCTGCCTCCTTTGCTCTTTTAATATTTTGATCGTTTAAGTCCAGTCTCTGAGGGGCAGAGTTTATTTCAAGAATAACTCCAAACTGTCGGGCCCCTCTTAAAATCTTATCAAAATCAACCTGATAAGGCTCTCTTGCCTTTAATAATCTTCCGGTCGGATGGGTTAGGATTTTAACGTAAGGATTTTTCATAGCCCTAATGATTCTTTCTGTCATTCTTTCTTTTCCTATCTTAAAGCTGGAGTGAATGCCTGCCATAGCATAGTCTAGCTTCTTTAAGGCCTCGTCTTTAATATCTATTGAGCCGTCATTCAATATATTAGTTTCTGCTCCTTGTAAAACCCTAAATCCTTTTAGTTTTTGATTTAATTTATCTATCTCTTTTCTTTGCTGGGCCAGTTGTCTTTCGTTCAACCCATATTCAATTCTTAAAAACTTAGTATGATCAGAAATTCCCAAGTACTGATAACCCATTTTTTTAGCAGCTCTAACCATCTCTTCTATCGAATTTTCTCCACCGTCCCAATTAGAATGACAATGTAAATCTCCTTTAACGTCGTGGTAGCCGATGATTTTTGGCAATTTCTTCTTAAGAGCTAATTCTATTTCTCCTTGGTTTTCCCTCATTTCTGGAGGAACCCATTGCATGCCCAATGTTTTGTAGACCTCCTCTTCGGTTTTTCCGGCCACCATTCTTTTGCCTCGGAGCAAACCATATTCATTAAGTTTCAATCCTTTATTTATAGCAATACGTCTTGTCATAATATTGTGCTCTTTTGACCCGGTAAAATACTGCAAAGCTGAGCCATAAGATTTCTTGGGCACTACCCTAATATCCATATCAAAACCTTGTTCCATTCTGACTGAAGATTTTGTAGTCCCCTTTCCCCAAACTTTAACAACACCAGGCTGAGAAACAAAAAAATCCATCACTTTAGATGGCTTCTTTGAAATAACTAAAAAATCAACATCACCAATGGTCTCTTTCATGCGCCTGACAGAGCCTGCTGCGTTGACCTTTTCTACTTCTTTTAGCTTCTTTAATTTCTCTTCGACTTCCTTTGCTCTGGGCAAAATCTCTCCTAAAAGAAACCTTCCTTTGTCTCTTTTGAGAAACTTAATTGCTTCTAAAATATTCTTCTCAGTTTTCTCGTCAAATCCGAACAAAGGAGCAATTTTGTGGGCCTTAGCTGCTTTTTCTAACTCCTTTAAGTTTCTAATGCCCAGTTTCTGATAAAGTACTTTAGCTTTCTTGGTTCCAATGCCTTCAACTGACGTCATCTCTTTTAGATTAATCGGTATTCTCTTTTTAAACTGCTCGTGTAGTTTAATTTTCCCTATTTTTAAGTATTCTTCAATCGCTTTAGCAATGCCCTTGCCAACACTGGGAATCTCTTCTAACGCTTTCTTGCCTCCTTTCCTATAAATCTCTTCGATGTCTTCCTCTAGAGTTTCTAAAGTAACAGCTACTTTTCGATAAGCATAAGGTTTAAAAGCTACTCCTTCCATTTCTAAGTAGTCAGCTATCTCATAAAAAATATTGGCAATTTCCTGATTTCTCATTCGGGCTTAGGAATTAAAATAATCTTTTTCTTAGGAAGTGTTAAATCTTTTTTAATCAAAACGCACAACAGTGTAGCAACTATTCCTAAAATACTTACCGCAATAAAAAGCGGGAGAAATCCGAATGTCTTGGCCACAATACCTCCAACAATACCAGAAATTCCAGCACCAATTCCAAGAGCCGAACTGTCCAAGGCCCAACTTTGAGCTTCCTTTCCTTTTTTAATATGGCGAGTAAAAATTCCGCACCAGGCAGGAAGAGCTATGGCTGCTCCGAGTGCATGAACTGCCTGAAGAACGAATATGTGCCAAGGTAGAGTAGAAAAAATAAATCCTATAGGCACCAGGCTAGAAAGCAATGTGCCTGCAACTAGAAAATAAAAATCATCTTTCTCTCCGTGGTTTTTATCTAAATAATTCCCAATGGGTATTTGAAATAAAGATTTTAAAAGCCAGTATATCCCTACGGCAATCCCTGCGACCCTAATGTCTCCGCCCCGAATCTGTCCCGTAATAAAAATTGCTAAAATAGGAGAAACTAACCCCCAACCAAAAAGTAGAGCAAAATCAGAGAAAACTAGAAGTTTTACAACTTTATTAATATTCTTTAACATATTATTCTATCTTATTATTTCTATTGTTTATCAAGTTTTCAAATTTTCTGAATAAAACGTTTTGAAGGACGTTTATACCTATTTTAAAGAAAAAGAATACGCCAATGAAAGCCATGACTAATTCAGTAGCTCTAATAATCATAGCAAAAGCTGTGGCTGTACCTGCCCCCAATCCTAAAGAAGTAAAAGTAAAAACCTGAATTGCTTCGTGAGCGCCTAAATCAGCTGGGATGGGAATCAACATAGCAATATAAGAAAAGGCTAAAACAGATATTGAGGGCAAGAAAGCAATAAATTTGCCTAAAAACAATATCAGCACCCAACATCTTGCCCAAGTTATCACAGTTCTTAAAAGAGCCAGGCCAAAACCCTGCCAAAAAGCTAATTTTCTTAGCTTAAAATAACTGAAAATGTCTTTTTCAATTTCTAAAATATCTCCACTAAACAATCCTTTATGATAAAAAAACTTAATAAGGGGCCTGACAATGCTTTTCTTCCTAAAACATCTTAAATAGAAAAAACCTATTCCACCAATTAATATAAAGGTAACGCTCCCTAAGATTATGGCCAGGTTTTTTGGAGGCAAACCTATTTTAAAAAGAAAAAATGTGACACCGACTAAAATAGCAATAATAAAGGAGGTTGCATCTAGAATTTTATCAACAACCACTGAAACAGCTGCTTTTTTCCAAGGAACTGAATATTTCTCCTTTAAAACATATATTCTGAAGATTTCACCTCCAACAACTATCATTTGTAAAAGATAGCTCATCATATAGCCTGTCAGATAGGGAGCAAATAGTTGTCGGTGAGATAGATTGTAGCCCTGGCTTTTCAAAATTACTTTCCATTTCCAAGAGGCAACAAAAAGAATTAAAAAAGTTAGAAAAAGAATGATTACTGCCTGCCAACCAGTAAAAAATAAAAAGGCTGACTGAATTTCTTGCCAGCCAACCATCTGAATAACCCAAACCAAAAGCCCAACTCCAATAACTAAAAAAAGAAAGGAAAACAGGATTTTTTTAATCATTTTGCTGCCTTATTTAAATCCTTTAATAGCTTCTTTAAATCCATCTGATTAGCAAGGGCTAGTTGTTCTAAGGTTTCTGATTGAGCCGCAGGACAACCAGCACAATGCAGGCCGTAAATCATAAAAATAGAAGCAGCCTTAGGATATTTCTCAATAACTTCGGCAATAGTCATTTCTTTAGTGACTTCTTCTTTCATGTATTTTATTATATCAAAAAACTCATCTTTGTTAAATCCTAAAAAATAAAAAGGGTTGCTAACATTTAGCAACCCCTTGTGGTCGAGAAACTTAGAGAGCAGTTTTGGAGTGCGCGCTCCGGGCACCGGTTAGTAAGGGATTAGGTTGTGCTCGAACAGGTATGAGCTTTGGTGCCAACCGGTCATTTTCATTCCAGTGACATCGCTGGACAGAATGAGCCAAATCTTGTACCCTTCTTCTCCTTCTTCTCCGCTGGGACCGATGTCAACGTCTGTACCCTGTATGTGGACATTTCCCTCGGTATCTGCCACGCTATTGCCAATCACGGTCACGTCCGGCCAGCCATTGTATTTAACCAGGGTATAACCTGTACCAGGGACAAGTCCGTGCCCGTTGAAGACAGCATCGATAGTGGTACTTTCGAGCTTGTAATTCATTTTCCCCCAGGCGCCATCCCAGACAATATTCCAGTCGGCATCCTTCTCGTAGAGATACAACTTGCCCGCTTTGTCGTTGGCCGGGTTATCACCTTTGGCAGCGAGGGCCGCGGAGACCGGCACAATCAAAGCAACAATCAGAGCTATTGTTAGTCCTACTCCCAAAATCTTGGAAAGTCTTTTCTTCATCTATTACCTCAGTTCTTTTTATTTTCCGTCTTTCCGGAACGTCATTCGCTCTCTAAGCTTCTACTACTTCTAAATTAAGGTACTAAAAATGGAGCTTGTTTATTCTCCAATAAATTTAGTTTACTCTTTTTTAAAAAAACGTCAAGTCTTACAAAAAGAAAAAAGGACCACTAAGATATTTGCGGTCCTTTGCTTATCCTTTGCTCAATCTATAGATTAGGGTTTTCCTGGGCCTGCAACCCTCTTTCTCAAAGCCCTAAGCATCACATTGATAGAGCGTCGTATTATAGTAAGTTCTCGTATCATTGTCTGTGCAAGACGGAGATCAAAACCACTACCGCTTTTCCCAGGAGATCGGTGCCCAGCTAAGGTAAGCAGGTCATCCTCATTAAATCCTAAGGGTTGAGCAATCTTCCGGAGAACAAGTGCTGAAGGAAAACGCTCTCCTCTTTCAATACGACCTAAATGAGATGTTGAAACACCTGACTTATCTCTCAACTCGCGCAAGGTCAGTGGTATTAAAATTCTCTGCTCTTTGATAATTATGCCTATTATGTCTTTCTGCTCTTGAACCATAATTATCCTCCTTCCTCTTCAATATAAAAAAGTTCATCAAGCGTTTTATCAGGAAAAGCCTTTACTGCTCCAACAATAAATTTCCCATTAATTCCACGATCGCCATTTTGTACTCGGTAAATCTGACTTGTTGATATGCCCATGACTTGAGCTAAAATAGGCAAACTCGCATACCTTTCATCTTCCTCGACTAACTTAAAAACTCTTGTTTTTAATTCCATCCTCACCGCAAGCACCTCCTTTACTTTGTTCACTTTCTTCTTCCTATAATATTTTTAATCCTCCTAACTATGAGATTATACCGAATAAAGAAATTTCTGTCAATCCTTGTAGAATTTTAAAAGTTCTTTGGCATTTTTTATCGCATAGCCATAGGCATCGTTATTAAAATAGACAAAAACATCTTTTCTTTGCTTCAGCCATTTCCTTATTGCCTGAGATAAATCTTTTAATTCTTTCTTGGTGTAACTTGAAGAAAACATTACTTTT
>CAYZXA010000005.1:0-6333 GCA_964482335.1 uncultured Candidatus Saccharibacteria bacterium
GGATGATTATATTGATTGCGGGAATAATAGTAGTTTACAGTTTGGAACAGGGGATTTTACGATTGGATATTGGGGGAAAAGAATATCTGCTGTTGGAACTACAGAATGGGCAATAACAAGAAGTCCTTATCCTGGCGATACTGATGGTTGGAGGTTTGGTTTGAATACTTCTAATCAACTATATTTCAGAGACTTAGAAGGTGGTGTAGATATACTAAGCTCAGGCACTATTACTCAAAATCAGTGGGAGCACATTGTAGCTATAAGAAGTGGAACCATTGTAACACTATATCTTAATGGTGTAGCAGATGGAACAGATACTGTATCAACTGATTTTGACGATACTCATAGAGTTATTATTGCTGCAACCCCAAACGCTGCTTATAATGTTTTTTATGATACTTGGACTGGAATCATTGACGATATCAGGATTTACAACTACGCCAGGACACCAGAACAGATCAGGCAAGACTATAATGCAGGTTTCAGTACCTACTTTAAGTAACCCTTAAGTTTTCCACATTCTGTGGATTGCCTCTTCATTGTTTTGCTTGTATAATATAAATAGTATAATGAATAATTAATAACCTTCCATTTACCTTCTTTGAGGAGGTTTTGGGAGAAAAACCTATGCAAAATGTCTTAAACCGTATCGTCAAAATAAGTATTTATTTATTAGTATTTTTATTACCCCTTTTCTTTTTACCTGTTTCTTTTGAATCCTTTGAATTCAACAAGCAGTATCTGTTGTTTTTCTTGGTGTCTTTAGCCTTCTTTGCCTGGCTAGCTAAGATGGTCTTAGTTGATAAAAAGATCCGCTTTAGATGGACGCCTCTTGCCTTTTTTGTTTTAGCCTTTTTAATTGTAGCCATCCTTTCTACTGTTTTCTCAGTAGATAAAAGCTCAAGCTTGTTTGGATTTTACGGTAGGTTTTCAAACGGCCTTATTGGTTTGCTTAGCTTGGGAGCTTTGTATTTTCTGATTACCAACAATATTAGAATCAGATCTCAAGTTTCAACTCCAGGTTTAGAGCAAGAAGGAGAAGTTGATGACAGGCCTTTAAGTACTTCAGGCATTCTGACAACCTTTTTCTGGTCAAGCTCTCTTGTTGTTTTAGCAAGTTATTTTTCAATTTTTGGAGTTTGGGCAAAAATTAATAATCTCTTATCATTACCTCAAGTCATGCTTCAGAGAACCTTCAGTCCGGTGGCTGGCTCTTTGGAGGGGTTAAGTATATTTTTGGCAGTGGTAGCTGTATTTTTGGCAGGACTGATGATGGGTCAGAAAGTTAGATCAAGACTCATTGGTTTGATTCGTTGGATATTGTTCATTGCCACTTTGGTTTTATTGATAATAATAGACTTTACGCCAGCCTGGCTGATAATTTTAGTCAGCTTAATCTTGTTTGTTATTTTCAGCCTATGGAGAAGGCTTTTCCGGGAAAACGTTAATCGTCTCTTAATTCCCATTTTCTTGATAATAGTTGCTGCAGTCTGTATTTTCTTCCAGCCTACCAGAGCAATCTTTGGACCAGATTCTCAAATAGCTAATTTACCGGAAGAACAAGTTTTAAACCAGCGAACCTCTTGGTCAATTGGATACAAGTCAGCGACTGATGATGTTAAGTCAGGATTTTTAGGTTCAGGTTTAGGAACTTTTCATTATGATTTTACCAATCAAAAACCAATAGAGGTTAACCAGACTTGGCTTTGGCAGATTAGGTTTGATAGAGCAGGCTCCTATTTAGCTGAAACTTTAGGAACTATGGGATTTTTAGGAATCCTTGCTTATTCGGGAATTATTGGCATGTTTTTATTGATCTCCTACTTTTTGCTGCGAACTTCCAGATTTCAGTTGCCAATTCTTTTAACTTTGACCTTGTTGGTAGGACAGATCTTCTATTATCAAAATACTACTTTAGCCTTTTTGTTCTGGCTAGCTTTAGGGCTTTCTGTGGTTTCCTGGCAAAAGCCCCTTCGAGAAAAAGTTATTTCTTTTAA
This sequence comes from uncultured Candidatus Saccharibacteria bacterium, assembly GCA_964482335.1. Lineage (GTDB taxonomy): Bacteria > Patescibacteriota > Minisyncoccia > Minisyncoccales > MHMH01 > CAYZXA01. The sequence goes on from CAYZXA010000005.1 coordinate 2,001, forward strand.
GGAGTTTCCCGAACTCAGCTTGGTCTTTTCTACCATAGTCATTATTTTAGGCGTGGCCCTTTTGGCACTCTTTTTCTTTGGCAGTCAATTCTATTTAGCAAATACAAATTATGCTAAGGCTCAAAGAATGGAATTGGGGCCAGAAAGAGTCAATGTTTTGGTGAATGCAGCCAGACTAGATCCCAGTGTTCCTCGTTACAGAATTGCTTTGGCCAGAGCCTATATGACAGAAGCTTTATCGGAAATGGCCAAACCTCAAGAACAACAAGACGCTACCAGACTAGCTAATATTGTAGCAGAGTCAATTAACCAGGCGGGCATAGCTACTGATTTGGGGCCAAACCAAGTAGCTACTTGGGAAACTAGAGGTATGATTTATCGTGAGATAAGGGCAGTGGCAACTGGAGCTGCAGAATGGGGGGTAAGATCCTTTGAGCAGGCCATCAGCTTGGAGCCGACAAACCCTGTGCTTTACACTGAATTAGGCAAATTATATCTAGCTTTAGGCGAAGAGCAAAAAGCCAGAGAAGAGTTTGATAGAGCTCTTGAGCAAAAGCCAGACTATATTGATGTTTTGATTCAGATAGCTTTAATGTCAGAAAGAGAAGCTAATATTCCAGAAGCTGTAAGCAAGATGGAGGATTTAGCTGGAGCTTATCCCTTGGTTCCTGAAGTTTTATTTCAGCTAGGCCGCCTTTACTTCAATAACAACCAAATAGAGGAGGCAATTACTCAGTTTAAGAGAGTCTTGATTTTATCACCTAACCATTCCAATGCTCACTATTCTTTGGCTTTAACTTATGTTGCTCAAGGAGAAAAAGATTTGGCAATTCAGGAGTTTGAGAAGGTTTTGGAATTAAATCCTGGCAGCCAGGACGTTATTGATAAGTTAGAACAACTGAGATAGGGAACGCCTCTTGACAAAATATAGAGGACGTATATAATCAAATTATCCGCAATTTTATATATTGTAACCAAGTTTTAGATACTTGATTTTTTCTTTCTATTAAAAAACTAAATAAACTTTCCACCTAAAAATATCGGCTTAGGGTATTTTTAGGTTCTTTTTATGTCAATAAGAACAAAATATTTTGGCAAGTCAAAAGTTTCTCTTCGTTTGCCTTACCTTTTGAAGATTCAAAAAGACTCCTGGGAAAGATTTTGGGAAAAAGACCTCAAAGAACTTTTTTCTGAGACATCGCCAATCAGAGACTATACTGGCAAAGAGTTAGAGCTCTGGTTTTTGGATTACAAGCTAGACAAGCGAAAGTATAAAACTGATTTAGAAGCTAAACAAAACCATGACTCTTTTGAGACCGCTTTGAGGGTTAAAGCCAAGCTGGTTAATCTTAAGACGAAAGAGATTAAGGAACAGGAGGTCTTTTTAGCTGATTTTCCCTTAATGACAGAAAGGGGGACTTTTATCGTTAATGGAGTAGAAAGAGCAACTATCTGTCAGCTCATTCGCTCACCAGGTGCTTTTATTACCGCTAAAGCTACAAGCGGCAAGAATTATTTTGGTGCCAAGATTATTCCCAATAGGGGAGCCTGGCTGGAATTTGAATCAGAACCGTCTGGCTTTATTGGCATAAAGATTGACAGAAAGAGGAAGGTAGCTGCTACCACCCTATTGCGCGCTTTTGGCGTTGAGAAGTTTGACGATGACCTTAAAGCAACGCTGGAGAAAGACCCCACTCACAATCAAGCTGAAGCTGCGGTTGAGGTTTACCGCAGATTGAGGCCGGGCGATTTAGCTACTCCAGACAGCGCTTCAGAGTTAATTAATAATATGTTTTTCAATTTTGAGAGGTATGACCTGTCTAAGGTGGGCCGTTGGAAAACCTGGCAGAGATTACCGGCTCTTAAACCTAAGAAAGAAAGCGAAGAGGTTAAAATTAAAGACAGAGTTCTAAAGCCAGAAGATATCATTGAAGTTTTAAGAGAGATTATTAAGCTGAACAAGACACCCAATGCCAGACCCGATGAAATTGACCACTTGGGCAACCGAAGGGTCAGAACTTTGGCCGAGCTTTTACAGAACAGAATGAGGGTTGGTTTAATGAGAATGGAAAGAATTATTAAAGACAGAATGTCTACTTTGGATGTCTATACTTTAACGCCTGGCCAGTTGATTAACCCAAGACCAGTTATGGCTATTGTTAAGGAATTCTTTGCTTCTTCCCAGATGTCTCAGTTTATGGACAATGAAAATCCTTTGGCTGAGTTAGAGCACAAAAGAAGACTGTCAGCAACGGGACCTGGCGGTTTAACCCGTGAAAGGGCTGGGTTTGAAGTGAGAGACGTTCAGCCTTCTCACTATGGCAGAATTTGTCCAATTCAGACTCCTGAAGGGCCAAATATTGGACTTGTCGGTCATTTGGCAGGATATGCTACCATCAATCCTTACGGCTTTATTGAGACTCCATATTTTAAAGTAGACAAAGGTAGAGTTACTAAGGAAGTGCATTATTTTTCAGCTTACGAGGAAGAAAAATACAATATTGCTCAGGGCGGAACGCCGATTAATGATAAAAACAGGATTATTCCTGATAAGGTAGAGGTTAGAGCAAAAGGCGAGCCAGTCGTTGTTGATAAACTCAGTGTTGATTTTATTGATGTTTCTTCAGAGCAATTCATTTCTTTAGGTACGTCTTGCATTCCTTTCTTAAGGAATGACGATGCTAACCGAGCCTTGATGGGCTCTAATATGCAGCGTCAATCAGTGCCTTTAATCAAGCCAGAAGTTCCTTTAGTTTTGGCTGGACCGGAAGAGAGGGTAGCCAAGGATTCTGGACAGGAAATCATGGCTGAAGAAGCAGGCACAGTTACTGAGGTTGATGCAGAACACGTCAAGGTCAGGAGTCATAATTATCCTTTGAACACTTTTATTAGGACTAACCAATACACTTGCTTTCATCAGCGGCCAAAGGTTGAGAAAGGCCAGAAAGTGAAAAAGGGAGATATCTTAGCTGATGGCGGGGCTATCAGTAATGGATATCTTTCTTTGGGCTGCAATATTTTAATAGCTTTTATGCCTTTCCGGGGAGGCAACTTTGAAGACGCTATTATCATCTCAGAGAAAGTAGTCAGGAATGATGTTTTTAGTTCAATTCACATTGAGAATTTCTCTTGCGATGTCAGAGAAACCAAATTAGGCCCCGAACAGACAACTTCCGACATTCCCAATGTTGGTGAAGAAAAATTAAAAGACCTGGATGAAGAAGGCATTGTCAGGGTTGGCGCTGAAGTCGGACCCAATGATATCTTGGTTGGTAAAATCTCACCTAAAGGAGAGCAGGACTTAACTGCTGAAGAGAGATTGCTCAGAGCTATTTTTGGAGAGAAAGCAAGAGAAGTCAAAGATTCCTCTCTTTTAATGCAGCATGGCAAAAAGGGCAGAGTGGTTGGGGTTAAAGTCTTTGAGAGAGAACAGGGGCACAAATTAGAACCAGGCATTATTAAGAGAGTTCAAGTGGAGGTAGCTCAATTAAGGAGCGTTATGGCAGGCGACAAGTTGGCAGGAAGACACGGCAATAAAGGAGTTGTCTCCAAGATTTTGCCAGACGAAGAAATGCCATTTATGGCTGACGGCACACCTGTAGACATTATTATGAATCCTTTATCTGTTGCCTCGCGTATGAACATCGGACAGATATTGGAAACTCATTTAGGCTGGGCTGCCAAGAAATTAGGTTATCATGCTGTCTCTCCTGCTTTATCAGGTGCAACCGAGGAAGATATAAAAGCAGAGCTAAGAGAAGCCGGCTTGCCAGAAGATGGTAAAATAGTTTTATATGACGGTAGAACCGGTTTGCCTTTCATGGAAAAGATTACTGTTGGTTATGTATATATGATGAAGCTGATTCATATGGTCGAAGATAAAATTCATATGCGCTCCATTGGTCCTTATTCTTTAATTACCCAACAGCCTTTGGGGGGCAAGGCGCAGTTCGGCGGACAAAGATTTGGCGAAATGGAAGTTTGGGCTTTGGAAGGTTACGGTGCTGCCCATACCTTACAGGAGATGCTGACCATTAAGTCAGACGATGTGCCAGGCAGAGCTGCTACCTATGAAGCAATCTTGAAAGGAGAAAAAATCAAGAATCCAGGCGTACCCGCTTCATTTAATCTTTTAGTCAACGAGTTGAAATCCTTAGGTTTAAACGTTGAAGTTAAAGAAAAACCAAAATAAGAAAAATAATATGAGAGTTATAGATTTAGAATCAATTAGAATAAAACTAGCTTCACCAGATGAGATTTTATCATGGTCTCATGGCGAGGTAACAAAACCAGAAACCATCAACTACCGTACTCAAAAATCAGAGAAAGACGG
>CAYZXA010000005.1:6433-9603 GCA_964482335.1 uncultured Candidatus Saccharibacteria bacterium
GAAGGTGTAATTTACTTTGCTTCTTATATCGTTACTAAAGTATCAGATGAAGCCAGGAAAAAGGTTTTGAGTGAAATTGAGAAAGAATACAAAGGTAAAGTCAAAAGTCAAAAGTCAAAAGTCAAAAAAAATGACTTAAAAAGAGCCAGAGACAGAGCTAGAGAGGAGGTCATGTCATTAAAACCTTTGAAGATTCTTTCTGAATTGGCTTATCACAATCTGTCTTTGAAATACGGAGAGGTTTTTGAAGCAGGTACTGGTGCTGAAACTTTAAGAAAAATATTTCATGAGACAAACTTTAAAAAGGTTTCTCAAGACTTAGCAAAGCAAGCTGAAGAATCTTCTCCGGTCCTGCGCAGGAAAACCTTGAGAAGGTTGAGGATTATTAAAGCTATGCTTAAGGCTGGCATTAGGCCGGAATGGATGTTTTTAACTGTTCTGCCTGTCTTACCGCCCGATTTAAGACCCATGGTTCAGCTAGACGGGGGCCGTTATGCTTCTTCTGACTTGAATGACCTTTACCGAAGAGTCATTAACCGTAATAATCGGCTGAAGTATCTTTTGGAGATTGATGCTCCAGAAGTCATTGTTAGAAATGAAAAAAGAATGCTCCAGGAAGCAGTTGATGCTTTGATTGACAACGGTATGAGAAAGGGCCAGTTGACTACGGCCACCACTGGGGGCAAGAGACTGTTGAAATCTTTGGCTGATATGTTGAAAGGTAAGCAGGGCAGATTCAGGCAGAATCTTTTAGGCAAGAGAGTTGACTATTCAGGCAGGTCAGTCATTGTTGTCGGACCTGAATTAAGACTGCATCAGTGCGGTCTGCCCAAGAAAATGGCTTTGGAACTTTTCAAACCTTTTGTTATTAAAAAGATATTAGAAAGAGAGTTAGCTTACAATGTCAGGGGAGCCTCCCGTTTAATTGACGATGAAACAGCTGAGGTTTGGGCTATTTTAGAAGAGATCGTCAAAGACAAATTAGTTCTGTTAAACAGAGCACCCACATTGCATCGTTTAGGCGTTCAGGCCTTTCAGCCTGTTTTGATTGAGGGAGACGCTTTAAGTCTTCATCCTTTGGCTTGCAAGGCATTTAATGCTGATTTTGACGGTGACCAGATGGCTGTTCATGTGCCTTTGTCAGAGGAAGCTCAAAAAGAGGCTCGAGAAATTATGCTCTCTACTTTGAATTTACTCAAGCCAGCTACCGGTACTTCTATCGTTAGCCCGGTCAGGGATATTGTCCTTGGCTGTTACTGGGTTAGCAAGATTAAGCCTGAAGCACTTGGCGAAGGCAAAATATTCGGCTCTAAAAATGAAGCAATTTTAGCTTCTGATACCGGAGTCATTGATTTGCGGGCTAAGATTAAAGTAAGGATTAAAGACAAGTTAATTGAAACAACGGTTGGCAGGATTCTTTTCAACAACTGCCTGCCCAAGGACTATCCTTTTGAGAATACTGTCATGGATTCTAAAAAGCTGGAGAAGTTAACCAGCAAAGTCATCGAACTCCATAGCAAAGAGACAGTAGAAGAAGCTTTGGATAAAATTAAGAATTTAGGATTTGAATATTCGACCATTTCTGGCATTACCTGGGGCATGGATGATTTAGTCGTGCCTCCAGAAAAAGAGGGTTTGCTCGGCCAAGCTCAAAAACAGATTGAAACCATCGACTCTCACTATAAGAAAGGACTTTTGTCTAAAGAAGAGAAAACAGCTAAAGCTATTGAAGTTTGGCAAAAAACCAAAGCAGAGATTGAAAAACTCGTTACCAAAACTTTGCCTCCCTTGGGTCCGGTTATTGCCATCATTGAGTCAGGAGCTAGAGGTACCTGGTCTCAGGTTGTGCAGATGACTGGCATGAAGGGACTGGTGACCAATCCAGCTGGTGAGATTTTAGAACTGCCGGTCAAAGGCTCGTTTAAAGAAGGGTTTGGTGTTTTGGAATACTTTATTTCAACTCATGGGGCCAGAAAGGGAACAGCCGATACTGCCTTAAGGACTTCAGCTGCTGGTTATCTTACTCGCAGATTGGTTGATGTCAGTCATGATGTCGTTGTTTCAGGAGAAGACTGCCATGACACAGAAGGTATTACTATTTTTAAGGAAGATGCTAAGGAACTTGGTCAAAACTTCCTTTTCAAGATTGTTGGTCGTGTATCTTTAGAGAATATCAAAGGCATTTGCAAGAAAGGTGATATTATTGACTGGCAAAAAGCTGATGCTATTTTAGACTCTGATATTGAGAAAATCCAGGTTCGTTCGCCAATGAGTTGTCGGTCTCCTTCTGGTGTCTGTCAGAAGTGCTATGGTTGGGATCTTGGCAAGAATCAATTGGTTAGGCTGGGAGAGGCTGTTGGCATTATTGCTGCTCAAGCTATTGGTGAACCGGGTACTCAGCTGACCATGAGAACTTTTCACACTGGCGGAGTAGCTGAAGGCGGTGATATTACCCAGGGTTTGCCCAGGGTTGAGGAAATCTTTGAATCCAGGGTGCCCTCTGGTAAAGCAACGCTTTCCCAGGTTGATGGCAAAATTATAGAGATAACTCAGGACAGGATTATCAAAATCAAACCTAAAATTCAGGATCGCCAACAAAAAGCTAAGAAAAAGAAATCAGAAACTGTTGACTATAAGATTCCTGGCAAAAGAGCAATCTGGGTTCAAGCAGGTCAGGACGTGAAGAGAGGTCAGCAGCTTTGCGAGGGTAATTTGGATTTAAAGGAATTATTTCAAACCAGCGGCCAAGAGAAAACCCAACACTATGTTGTTAAAGAAATTCAAAGAATTTATGTTTCTCAGGGAGCAGTTATCCATGATAAGCATTTAGAAGTAATAACTCGCCAGATGTTTTCTCGAGTTAGAGTGAAGGACGGCGGAGGCAGTCAGTTTAACAATGGCGACGTTCTTGAATTTTCTAAAGTAGCTGAAGAAAACAAGCGGCTTAAAAAAGAGAAAAAGAAACCAATAGTAACTTTGCCTGTTTTGCTTGGTATTTCTAAGGTGGCTTTAACTGCTGACAGCTTCCTTTCGGCTGCTTCCTTCCAGGAAACTTCTCGAGTCTTGATTAAAGCAGCCATTGAAGGCAGAGAAGATCAGTTAAAGGGTTTGAAAGAGAACGTTATTATTGGCAAACTCATTCCAGCCGGCACCGGCTTTAAAAAGTAATA
>CAYZXA010000005.1:9703-24553 GCA_964482335.1 uncultured Candidatus Saccharibacteria bacterium
GTTTTTCTTTGCCTTATGAAATCAAGCGAATAATCTGGATGGTTTTGATGTTTTTGATAGCTGTTTTAGTCGTGCTTTCTTTTTTTGATCTGGCAGGAACTGCCGGCCAGTATTTTGTAAAAGTATCTACATTTCTATTCGGCAAGGCAGTCTTTGTTTTGCCCTTAGTTTTAGTTCTGGGTGGGCTGGCTTTTTTAGGCCTGAAATACAAAAACAAGTGGCCAATTATCTTAGCTATGTTTCTTTTAGTCTTGGGCATTTCAGGGCTTTTTGAATGTTTTAATCACGATCTTAGACAAGGTGGATGGGTTGGCTATTTGGCATCTTTTCCTTTTCTGAAAGCTTTTGGTTTGATTGCCACTCAAGTTATTTTCGGAGCCATTATTATCATTGGCGCTGTTATTCTTTGGCAGTTTCTCTATCGTCCTAAACCCAAAGAAAAGGAAGAGAAGCCAACTTTAATCAAGAGAATCTTTGCTCCGAAATTCAAGGTCAAACCTATTGAAGAAGCACTGCCTGCTTTAATTGAGAGGAAAGAACAGGCCAAAGAAAAAGCCTCAGTGCTTGATTTGAAAACTAGGCCAGTTGGCTTAACCAAAGAAGATTATGCTTTTCCTCTCCTTGATTTGCTAGAGTCAGACAAGGGCGTACCCACAGTCGGTGATATTAGAATCAATTCAACTATTATTAAAAGAACTCTGGAGAACTTTAATATTAATGTTGAGATGTCAGGCGTTAATACCGGACCGACGGTCACGCAGTACACATTAAAGCCAGCTGAAGGCGTTAAATTATCTAAAATTACTACTCTGAGCAATGATTTATCCTTAGCTCTGGCTGCACACCCGATCAGGATTGAAGCACCAATTCCTGGTCGGCCCTTAGTTGGCATAGAAGTGCCTAATAGGAGTCGTACTTTAGTCAGGCTTAGGAACTTGATTGAAAATCAGAATTTCCAGAACTCTGTTTCTAGCTTAACCATAGCTTTGGGCAGGGATGTGGCTGGCAATCCAATTTTTGCTGACCTGGGTCGTATGCCTCATCTTTTAGTAGCTGGTTCAACCGGCACTGGTAAAACTATTTGCTTAAATAGCATTATTCTAAGTCTGCTTTATCAAAATTCTCCAGATATTTTAAAATTAATTCTTATTGACCCAAAAAGAGTGGAGTTCCCTGTGTACAATGACCTGCCTCATCTTTTGACGCCGGTTATCTTTGATGCCCAGAAGTCAGTCAATGCTTTGAAGTGGCTGATTTCAGAAATGGAAAGAAGATTTGATATTTTATCTCAAGAGCATGCTAGAGATATTTTAAGCTATAATGAAAAAATGCTGAAACAGGGTCAAGAGCCCATTCCTTATATTATTTTAATTGTTGACGAGTTGGCTGATTTGATGGCTGCCAGAGGCAGAGAGATTGAGGCTGGTATTGTCAGATTGGCTCAGATGGCCAGAGCTGTGGGCATTCATTTAATTGTGGCAACCCAGAGGCCTTCGGTCGAGGTTATTACTGGTTTGATTAAAGCTAACATTACTTCCCGGATTACTTTCCAGGTAGCATCTCAGGTAGACTCAAGAACTGTTTTAGATACAGCTGGTGCAGAAAAACTTTTGGGTTTGGGTGATATGCTTTTCGTTTCAGCTGAAATCAGCAAACCAAAAAGAATTCAGGCTGCTTTTGCTTCAGACAAAGAAGTGAAAAAGGTAGTTAAATATATTAAAGACCAGAGTAAAACAGAAGAATTACCCAAAGAATTGACTCAAGAACTTGAAAAGACGCTAGAGGAGAAAGGCGAACTTGAATTTTTAGCTGGTGAAGACGATCCTTTGTACGAAGAAGCAAAGAAACTAGTTGTTGAAACGAAAAAAGCTTCAGCTTCCTTGTTGCAAAGAAGATTGAGAGTTGGTTACGCCAGAGCTGCTCGGTTGATAGATATTTTAGAAAGCAGGGGAGTGGTTGGTCCGGGCGAGGGAGCTAAACCCCGGGAGGTTTACATTAAAACAGAGGAAGAGGATGAAGGTTGGAAAAAAGTATAAGAACCTTGAAACGAGTTATAAACTATGATATTTTAAATAAATGATCAAAAAGAAGCAACCAAAAACTGAAGAAGAAGATTTGCAAGAAGCAATAGATGAAATTAAACAGCGTTTTGGCGAAGGCGCTATTATGAAGCTGAGTGATGTCAGGGCGGTTGATATTGACGTTATTCCGACTGGCTCCATTTCGCTTGATTTAGCTTTAGGAGTTGGCGGTGTGCCTCGCGGCAGAGTTATTGAGATTTTCGGCGCCGAAGCTACAGGAAAAACTACACTGGCGTTACATGTTTTAGCTGAAGCCCAGAAAAAAGGAGGCGTTGGAGCATTTGTTGATGCTGAACATGCTCTAGACCCTGACTATGCTAAAAGGATTGGTGTTAATGTTGACGACCTTTTGATATCTCAGCCAGATTCTGGCGAACAAGCTTTACAAATTGTTGAAGCTTTAATGAGGTCAGGCAAAGTTGATGTGATTGTTATTGATTCAGTGGCTGCTTTAACCCCCAAAGCTGAGATTGCTGGAGAAATCGGCGATCAACATATTGGCTTGCAAGCCAGGTTGATGTCAGCTACTTTGAGAAGGTTAGCTAGTGTTGTTGCTAAAACAAAAACCTCAGTTATTTTCCTTAACCAAACCAGAATGAAAATCGGAGTAATGTGGGGCTGTTTAAATTATAAATCAAAAATTAATTTATCCGATGGAACAACAGAGTGGATTGGAAAGATAGTAAATCAGCGGAAGCCAGTAAGTGTTCTTTCGTACGATTGGAGAAAGGGGAAAATTATACCACGAAAGATTATTCAGTGGTATAGAAATGGTCCTACCGATAAATTTTTACAAATTACTGCTTATAAACCTTATGATAATGGTGCTACGCATTTCGCTTGTACGTTAAACCATCCGATTCTTACACCGACCGGTTGGCGGAAAGCTGAAGACCTTTTAATTAATGACTTAATTCTTGTTGCTGCACCATTTAGGTTAAGCCCCTTTCAGTTAGAAATTATAAGGGGGAATCTTCTTGGTGATGGAAGCTTAAGTAAAAGCAAAAAGAATAAAAATTCACTTGGAATAAAGTTTCGTTTAAGCCACGGCTTAAAACAAAAAAGATACTTGGAGTGGGAACTTAGTTTATTAAAAAATATTCCTCATACTATTTGGGCCGATAAAAAAAGTATTAGATTCGACTTAACGCCCCTTCCAGAGCTTTTCCAATTTAGGAAAGAAATATATCGAAGAAAATATAAGTTTTTTTCAGCCGACTATTTAGCTAATCTTACTCCACTATCATTGGCAATTTGGTATATGGATGATGCTCATCTTGATATTAGAGATTTAGCTCAAACCAAGGGACGCATTCAAATTTGTGTTAAAAAAATACATCCCGAAAGTCGGAATCAGCTTCAAAACCTTCTTGAAAGCCGTTATGACATTAAAACAAAAATAGGATTTCAAGGCACAAGGCCGGTATTAACCTTTGATCAGAAAAATACTGATAAATTCTTAAACTTAATTAAACATTTTATTCATCCTTCAATGGATTATAAGCTTTTACCTAAATATCGCGGTAAGTTTTCTATTAAGCCAACGTTTTCTGAAATTATTTGGAAACCTATAAGCGTTCCTATTATTAATATTAAATCCAAACCGCGAACTCGAAGTATGATGCGTTTTGATATTGGTGTTCAAAATACCCACAACTTTTTAGTTAATGGAGCCATTGTTCACAACAGTCCTATTACAACTCCCGGAGGCTTGGCTCTAAAATTCTATGCTTCTGTTCGAATTGAACTAAAACGAATTGCCCAGATTAAACAAGGAGAACAGATTACCGGTTCCAGGATTAAAGCTAAAATTGTTAAGAATAAAGTGGCAGCTCCTTTTAAGATTGCGGAATTTGATATTTTTTATAATGAAGGCATCTCTTATTTTGGTGATATTGTTAGTACTGGTATTAAAGCTGGTATAATAAAAAAAGCCGGCAGTTGGCTTCAGTATGAAAACGTTAAGTTAGGACAAGGCGTTGAAGGAGCCAAGAAATACCTTAGAGAAAATCCAGCAGTTGCTAAGAAGATTAGGACAGCAATCCCAGCTGCCTTGCTCTCTTTATAGCTTGAGCTAATTTACGCTGGTGTTTAGAACAAACACCAGTTCTTTTTTTTGGCCTGATTTTTCCTAAACCCGAAATAAAACGCCGTAGCAGCTGCGTATCTTTAAAATCAAGCTCTTGGATGTTTTTTTGACAGAAATAGCAAGCCATTTTCTACAAAGGGATATCTTTTATATCGATTTCATCTGTCTTTTCTTCCTCAATCACTGGAATATCTTCTTTTACCGGCGCACCTGTTTCGGAAGGTGTTGATGTCTTAGCGCCTCTTGGGCCAAGCTGCAGGGTTTGAGCAACAATTTCTGTTCTAAAGCGCTTATTACCACTTGAATCCTGCCAGGATCTTGTTCTCAATCTGCCTTCAATCATGACTAAAGAGCCTTTGCTCAAGAACTGAGAAGCAATTTCAGCCAATCTTCCCCAGGCAACAATTGTATGGTATTCAGCCTCTTGTTGTTTTTGACCGCTTGTTTTATCAGACCAGACTCGATTGGTGGCCATACGAAAGTTGCAGACCGGTTGGCCAGAAGGGGTACTTCTTAATTCAGGGTCGCTCGTTAGGTTGCCAATGAGAATAACTTTATTTAGATTCATATTATGACTATTCTTTTAAAATTTCATCAAGCTTTTTCTCAATTTCTTTTAGTTCGACCTTTGGTTTTTCTGCTTGAACTTTAGATTCTTTAGGCACTCTTTTGGGTTTGACAGGTTTGGCTTTCAGTCTCTCTGGTTTTTTAACTAAAAGCATGTATCTTTGAATCTGTGGGTCACCCTTAAGATTCTTTTCGAGTGGTTTGATTTGATCTGGTTCGGCCTGGAATTCTAAACTAATCAAAACTGAAGTCAATTGTTTTTTTATTGGCTCAGTTGGTAGGTAAGACATGAGTTTTTCTTCAGAAAAGTCAGAAGATATTATACAAGTAAGTTCGTAATTTTTCATATTTTAAATTCAATGACATCACCGTCCTGAACCACATATTCTTTACTTACAGTCTGAAGCCAGCCTTTTTCTCTTGCTTTGGACCAGGAACCAGCTTCTACCAGTTTCTGCCAGGGAACAACTTCAGCCCTAATAAATTCTTTGAAGTCGGAATGGACTATAAGGCCAGCTTGAGGAGCCTGAGAGCCCTTTTTTAAGGTCCAGGCTCTTGTTTCTTTGCCTCCGGTGATAGTATAGAAAGTAATTAAGCTGAGAGTATTGTAACAAGCTAAAATGAGTTGGTCAAGTTGAGATTTTAGGCCGAGCTCTTTTTTTTCAGCTTCAGAAAGTTCAGAGATTTCTTCTTCTATTTTCAAATTAATCTTTAATATTGTAGACATAAATAACAGGTTTTTTAGCTAAGAGGTTTTCTTTTTCTTTGCTTTCCAAGTCTTTCATTTCCAGTTCCTGTTGAATTGTTTTAATATCTTCTTCTGGATTAATATCATCGCCAAAAGATTTAACAACTTCTATGATAGCGTCACAGTTTCTAATTTGAGCTAAAAATTGATTACCCAAGCCCTCTCCTTTATGAGCGCCTTTGACCAAGCCAGCGATGTCAACGAATTCAATAATAGTTGGAGTAATCTTCTGGGGTTTTATAATTTGGGCAATCTTTTCTAATCTTTCATCGGGCACAGCGACCACGCCAACATTTGGCTTGATGGTTGTAAAAGGATAATCAGCAATATCAACCTGTTTTTTGGTTAAGGCCTTAAAAAGAGTGGACTTACCTACGTTAGGCAAACCAACAATACCAACTGAGAAAGACATATATTTTATGGTATAATAAAATCACATGAAAATCAATCCTAAAATTTTCAGAGCTTACGACATTCGGGGAATTTACCCTGAGGATATTAATACCGAAACAGCCTACCTGATTGGTCAAGCTTTTGTTATATTTCTTAAAAAACCAAAGCTGAAGATCATCGTTGCCAGAGACAATCGTCTCTCCAGTTCTGGCTTACATAAAAACTTAATTAAGGGAATAACTGATATGGGAGCTGATGTTATTGATATTGGCTTATCAACTACTCCCATGTTCTACTTTGCGGTTGCTCGTTATGGGTATGATGGAGGAGTCATAGTGACCGCTTCTCATAATCCTTCTCAATATAATGGATTTAAGATGGTTCGTGAAAAAGCCATTCCAATCAGTGAAGAAAGCGGCATACTAGAGATTAAAAAGCTTTCTCAATCTCAATTTCAGACAGCCAAATCCAAGGGAAAGATAACTAAAGAAAAAGTTCTCCGAGGCTATGTAGGTTTTAATCTCAAAGAGGCAGGTAGTTTAAAACCTTTAAAAATAGTCATTGATACTGCTAACGCTGTGTCAGGCATAGTCATCCCAGAGATTTTCAAGAAGCTTCCCTGCAACATTTATCATCTTTTTAAAAAATCTGATGGTAGTTTTCCCAACCATTCACCCGATCCCCTGGTGAAAGAGAATTTAAAAATATTACAAGAGGAGGTAAGGAGCAAAAAAGCAGATTTGGGAGTAGGTTTTGATGGCGATGGTGATAGAATTATTTTTGTTGCGGAGAATGGAGAAATTATTGCTGGTGACTTAATTACTGCTCTTTTGGCTTCTTTAGTTTTGAAAGATTATCCAAAAGAGAAAGTTTTGTATGATGTTCGTTCCAGCAACATTGTTAAAGAAAGCATTGAAAAAGCACAAGGTAAGCCAATCATTAGCAGAATAGGCCACTCTTTCATCAAAGAAAGGATGAGAAAAGAAAATATTGTTTTTGCTGGAGAATTTTCTGGGCACTATTATCATAAAGACCATTACTTTTGCGAGGCACCATTCTTTGTTTTGTTTAAGCTTTTGCAAGAAATAAGTAAGAAGCCAATTTCTCAATTAATCAAACCTTATCAGAAATATTTTCATTCAGGAGAGATTAATTTTAAGGTAAAGGACAAAGAGGCAAAATTGAAACAATTAAAAGATCGTTATAGTGACGGCCAGGTTTTAGAGATTGATGGTTTAAGGGTTGATTACGAGGACTGGTGGTTTTTAGCTAGACCTTCCAATACCGAACCTGTCTTAAGGTTGGTTATTGAAGCAAAAACAAAATACTTGTTAGAAGAAAAGAAAAAAGAGCTGATAGCTCTTATTGAAAACTGATTGAGGTTCAGTCTTGTAAAATTAGAAGAGACCCATCTTTTTTCTGACGTCAGCCATGGTTGATTGAGCAATAACTTCAGCTTTTTTTCTGCCTTGTTCCAAAATTTCTTTAACATAGACTTTTCTTGCCAATAATTCTTTTTTCTTTCTGCGGAAAGGTTCAAATTTCAAGATTAAAAGGTCAGCCAAAGCTTTTTTGAATTCAGCATAACCTTTTTTTCTGAATTTTTTTTCTGCTTGAGAGATTGATTTGTCACTGAAAAGGGAGTAGATAGTTAAAAGATTAGCAATACCTGGTTTTTTAGAAGGATCGTATTTGACTACTTTACCAGTGTCAGTGACGGCTGACATTATTTTTTTCTTAATTATATCAGGTTCATCAAAAAGGAAGAGAGAAGTTCTTGGTACAGATTTTGACATTTTCTTCTTGGGAGCTGTCAAGGCCATAATTTTTGCTCCACTTTTCAAAATCAAAGATTCGGGCACTTTAAACGTTTCGCCATATTTCTGGTTGAATTTTCTGGCAATGGTTTTAGCAAGTTCTAAATGTTGAGTCTGGTCTCTGCCAACTGGTACCGAATCCGTTTGATATAAGAGAATATCAGCTGCCTGTAGAACTGGATAATCTAAAAGGCCAGCATTAATAGTTTTTTTAAACTGTTTTGATTTTTCTTTGTATTGTGTCATTCTTTCTAATTCACCAACTGGGGTAAGAGTATTTAAAAGCCAGGCAAGCTCTGTATGTTCCTTGACCTGGGATTGAACAAAAAGAATACATCTTTCTGGGTCAATTCCCAGTGCTAAAAGCTCTACAGCTGTTTCCAATATTTCTTTTGAGAAGGTTTTAGGGTCTTGAGGAGTGGTTAGAGCATGTAAATCAGCAATAAAAAAAATACACTCTCCCACTTCCTGAAGTTTTTTCCATTGGCTGATGGCTCCTAAATAACCGCCAATATGTATTGAGCCGGTTGGTTGTATGCCACTTAATATTCTCATACTTCAATTATAACAGGTAAAATCATTGGTCTTCTTTGGGTTTTGGTGTATAAGAAATCGCCAATTCTGTTTCTGACATTGTCTTTGACATATGACCAGTTGACGGCGCCCCCCGAACCAGCTGTTCGGTTGACAACCTCAATTACTTTTTTTCTGGTTTCTTGTAACAAAGGCTTTGATTCTCTCAAATAAACAAACCCTCTAGATATTATATCAGGAGAACCTCTAACTTTACCAGTTGTTCTGTCAATAATTGTCACAATCACGAACATGCCGTCTTTTGATAGGGTCTGGCGGTCCCTTAAGACTATTTTTCCGACATCGCCAACGCCCAGGCCGTCCACCATAATATAGTTTGATTCGACGGTTTTCCTTTCGATAAAGATTTTCTCGGGCGTTAAGTTGACGACTTGTCCATTTTCAGCCACTATGATATTTTTTTCTGGTATGCCTTGAGCATGGGCCAGCTTGGCATGGTTAAACAACATTGAGTATTGACCGTGGATAGGCATAAAGAAGCGAGGCCTCATTGTTCTGATCATTTCAGCTAATTCCTGCCGTTGGCCATGGCCGCCCGCATGAATATCCATCATCTTATAATGGAAGACATTGACTCTTTGTCGGTAAAGCTCGTCTTTTAGGAACTGGACCGTTCTTTCGTTGCCCGGGATAACCGAAGACGAAAAGATGACAGTGTCATCTTCTTTTAGTCTGATAAATTTATGTTCTCTTGTGATGATTCTCATTAATACCGCTTGTCCTTCTCCCTGGGCGCCGGTGCAAAGCAAAGTTATTTTTGAGTCCGGATAACTATTAATCTGATTTGGTTTTATCAGGGTGCCTTTTTGAGATTTGATGTAGCCTAATTTTTTGCAGATTTCCACATTGGTTTTCATTGAATAGCCGTCAACTGCCACTTTACGGCCGTATTTTTCAGATAAAACAATGACTTGCTGGATTCTATTGATCAAAGAACCGAAAGTAGCAGCAATAATTCTACCTCTGGCTTGTTTGAAAATTTCTTCTAAATTTTCCATGATTTTCTTTTCGGAAAGAGAATGATTCTCTTGTTCTGCTCCGGTTGAATCAGACATTAAAAGCAAGACGCCTCTTTTGCCTAGCTCTCTTAATTTATTCATATCGGTCGGTATATCGAAAACAGGCGTTTCGTCAAACTTAAAATCTGAGGTATGTACAATGTTGCCAATCGGCGTTCTGATAAAAAGACCAAGATTGTCAAAAATGTTGTGGTTCTGTCTGAAAAATTCAATTTGAAAAGGGCCAAGCTCAATTTTGGAGCCGTCTTTGACCTGAGTGATGTTTAATTTGGGCTGATTGGGAAAATCTTCCTGTCTTTTTAGAATAATTCCTTTAGTTAGACCAGAGGCAAAAAGTGGCGGATTACCCAACTTGTTGACTATATGGGGGATAGCGGCGATGTGGTCGTAGTGGCCGTGCGTGAATAAAGCCCCCAGAATGTTTTTTTCTTTACCTTTAAGATAGGCAATGTTAGGAATAATATAATCAACGCCGGGCATGTCTTCTTCTGGCATTCTGAACCCCATGTCAACAATCAAAATCGCCTTGTCGTACTCAAGACACATCATATTGCGGCCAACTTCACCCAGGCCGCCCAATGGGATAATGCGAACATTTTTTTGTTTTTTCACTTCGTTAGAAGTCTATCTTATATAGTGTTAATAACTAATTTCAGACAAACTTTTGTTTTTTTTATTATACCTTGTTATCACAAAATAGAAAAAATATTTAATTTTTTCTGTTTAAGACTTTTAACAGGGTTCATGGTGCGGACGGTGGGACTTGAACCCACAAGAGCTTTCGCTCACAAGATCCTGAATCTTGCGTGTTTCCCAGTTTCACCACGTCCGCATTAAAGTCTCTCTTGCTTTAGAAATTTTTTGAGGTCTTTTTTAAATTGAGGATGTTTTAGGGAAAGATAAAGATTTGATTTTAAGTAAGCTAATTTATTGCCGCATTCCAACCATTTTCCTTCAAACTCGTAGCCGTAAATTGTTAATCCCTTTTTAATCATTTCATTAAAAGCTCCAGCCAACCTTATTTCTCCTTTGGCTTGAGAGGGAGTGTTTTCCAAGAAATCAAAGACCTGAGAATCAATTACGTATTTTCCAACAATAGCTAAATTAGACGGTGCTTTATTGATTGAAGGTTTTTCTTCAATGCCCTTAATTTTATAAAGTCTCGGACCTACTTTTTCAACCTTGACTATGCCGTATGAAGAAAGTTTTTCTTTGGGCAATCTATATAAAGCAATGATCGGTTTTTGATGTTTATTAAAAACCTTGGCCAACTGCAGGGAACAGGGAGTTTTAGATTTGACAATATCATCACCGAACAAAACTATACACGGCTCTTTTTTTGCTATTTTTTTGGCTTGCAGGACAGCATGGCCGTCGCCCAAAGGTTCTTTTTGAAAAATGTAAGAAAAAGAGATGTTTTTGGTAATTTTTTCTAAACTCTTTAATTCTTTCAACAGGCCATTCTTTTTTCTCATCCTGAGCAATTCTTCCAGCTCTGGCATTTTTTTAATATATTTTATAAAATAGGTTTTAACTTCTTTTTTATCCGGTCGGTTGACAAAGATGATTTCTTTAATTCCCGAGGCTTGTGCTTCTTCCACAATATATTGGATAGCTGGTTTATCAACCAAAGGGAAAAGCTCTTTGGGTAGGGCCTTGGACAAAGGTAAGAATCTTGTTCCTAAACCAGCGATAGGAATAATTGCTTTTTTAATTACCATGAAGAAAATCTAAGTTTTTAGGCATTCTCTTTAAGGGTTTTTCAAAACGCAACTTAGGTACCCTAGCATATTTCTTATTTTTAATCCAGCCGTTCTTTGTATAGTAGTAACAAGCGCCTTGTTTTTTAGCAATATCATCATAGATGTGGCCGCTTCTTTCATCTAACCAATTTGCCATCTCGAGCGTTTTCTTTTTTGAAGGATTAATGGTGATATGGCCATATTTTGGGGGGACAATAACCACATCGCCTTTTTTTGCCTTTACCGCGTAAACGTCTTTGATTTGGCCTTGAGAACGAGAATTATTCTTAGAGGCATATTTCTGCATTAAATAAATTGCTTGACCGCGAAGAACGATATAGAGCTCTCCGTAATTATTAAAATGCTCGTGTCCTTTAGTTTTGGCAAATTCTTGACCTACTAGACGAGCCGGAATAACGGTAATATCATATCTTAAGTCGTTTTTCCTTTTCAGGCCGCGATACATATAATAAAGCTCAAAGTTTGGAGCTTTTTTAGCCCATTTCTGGTCATAAAGAACTTCCTTCATGTCTTTTAGAAATCGAATATCTGGCTTTTTAGATTTTAGATTTATTTCCATGCTCGTTTAGTTTTTAAGTGCCAATTTTCAATCTCAGAAAATCTTTTTGAGGGATCAACAATCATTTCAGTTGTCAGGCCTTTCATATTTTTATAGACAAAGTAAACATAGTCTGGTCGGTAGACAAATAAGCAAGGCGCATCTCCAATTAGAATATCTTGAAATTCTTGATATTTTTGAGCTCTTACTTCAGAATCCTGGCTAATTCTAGCCGTTTCCAATAGCTTATCTACCTTAGTATTCTCATACTTAGCTAAATTAAGACCAGGGTCTTTAACTTGAGAAGAGTGCCAGAATGGGAAAGGGTCGGGAATCTCTCCTAAAACTTCTCCAAAGAGTAACATTTCATAATCGCGGGGCTTTATAATTTCCTGAGTTAATTGTGAGACCGGATAGGTTTGAATTTCAATCTCAATGCCTAGATCTTGCCACTGCTTCTTAATTGCTGAAGCCACCTCCTCTAAAATAGCATCTTCTACCGTGATAAGAGAAAACTGAAGAGGCGCTTCCTTTGGCGGATTTAAGCATACTTCATTCAATTTAGCCCGCGTGGTCTGGCTGACAAGACCAGTGCCCTTTTCAAATCCCCAGGGTTTTAAAATATCTTCATAGTATTTCTCTTGGAATTTGATGACAGCTGTCTTGGTTTGCGAGCCAAAATAACCAGTAATCTTTGCTTCGGGATAAACTTCTGGGTCTCTAGCTAAACAGGTTTGCAGGCCGGTTACTTCAGCCCCTCGGCTGCCTACTTTAAGATTGCTTTTGAACTCAATAATTGTTTCTTTAGTCACCTTGACCCATTTTCCTTCAATTTTTTCTAAGCCTGCTTTTTCTAAAAGCTCCTCAGCTTTTTCTGGATTGTATTCATAGATGGTAGCAGGGGATTGATAATTGTAAACGTCAGGCACTATTGGTGACTCAACAACTTGAGCCCGGCCCAAAAGCACATTATCAATGATTTCTTGTTTGTTGGTAGCGTAATTTAAGACCTGGCGAATTTCATCTTCAGCTAAAAGTCTTGATTTGTCAGGATTGAAAAAGAGGGCAAAATATCTTGGCAAAGAAAGCGTGTATTCAGTAAACTTGCTTCTTTTAAAAAGATCAAAGAAACCGGGCGAACTTATTGAAAAACCATCAACCTCTCCTTTTCTCGCAGCGCTGACGAGTGCTTGCTCTGATTCATAAAAACGGAAAGTGATGGCTGAGACATAAGGTTGCGGTGAATCAAAGTATTTTTTAAATCTGACCAAATCTAAAGAAGTGATGACATTGGCCTTGCCCTGTTTGATGCTTTTGAATTGATAGGGGCCCGAGCCAATTGGCTGTAAATTATAGTTGGTCAAAAGGAAGTTTTGTGGAGAAATGTTCTGCCAGATATGTTCAGGCATTATTTTAAAATCCAGTCTTTCCAAAAAAGCACTGTAAGCATTTTTTAATTTAAAGCGAACAGTGTAGTTATCAATTTTTTCTGCTTCAACACCCAAATAGTTGCCCCGTAAAGGACTTTTATAGTCTGGATTTTGAATCGTTCTTATAGTGAAGACAACATCATCAGCAGTCAGTTTTTCACCATCATGCCAGAAAACATTTTCTTTAAGGTGGACCTGGTAAAGCTCGCCTTCGTCTCCGATATCTATCTTTTCAGCTATGTCAGTTAAACTGGAGAAGATGATTTCCACTAAATCTCTATCAACATCAGAGCTTTGAGCATAAACAGGATTGATAAAGCGAGGGGTTCCGACTATGCCCTCTGAATATTTGCCACCGACCGCTGGCTGAACTTCTGTAGTTTTCAAATAGAAATTAATTGCTAGGAAAAAAGAAGAGATCAAAAATAAACTCAAAGAAATAAAAAAAACTATTCTTTCTTTTTTGTTGAGGACTTTAAAAAGTTGCAGCCACTGTTTTTTTGATGGCCATTGAGTTGGCCAGAACTTGAGAATAGAAGGTAACTTCATTTTTTAGATGATAAGGTTAGCAATGGCCAAGCCGATGAATAAAACTCCAAAAACGACAGTCAGCCAGAAGATTTTCTTTTGTACGCCCCTTAAAGTACCGTAAAAGCCACTCTCCTGGCCGAAAGCAGAACCTAAGGCAGTTCCCCTTTGCTGGAAGAGAATTAAAACAATGAGAACTACTGAGACGATAAGTTGAGCTATAAGTAAGAAATCAGTCATATTTTCTTTTTGGGAAGAATAAAGGAAGAATAGTACTTAAACCCCAAATAATCAAGCTTGTCCAGAAAAGGGGCATTATTCCAGTAATGATTAATTCAATAAAGAAGATATCAACCAGCCAAATTATAGCCATGTTGATGATTAAACTGAATAAGCCCAAAGTCAATAT
This sequence comes from uncultured Candidatus Saccharibacteria bacterium, assembly GCA_964482335.1. GTDB lineage: Bacteria > Patescibacteriota > Minisyncoccia > Minisyncoccales > MHMH01 > CAYZXA01. The sequence goes on from CAYZXA010000005.1 coordinate 23,680, forward strand.
TCTTAAAGGTAAGGTAATGAATTTGAGGATAGGCTTAATAAAGAAGTTAATTAAACCTAAGATAAAACCAGCAAACAAAAGAATTTTCCAAGAATCAGTAGTAAAACTTACGCCAGGAACAAACTGACTGGCTAACCACAGTCCTAATATGCCTGAAGCGATTTTTAGAAAAAGATTACGCATTTATAATATTGTATCAATTATTAGGCCGCAGGTCAATTTCTCTTAACTTATGATGGTACTTTCTGGCAAATCTGTGAGCTTCATCTCTGGCTTGCAAAGTTAAATTAAAGATTTCTCTTGGCAGGCTTTTTAGCAAGATTGGCTTTTTCTGGCCTTTCATATATAGTTCGTTCCTTTTTTTAGCTAAAGCCATGGCCGGAACGTCAGTTACTGACAGAGCAACATTCAATTGGGCTCTACCACCATCAATCAGGATTAAGTCTGCTTGTCCCCATTCTGTATGTTTTAATCTTCTTTGTAAGACTTCTTTTATCATGGCAATATCATTCGGTTTACCACTTATTTTGACTTTGAACCTGCGATAAAGCGTTTTGTCTGGTTTGCCGTTGATGAAGGTGACCATACTGCCCGTTGCTTGTTGGCCTTGGATATTGGAAACATCATACGCTTCAATTCTTCGGCTTCTTAATAGGCAGGGAGCAGGGCATCTTTGTAAGTGGTACCAAAGACAAGGTTTTTTAGGCAAGGTTTTGCAAGTTCTGTATGGAGCGACCTTTCTTAGGGCTTTGAGTGTTTGTTTTAAAGCTTTGCCATCAACAAACGGCCCAACATATTCAGCCTCGCCTTTTGGCTGATGGGTTATGAATATCCTGGGGAATACCTCTTTGGTTATGCCAATATAAAAATAGTT
>CAYZXA010000006.1:0-19188 GCA_964482335.1 uncultured Candidatus Saccharibacteria bacterium
AAAAGTAACGGAGGCGTCTACTAAGGTCAGCTAGCTCCGGATGGAAATCGGACTGATAGTATAAAGGCATAAGCTGGCTTTACTGCAAGGCGGATATGCCGCGCAGTTGGGAAACCAGAACTTAGTGAACCGACCTCTTTTTGTAGAAAAGGGGAAGATCATCAGCCAAAAGTTACCCCGGGGATAACAGGCTAGTAGAGCCCGCGAGTTCACATCAACGGCTCTGTTCGGCACCTCAAAGAATTACCGACAAATCGGGGTGCTATAGCAGTAATGTTATACCAAAAATTTGGCTTATAACGGTGAACTCCATTTAAATTTATGCTAAAATTTAATAATGGACAACACCGTGGGAAGTCTAACCCAAGAACAAAAATCAATTATTATTGGATCACTTTTAGGTGATGGGTATTTGCGAGTTGTTCCTGGACGAAAGAATGCTTTTCTTGAGATCAACCATAGTATTTCTGAAAAAGATTATGTTGATTGGAAACATCAAGAATTTGCAAATTTAGTAAAAAGTCCACCAAAAGCAAGAAAAGGAAAAGGCAAAAGAATAGCTTATAGGTTTTTTACTAAGCAATATCCAGAAATAACAAAGCTTTACCAAAAATTTTATCAAGATAGGGAAAAGATTGTTCCTAATCTAAAACTTAATCCATTAATAATAGCAGTATGGTTTATGGATGACGGAAGTAAAAGTTATCGAACTTATTATCTGAATACTCAATGTTTTGATTATCAGTCACAGAAGAGATTAATTCAGATGTTGAAAGAACAGTACGGAATTGAGAGTTCCCTGAATCGAGATAAAAAGTATTATCGACTCAGAATAAAACAAAGTAGTGCAGAAAGATTTAAGACATTAATTCAGAGTTATATAATTCCAACAATGGAATACAAACTTGGGTGATGACCCCGTAGAGACTTCTCGCTGTATAAGCGAGGGATAGTAGGTTTAAACTACTATAATACGCCAACGCCCACATTTAATGTGGAATGTGGGATGAAGATATAGTCCATACTATTAGTAATAATAGAGATACGCGATGTCGGCTCATCACATCCTGGAGGTGGAGAAGCTTCCAAGGGTTGGGCTGTTCGCCCATTAAAGTGGTACGCGAGCTGGGTTCAGACCGTCAAAAAAGAATCCAAAACATTGAGAACACACGGCGGCTTTCTGTAGTAATACAGATTGAAAAATCGACTCATATCGGTGAAACCCTATCTTGACTTTTCAACCTGTCATATGATAGGATAATACCGAGGGAAGTTATTTATGCTTAGCCAAACTCAAAAAGCATATCTTGCAGGTTTTCTTGACGGCGACGGAAGTATTTACGTGCGTTTAAAACCAAATCCAACTTATAAATATGGATTTCAGGTGGCACCGTATATAGTACTTTTTCAGTCGCAGAAAGAAAAAGAAAATTTTAAAAAGATTTGTTCTTTGATTGGGTTAGGATATCTGAGAGTAAGAAAAGACGGAATTCTAGAATATATTATTGGTAGAATGAATGAGTTACGAGAATTTCTAAAAATAGTAAAGCCATTTGTGATCTTAAAAAAAGAACAAGTAGCTTTGATGATAGAAATTCTCAATAAGAAAGAAAAAGTGAGAAATGAAAATGATTTTCGTAAACTCGCAGATTTAATCGACCGTTTCCGAAATTTAAATTATTCCAAGAAACGGAAGAAGCATATATTAACCCCGTAGAGACTTCTCCGATGATATTATATCGGGGGGATGTAAGGCAAAATCTTACATAATACGTCGACCTCTTTAAATGAAGAGGGTGGTATAGTCCAAACATTTAGTAATAAGTGAAGAATATGCGTGAGACAGGTTGGTCCCTATCTACCGCAGGCGCTGAGTCTTGAGGGAAGTTGGCCTTTGTACGAGAGGATCAGGCTGAACTAACCTCTGGTCTACCAGTTGTTCCACCAGGAGCATCGCTGGGTAGCTAAGTTAGGACGGGATAAGAGCTGAAAGCATCTAAGCTCGAAGCCCCTCCCAAGATTAAGACTCAAGACCGCTCAGAGACTATGAGCTTGATAGGCTCCAAGTGTAAGTGCCGTAAGGCATTGAGCTGAGGAGTACTAATCGGTCAGGTTTATATATATCTCTTAGCTAGCAATTAATGATCACTAACTATATTAAAAGGATGTTGTGGTGGCGGTTATACTGGAGTTGTTCCACCTGTTCCCATACCGAACACAGAAGTGAAATACTCCAAGGCCGATGATAGTAGTTATTCTGCGAAAGTAGGTAGCCGCCACCAGAGCATCCTTTTATTTTATTTTGCTTTGAAGTAGAATAGGTTAAGTATGAAGCTTTCTAAAAGAGGCAAAGTTTTAATTGTTATTATTGGAATTCTTACAGTTCTGTCCCTGAACTTTTTTCAAAAGGAAGTTAAGGGATTTTTTTATTTCATTTCTTCGCCAATCCAAAGAAATCTATGGCAAGCAGGCGACGATATCTCAGATTTTTTTGAAGGAATTTTTAAAGCAGGAAATCTGAAAAAAGAGTCAGAAGATTCCAACTTAAGAATCCGGGAGTTATTAGCAGAAAACATTTCCTTGAAAGAACTAGAAAAAGAGAACCAAGGTTTAAGGGAGGCTTTGGAAGTCGGTCTGCAAAAAAACTTCAGATTAGCTTTGGCTGATGTTATTGGTAAAGACACTAGTGGAGATGCTTTTTTAATCAATATGGGTCTTAGAGACGGTCTTTTAGAAGGCATGCCTGTTATTACTTCGCAGAAAGTTCTTTTAGGTAAGGTTGCTCAAGTCTATGATAGTTTCTCATACGTTTCTTTAATCTCTGATAAAGAAAGTTCCTTTGATGCTAAAATATCTGATACTAAGACTACTGGCGTGGTCAAAGGCAAAGGCAATTTAAAGCTTGAACTCGACCTTATTTCTCAAGATAAAGAAGTTAATCCAGGAGATTTCATTGTTTCTACTGCCTTGGGAGGCGTTTATCCTAAAGGCATTCTGGTCGGCTCGATTAAGGAAGTTGAGAGAAGTGATATCCAGCCATTCTATAAAATAAGTGTTTTTCCTTTCTTTAATATCCAGGAGTTAGAAAGCGTTTTTATCATTTTAAACTTCTAAAATGATTAGGAGAATCTTAATCTTAACTTTGTTTTTTTATCTTTTAGCTTTGCTGCAAGCCAGTTTTTTGGTTCATTTTAGGATATTTGGTCTTGTGCCCAATATTATTTTCATTGCAGTAATTTTAATAAATCTTTTTGAAAAGCCCAAAAAGTACTCGGGCCTTTACGCCGGCTTTATTGGCGGACTTTTTTTAGATATTTTTTCTTCTGCTTTCATTGGTTTCTATATGTTGATTTTAATAGCTGCATCCCTTTTTCTAAAAATAATCTTAAGAAAATATGTTTGGTCCTCACTTAGCTAAATTTAAAATCAGGAAATTTAAGAAAGAGATAGAGCCTCAGGAGATTTTGCTGGATTCTCTTGCTCAGAAAAAAGAGAAAGAGCTCGGTTTGTCTGAAAAGAGGCTGGAAACGCCTCTTTCTTATAAGGTTCTTCGAGGACTCTGGTTCGCTTTTTTGGTTTTAATGTTTTTACTTTTCAGCAAGACTTTTCAGTTACAAGTTATTGAAGGCAAAACGTATTTGCAATTATCAGACCAGAACCAGTTTGTCATCCGTTTAATCCAAGCACAAAGAGGAGTTATTTACGACAAAGACTTGAACCAGCTTGTTTTTAACAAGCCTAGTTTTGATTTTGTTTGTAATGGGGAAGTTGTTGAGGAAAACCTTGACCACCAGAGCTTGATTTTGTATGAGGTCAATATTGATCAATATCCAGGCTGCGAGGTCAAAAACAATACAGCCAGGGAATATTTACAGGGTTCTATTTTCAGCCATGTTATTGGCTATCAGCGAAAAACTGGCGAAAAAACAGGCCTGGAAGGATATTATGATGACGTTTTAGAAGCTAAGCCCGGAGAAATTCAAGTAACGAGAGATGTTTCTGGCAATCCTATTTCCAAAGAAGTTGTCTCTCAACCCTTATCTGGCCAGAGCCTAGTTCTTCATTTGGACGCTGGCTTGGAAAAGAAGATTAACGAGACTCTTGCAAGAACTATTAGGAATGTTGGCGCCAAAGCAGGAGCAGTCGTTGCTTTAAACCCTCAAACCGGCGGCATTTTAGCTTTAACTAGTTTTCCTAATTTTGACAATAATCTTTTTAGCCAGGAAATGTCCCAGGAAGAATGGCAGGCTTTGAAAGACAATCCTTATGATCCTCTTTTTAACCGAGCTATTGCTGGAGAATATCCCACAGGTTCAACCATCAAGCCATTAATTGCTTCGGCTGTTCTTCAAGAAGAGATAATTTCTCCTGAGAAAAAAATTAATTGCACAGGGAGAATTATCATTCCTCATTCTTGGATTCCCAACGCCTCTTCAACTAAAGAAGATTGGAAGGTTCATGGTTGGACGGATATGAGAAAAGCCATTGCCGAATCTTGTAATGTTTATTTTTATACTGTGGGAGGCGGCTATCAAGACCAAGAAGGATTAGGTCCTTCTCGGATAAAGAAATATCTCGAACTTTTTGGTTGGGGCATTCCAGCCCAGGTTGATCTTCCTGGAGGAGTAGGGGGTTTAATTCCTAGTCCTGCTTGGAAGAAAGAGATCAAAGGAGAGAGTTGGTGGGATGGTGACACATATAACCTTTCAATTGGTCAGGGGGATGTTTTAGCCACGCCAATCCAGGTAGCTGCTTCGTTTGGAGTCATAGCTAATGGCGGTACTCTTTATCAGCCTCAGATAGTTCAGGGCGTTTTAGGTGGCCAAGAAATGCGGCCTAAGATTATCCGAGAGAATTTTATTGATCCAGAAAACCTAGAGATTGTTAGAGAAGGCATGAGAGACGCTGTCAGATATGGTTCCAGCGTTTTACTAAGTTCTTTGCCTGTCAAAGCTGCTGCTAAAACCGGAACAGCCCAAACAGGACAGCAAGATGTTTACCACAATTGGGTGACAGTTTTTGCTCCGTACGATAACCCTGAAATTGTTCTAACTGTGCTCATTGAGAATGTGCCAGGCATGCAGGTAGCTTCTTTGCCAGTGGCCAACGAAGTGCTCTGGTGGTATTTCACCCAGTAAAAGTTATTCACATCCTAGGCCTTGACAAGGTTTTTTGTTTCTTTATTATGGCCTAATATGGAGAAATTTTTTACCTCGGAAGGCTTTGAAAAATTAAAAAAGGAATTAAACTACCTTAAGGAAGTTAAGCGCAAGGAAATTGCCGAAAGGCTGGAAAAAGCTATTTCTTACGGTGATTTGGCCGAAAACGCTGAATACCACGAAACAAAAGAGGCCCAAGGTTTTTTAGAGGGCCGCATTTTAGAGTTAGAAGATTTAGCCAGCAATGCTGTTATTGTTTCCAAAGAAAGAAAAAATGGTTTAGCTCAGATCGGTTCAACTATTTTGGTCAAAGCTGGTCAAGAAAAAGAGAAATTCAAAATTGTTGGAGCAGAAGAAGCAGATCCCTTAATAGGCAAGATTTCCATCGATTCTCCTTTAGGCAGAGCTATTTTAAATCAGGCAAAAGGAGCTATCGTTGAGGTTTTAACTCCTCAAGGCAAGCTCCAATATAAAATCTTAAAGATTGAGTAGTTTAATTGAGGACAAAACTCAAACACTTTGAGTCCGCTAGCGGGCTCTTTTCATTTAGGTTAAAATACATTAAAATAAGAACCTTTTACTGCGTTCAAGAACCTTGAAATACTTTGTATTTTAAAGTATTATGAAATTAGTTATGCCTTTAGGTAATATTCGTAAAAGCCGGCTTAAAAAACTTGAAGCTTTTAAAAAAGCTGGAATTCATGCTTATCCTATAAAAGCTAAAAGAACTCAATCAATTGAGCAGGTTTTAATTGGGTTTGAGAGGTTTTTAAGAGCAAAGACCAAGTTAAGTTTGGTTGGCAGAATTAAGTCAATCAGGCAACATGGCGGTTCGACTTTTCTGCATTTCGAAGATGGTACAGGAAGAATACAGGCCTATATTAAAAAAGATAGGGTTGGAGCCAAGAACTATAGGTTTTTCTTAGACAATTTTGATATCGGTGATTTTATTGAGGTCTCAGGTACTTTGTTCAAAACCAAAAGGGGTGAGAAAACCATCGAGATATTTTCTTTTAAGATTTTAGCTAAATCGCTTCTGCCTTTACCTGAGAAATGGCACGGTTTAAAGGATGTTGAAGAGAGATTCAGAAAAAGATATTTGGATTTAGTGATGAACCCTGAAGCTAAAAACAAGTTTGTCATGAGAAGCAAGATTGTTGAGGAATTGCGCAACATCTTATCAGCCCACGGTTTTTTAGAAGTAGAAACGCCTATTTTACAGCCCATTCCCGGAGGTGCTTTGGCTCAACCTTTTAAAACTCGTTTGAATGCTTTAAATCTTGACCTGTATTTAAGAGTAGCTCCTGAACTTTATTTAAAAAGGCTTTTGATTGGCGGTTTTGAGAAGATCTATGAGATTGGCAGGTGCTTTCGCAACGAAGGAATGGATAAACATCACAACCCTGATTTTACTATGCTCGAGCTTTATTATGCTTATGAGAACAGGGACAGTCTTATGAAGTTTGTTGAGAAAGTTATGATTGATCTGCTCAAAAAGATTAAAAAGACTAATCAGATTAATTATCAGGGCAAAAAAATCAACTTTAAGACTCCTTGGCAGAAAATTACTTTCAGAAACCTGATTAAGAAATACTGCCAGATTGATATTGAGAAAGTGTCTGAAGCTGATTTGAGGAAAAAATTAACCAGTTTAGGAGTTAAAGTTAACAAGAAAGAGTACAGGTGTAAAATGATGGACGAGCTTTATAAAAAAACTTGCCAGCCAAATTTGATTCAACCAACCTTTGTTATTGATCATCCGGTTGAGATGGCTGTTCTGGCTAAAGCTAAAGAAAGGGATACAAAATATGCTGATAGGTTTCAGTTGGTTGTTGCTGGCATTGAATTGATTAATGCTTTTTCTGAACTGAACGATCCTTTGGAACAGAAAAAAAGGTTTGAGTTTAAAAAGATTGCTCAAGAGAGGAGAGACAAGGATTTTCTGGAAGCTTTAGAGTATGGTATGCCGCCAGCTGCTGGTTTGGGCTTGGGTATTGATAGATTGGTTTCCCTTTTGACTGATTCCCGTAGCCTGAGAGAATCAATATTATTTCCAACTATGAGGTCTAAAAAATAATATGTTAGACATTAAATTTATTCGTCAAAATCCAGAGAAAGTCAAAGAAGGATGTCATAAAAAAGGAGTTAAATGTGACATTGATCAGGTTTTAAAGCTGGATGAAGAAAGAAGAAAATATATCAGTCAGGTTGAAAGCTTACGAGCTAAACAAAAAAAACTTGGTAAAGCTGGAATAGAAGAAGCGCAGGAAATAAAGTCTCAGATTAAACAGATAACACCGACTTTAGAAAAAACCGAAACAGAGCTTAATCATTTAATGCTGCAGATTCCTAACTTGCCTCTTGAGGGAGTGCCAGAAGGGAAAGATGAAAGCGATAACGTAGTTTTGAGGGAAGAAGGCAAAAAGCCAAAATTTAGTTTTAAGCCCAAGGACTATTTAACCATTGCTGAAAAGTTAGACCTGATTGACGTCAAGAGAGCAGCCAAAGTTTCTGGCACTCGCTTCGGTTATATAAAAGGCAAAGCTGCTTTGTTGGAATTTGCTTTAGTTAATCTTGCTTTTGATGTCTTAGTCAAAGAAGGCTTTACGCCGATTATTCCTCCGGTCATGCTAAAATCAGAGATGGCCAGAGGCATGGGTTATTTAGAACAAGCAGATGAACAGGAAGCTTATTGCTTGCCACAGGATGATCTTTGCCTAGTTGGCACTGCCGAACAGTCAATTGGAGTAATGCACGCCAATGAAGTTCTACAAGAAAAGGAGTTGCCTAGGAGATATGTTGGTTTTTCTACTTGTTTTCGCAGGGAAGCCGGTTCTTACGGCAAAGATACCCGTGGCATCTTTCGGGTTCATCAATTTGATAAAGTGGAGATGTTTAGCTTTTCTCATCCGGGGAGAAGCAGCCAGGAGCATCAATTTCTTTTAAAGATGCAAGAGAAGTTGATGAAAGCTTTAAAGATTCCGTACCGGGTAATCTATATTTGTGCGGGTGATTTAGGGATGCCAGCCAGCTGTAAATATGATATTGAAGCCTGGCTGCCTTCTGAAAACAATTATCGAGAAACTCATTCTACTTCAAACTGTACTGATTTCCAGTCAAGAAGGTTGAATATTCGTTATCGTGGCAAGAAAGGGTTGGAGTTTGTTTATACTCTTAACGGTACAGCTTTTGCTATTGGCAGGATGATTATCAGCATCATCGAAAACTATCAACAGAAAGATGGCAGTATTGAGGTGCCAAAAGTTTTACAAAAATATACAAAGTTTAAAAAAATTAGTTGAATATGGAGAACATTTTAATTCTTCATGGTTGGGGATCTCAGGCAGAAAAATGGAGTGAAATTAAAGAGTTTTTAGAGAGTGGGGGATACAGAGTTTATGTGCCAGATCTGCCCGGTTTTGGAGAAAGTCCTTTACCGTCAAAACCTTGGTCAGTTGATGATTATGCAGAGTGGGTTAGGAGTTTTTGCGAAAAAAAGAATCTTTCGCAATTTTTTTTATTAGGTCATTCCTTTGGCGGGAGCATTGCCATTAAGTTTTCGTTGAGATATTATGAAAAAGTTAAGAAGCTGATTCTGGTAGATTCAGCTGGCATCAGGAGGAAGAGCCGCAAGAAAGAAATATCAAGAAAGATAGCTAATTTTCTCAGCAGATTTTCTTTCTTACCCTTTTATTCTTTAATTAGAAAGATTTTTTATAGAACAATTTTTAGGAGCGATTATTTATTGACTAAAGGGGTCATGAGAGATACTTATCTCCGAGTGATAAAAGAGGATCTTTCTGGCGTATTGTCTTCCCTCACTGTGCCAACTTTGCTTATCTGGGGCGAGAAAGATAAAATAACTCCTTTGAAAGATGCCTATTTGATGAAAGAGAAAATTCCAGGAGCCAAATTGGAAGTATTAGCCAATGTTAAACACAGTCCGCGCAAGGAAAATCCACAAGCTTTAGTTGAGAAAATTTTAAAGTTTCTATGATTCATTATTTAGTCGCCACTCTTTGGTTTATTGTTTTTTTGAAGAAGCTTTTCTTCTGGGTTTATCTTTGGCAGTTGAAAGAATATCATCTCGGTAGGTTCCGAGACCATTTCCGTACTTACAAAGGGAGAAAGCTGATTCTTAATTACTTGTTATTGGTTAAAATTCTTGTTCTTTTAGGTATATTCCTTTTTGCTGAATTCGGTTTAGCTAAACTTAAACTCGCTTTAGTTTATTTCATTCCTTTGCTTCTCTTTGTCGAAGTCTTATTTACCTTTAAGAATATTTGGCGGAAGATTCTTAAAAAGCCGATTTTGACCAGAAAGACTACAGTTATTTTAAGCACAGGAATTTCTGCCGAGGTGCTTATTTTGTTCTTTTTGTTTATTTTTAAGCTTAACCTGACAAGATTTACTTTTTCTCTTTTATTTTTAGACATTCTAGCTCCTATAATCTTTTCCGTTCTGGTTTTAACTTATCAGCCTTTAGCGGTTATTTTAAGGAATCGCATTATCGGACAAGCTAAGAGAAAAAGGGCTGGTTATAAGAATTTGTTGGTTATTGGTATTAGCGGCTCTTATGGCAAAACCTCGACTAAAGAGTTTTTAGCAACTATTCTGTCTGAGAAGTTCAGGGTTTTAAAAACAAAAGAGCATCAGAACTCAGAAATAGGCATTTCACAGTGCATTCTGGACGATTTAAACTCTCAACATGAGGTTTTTGTTTGTGAAATGGGAGCTTATAATCGAGGAGGCATAAGATTGCTTTGTGATATTGTTAAGCCCAAGATTGGCATTCTGACGGGGATAAACGAACAGCATATGGCAACCTTTGGTTCTTTGGACAACATTATCAAAACAAAGTACGAATTGATTGAGTCTTTACCTGAAGATGGGGTTGCTTTTTTCAATGCTCGCAATAAATATTCTTTAGAACTTTATCAAAAGGCCAGGATTAAAAAGATGCTTTACGGTGAGAGTGTCAAATCAGCTGGCTCAGAAAATATTGAAGGAGCAATAGCTATAGCCAAAGAATTGGGCATGACTCAAGAAGAGATTGCTCGAGGCTGCCAGAAGATGGAATACAAGCTAGCTGGCTTTGAAATGAAAAAGGGTCTTAATGGTTTAAATATTATTGATGCTACTTATTCAGCCAATCCCGATGGCGTTATAGCTCATCTGGACTATTTGAAGACTTTACCGGGAAAGAAGGTAATTATTATGCCTTGCTTGATTGAATTGGGCAAAACGTCAAAGGATGTTCATAGAAGAATAGGGCAGAAGATAAATGAGGTGTGTGATTTAGCTATCATCACTACCAAAGATAGATTGAAAGAGATAAAAGAAGCAGCTCCCAGTGCTTTATTTATTGAGAAGCCGAATGAGATACTTGGAAAGATCAAAACTTTCTGCCGACCTGCAGATAATATCCTTTTAGAAAGCCGAGTGCCATCCCAAGTTATTAAAGAGTTAAAATGAGAATAACTGAGATAGAAGAGAAATCAACTTGGGAGGATTTCCTTTTAAATATTCAGGAAAAGACCTTTCTGCAGTCTTGGAATTGGGGAGAGTTCAATAAAATGATGGGCAATAAGATTTGGCGATTAGGAGCTTATGACGGCAATAAATTAGTTTCTGTTACCTTGGTGGTAAGGGTGACAGCAAGGAGAGGCAGATTTTTACTCTGTCCTCATGGGCCAGCAGGAAAGAAGGAAGGGCTGATTGCGTTTTTGGATGAGCTGAAAAAGATTGCTAAAAAAGAAAACTGCAGCTTTGTCAGAATGGGTCCGATTTGGCAGAGGAACGAGGAAAACAATAGTCTTTTTAAGAAACTAGGGTTTAAGAAAGCACCGATTCACGCGCATCCTGAAGCAAGCTGGAAATTAGACATTACCCCCAAAGAAGATGAGCTTTTAATGGATATGCGCAAAACCACTCGCTATTTGATCCGCCAGGCTCAGAAAAATACTGATATTGAGATATTCCAAAGTTCTAAAATTGAAGATGTTGAAACTTTTAACAAGCTCTATTGGGAAGTTGTTAAAACTCAGCATTTTGTTCCTTTTTCCTTGGATTATTTGAAGAGCGAGTTCTCAGCCTTTAATTCCGACAAGCAAATATCTTTGTTTTTTGGCAAATATAAGGGAGAGGTTGTTGCTTCAGCTTTTATTTTGTTCTGTGGGGGCAATGGTTTTTATCACCACGCTGCCTTGTTGCCCGAATATCATAAAACGCCAGTAAGCTATCTTTTGCAGTGGGAGGCGATAAAAGAGGCAAAAAAAAGAGGATGCTCTTTATACGATTTCTGGGGATATGTTGATCCCAAATCAAAGCATCCATGGGCCGGCCCTACCTTGTTCAAGATGGGTTTTGGCGGGAAGCCCTATTTTTATATTAAAACCCAGGACTTACCCCTTTCTTTGAAATACTGGCCTACCTACATTTTTGAGAAACTGAGAAAAAGCAAAAGAGGTCTATAACGGGTCCTGTCCGGTATATCGCATATCATGCGCTATGAGAAAAAGGCGAACATATAGAAAACCCCATCGCTACAGAAGGAAAAAGCCGATATTTCGCAAGCGGTTTTTCTGGTTGGGCATTTTAAGCCTTTTCATTTTCATAAGTATTTTTTACTCTTTGTTTTTTTTAGAAGCTTTTCAAATTGAAAAGATTATTGTTACGGGAGAAGAAAAAGTGTCCAAAGAAGATATTGAATTTTTAGCTGAAAGGAGACTGGAAAGCAAGGTGTTGTTTTTCAAAACAAAAAGCATTTTTACAATTGATACAAAGCAGATAAAAAGAGATATTTTAAATCATTTTCCCCAAATAGCTAAGGCCGAGGTAAGCCAGGGGTTTTTTGATGCTGTCAAAATTGTTATTACAGAAAGAATAGGCGTTGCTCTTTGGTGTCAGGATGAGCAGTGTTTTTTACTTGATAGTGAAGGAGTGATTTTTGAGGAGACTTCTGAAATTAAGCCTGGCCTGCTTCTAATTGAGACTCAAGAAGGTTTGGCAGAATTAGGGGAGACAGTTATTGAAGGAGAGCAGCTCAGCCAAATTTTTGACATAAGGCTGAAATTAGCTGAAAGAACAAAGATCTTCCTCACAGGAGCTTCTTTAATTTCTGAAGAAAGATTAGACATTAAAACTACTGAAGACTGGCAGATTTACTTTAATTTGAAGGGGGATTTGGACTGGCAGATGACTGAACTCAGCTTAGTTCTGGAAAAACAAATCTCTCCGGAAAGGAGAGACAAGTTGGAATATATTGATTTAAGATTCAGCCGTGTTTACTATCAGTGAGCTAGAGCCAGTGTTTTTTCTTGAAGTAGATAAACATAAAGATAGTAACTACGAGCATGATTCCTAAAACAAGCCAGAAGCCAATTGGTGATTCAGCAAAAGGCAGAAAGAGGTTCATGCCCCAGATTGAAGCAATTAAGGTTAAGGGCAGGACAATGACCGAGAAGACGGTGAGAATTCTCATAACTTCATTTATCTTGGTAGAGAGCAGGGATTGGTTAGTGTCTTCTAAGGCTAAAATAGCTTCTTTGAAGGTTTTAAGACTATTGAGAGTTCTGCCGTAGGTTCCCAGAACGTCTAGGAAATAGGGGGAAAGTTCTTTGCCAAAGAAAATTTCTCCTTCTTGAACCAATGATTTTAGGATTTCTTCTTGGTGTTCAATAATTCTCCAGAAGTTAATGACATCTGTTTTAACTAGAGAGATTTCCAAGACCATTTCCTTTTCTTTTCCCTTGAAGATTTCCTTTTCAATTTCATTGATGCGCTTGTCTATCTTAATTAGTTTGCTTAGGCAGGTTTTCCAAAAACCGCTTAAAATATAGAAAAGAAGCTGGCCAGATCCTTCAGACATGTAATTCTTTCTCGATTCCTTGTACAAATTACAGCTGTCAAAAAGAGCTTTTAAGGGGAGAATGGATCTATAGTGGCTCGTGATAATAGTGTCCCTAGTCACAATGATATCTAGTTCTCGAGGCTTGGTTTCTTTTTTTTCTTTATTGTAAACTGGATAATAGAGAATCATAAAAAGATAATCTTTATGCTGTTCTACTTTTGGTCGGTGGCCCGGTGGGATTAACTCACCCAAAACTAAAGGATGGAATTTGAACCTTTCCTTAAGATATTGGATGTCTTCTTTGCTCGGATCCTGAATATCAACCCAAGTGACTTTTGGACCTTTGATGATTTGACGCATCTTTCTTTATTTTAGCAATTTACTTGACCAATAGCCAATTTTATTATATCATAAGCTGTTGTATGGAGAAAAAGTTAAAAGAATGCCAAAAGCAAAAAGAGGAATATTTGGCTGGTTGGCAGCGCTCACGAGCTGACTTTTTGAATTACAAGAAAGAAGAGATGCAAAAAATTGGCCAGCTTTTAAAATATGCTAACGAAGAGTTGATTTTGAAGATTTTGCCTGTTTTGGATAATTTTGAGAAAGCAGAAAAAGAAATCCCCCAAGGCAAGAAAAACCAATACTTAGAAGGCCTTTTGCAGATTAAAACTCAATTTGAGGATTTTCTGAAAAGCCAGGGAGTAGAAGTAATTAAATCGTTGAATGAGAAGTTTGACCCGAATTTCCATGAGGTTGTCGAAGAAATTGAAGTAAAAGATAAGGAATCTGGTATAATTATTGAGGAAGTTAAAAAAGGTTATATATTAAACGGCAAGGTTATACGGCCTGCTAAAATAAAAATTAATAAATAAATTATATGGCAAAAATATTAGGCATTGATCTGGGTACTACCTTTTCAGCCATGGCTGCGGTGGAAGCTGGGGAACCAAAAATTATTGAGAACAGGGAAGGGGCTAGAACTACGCCTTCGGTCGTTGCTTTCACCAAGACCGGCGAAAGATTGGTTGGTATTTTGGCTCGGCGCCAGCAAATTACCAATCCTAAGAATACTGTTTATTCTATCAAAAGGCTAATAGGCAGGAAATTTTCTGATGTTGAAGTGCAGAAAGATAAAAAACTTTTGCCCTATGAAATTAGAGAGAAGTCAGACGGCGGGGTAGAAGTTAAAATGGACGATAAGTGGTATTCTCCTCCTGAGATTTCAGCTATGATTTTACAGAAATTGAAACAGGATGCTGAACAGAAACTAGGCGAGAAAATTACCGAAGCTATCATTACTTGTCCTGCTTATTTCGATGATTCCCAAAGAAAGGCAACCAAGGTTGCTGGAGAGATTGCTGGTTTTACTGTTAAAAGAGTGATTAATGAGCCAACAGCAGCTGCTTTAGCCTACGGTTTAACTAAGAAAAAAGATCAAAGAATAATTGTTTATGATTTTGGCGGTGGAACATTCGATATTTCAGTTCTTGATATATCAGAGGATACCGTTGAAGTTAAAGCTACTGGTGGTGACACCCACTTAGGTGGTGATGATTTTGATCAAAGAATTATGGATTGGTTGGTTGATCAGTTTAAAAAAGATCAGGGCATCGATCTTTCCAAAGATGAGCTGGCCTTGCAGAGATTAAAAGAAGCAGCCGAAAAAGCCAAGATTGAATTATCTTCAGCCCTGGAAACAGAGATTAATCTACCTTTTATTACTTCTGATACTGCTGGCCCCAAACATCTTTATTACAAGTTGAGCAGAGCTAAGTTGGAAGAGTTGGTTTCAGAATATATTTCAGAATCACTTGATCACCTTAAACGAACTTTAAAAGAAGCCAAGATAGACGCTAAAGATATCGATGAAATAGTTTTAGTTGGTGGTCAGACCAGAATGCCTAAGATTCAGGAAGAGATTAAAAATATCTTTGGTAAGGAAGCGCATAAAGGTATTAATCCTGACGAGGTGGTAGCTGTTGGAGCTGCGGTTCAGGCTGGTATTTTGCAAGGAGATGTTAAAGATGTTTTGCTCCTAGATGTAACACCGCTTTCTTTAGGTATTGAAACCTTAGGTCAAGTTAGCACTGTTTTAATTCCTAAAAATACGACCATTCCAACTGCTAAAACCCAGACTTTCTCAACTGCTGCTGATAATCAGCCTTCAGTTGAAATACATGTTCTGCAGGGCGAAAGGCCAATGGCTTCTGGCAACAAGACTCTTGGTAGGTTTATTCTAGACGGTGTTCCGCCAGCTCCTCGTGGCGTGCCCCAGATAGAAGTCACTTTTGATATTGATGCTAACGGAATTTTAGATGTAACAGCCAAAGATAAAGCAACCCAAAAATCACAGTCAATCAGGATAGAAGGCTCAACCGGGTTGAGCAAAGAAGATGTGGAGAAAATGAAAAAAGAAGCAGAAATTCATGCTGAAGAAGACAAAAAGAAACAGGAATTGATTGAAGCTAAAAATTTAGCTGATAACTTAGTTTACACTACCGAAAAGGCTTTAAAAGAGGCTGGAGATAAGGTCTCTGCCGAAGTTAAGAAAGAGATAGAAGATAAGCTCGAAGAGTTAAAAAAAATCAAAGATAGTGATAAAATAGATGAAATAAAAAGCAAGACTTCAGAACTCTCCCAGGTTGTGCAGAAAGTAGGAGCTGAACTGTATAAAAAAGCAGAAGGAGAGAAAAAGAAACCTGAAGAGGGCGAATACAAAGAGAAAAAATAATTATGCCAAAAGATTTTTATCAAGTCTTGGGAGTTGATCGCAACGCCTCCCAAGAAGATATTAAAAAGGCTTATCGCAAGCTGGCTCATAAATATCATCCTGACAAGGGTGGGGACGAAAAGAAGTTCAAAGAGCTCAACGAAGCTTATCAGACTCTTTCCAATAAAGAGAAGAAGAGTCAGTATGATACCTTTGGTCAAGCGTTTGAGGGAGGTCAGCCAGGCTTTGATTTTGGTTTTGGGCCAGGATTTGATACTGAGTCAATGAGAGAAAGGTTCGGTGGAGGAGCTGGTTTCGGTGATATTGGCGAGATATTTGAAGAAATGTTTGGTTTTGGCGCTCGCAGGAAAAAGGATTTCAAACGAGGCAAGGACATTGAGATTGACATTGAGATTCCTTTGGAGGCAGTTTTGAAAGATGGAGAAAAAGAAATTTCTCTTTATAAAGAGGTTACTTGTTCACGTTGCCAGGGCAGGGGAGCAGAACCTGGTACTGAAGTCAATGAATGTTTTTCTTGTCGGGGAACCGGAGAGGTTCAGCAGATTAAAAAAACAATCTTTGGCTCTATTACCCGAGTAACTGTTTGTCCGGAATGCGGCGGAGAAGGATTTAGGCCAGAAAAACCTTGTAACGTCTGCAAGGGAGAGGGTAGGATAAAAAGAGAAGAGAAGATAAACGTTTTCATTCCAGCTGGTGTTGACATAAATCAGGTCATCAAGCTTGAAGGCAAAGGAGAAGCTGGCAGGAAAGCAGGCAAAGCAGGAGATTTGTATGTTCGTCTCTTTATTAAGAAGCACCCGGTTTTTGAAAGAAAGGGCGATGATTTATTTATTTCAGTTCCTGTTTCTTTTTCCCAGGTTGCTTTAGGAGATGAGGTTGAGGTATTAACTTTAGAAAGTAAAAAAATCTTACTTAAAGTTCCTGCTGGTACTGAATCTGGCAAGGTTTTAAAGATTTCTGGCAAAGGCATTCCTCATTTTTCAGGTTATGGCAGAGGAAACATGTATGTAGAGTTAATTATCAAAACACCAAAGAAACTTTCCAAAGAACAAAAAGAATTATTGGAGAGATTAAAAGAAGAAGGAATATAAAGAGGCCTTCAAGATCGAGCCCCGCTAGCTCAATTGGTAGAGCAGCGGCCTTTTAAGCCGTTGGTTGTAGGTTCGAGTCCTACGCGGGGCACAGAGAAAATCCTGGGCTTGACTCGGGTTTTTTAATTTGCTATAATATAAATGCTCAAGTAGGCGAGGCAATTACTCTCTGACATTAAGTCAGAGGGAGGAAAGTCCGAACTCTCACTTCTGAATTTTCAGAGGTTAAAAAGGTAGCGGGTAACTCCCGTCGGGAGCAATCCTAGAGATGCGAACAGAGACGAGTCCTACATTTTGTAGGGGTGAAACGGCTAAATTCTTACCTGAGAGCAAGAGCAAGTCGGAGACTCTTGAAATTCATCTTAGAGTTTTCGTGAAAGAGTAGCTCGCCAGAGCCAAGGAGTAATTCTTGGCCTAGACAGATTATTGCCCATGACAGAATTCGGCTTATTGTCTACTTGAGCAACAAAAATACCACACAGTTACTGGGTGGTATTTTTGTTTATGTTTTTCTTAGCCAAGAAGCATTTGGAGTAAAGCCATTCTGATATAGAGGCCATTTTCAGCTTGTCGGAAATAGGCTGCTCTGTGGTCAATATCCACTTCAGATAATATTTCATCTACTCGTGGTAAGGGATGCATAACAATAGCATCTTTTTTCATTAGGTTCATTATTTCTTGATTGATAATATAGGAACTCTTAATCAGTTCTTCGGTTCCTTCAAGAGAACTGGTTCGTTCTTTTTGGATTCTGGTTTGATAGATGACGTCTACCAGAGGAGCTACCTTTTTTAAGTCATCTTCTTCTTGAAACCAAACGTTGTGTTTTTTTAAGTATTCTTTAATGTCTTCTTTTATTTTAAGGGTCGGGGGAGCTACGAAATAGATTTTTACATCAGGGAATTTTGCGTAAAGATAAGAAAGAGATCTGACTGTTCTTCCTCTAGTTAAATCGCCGACCATGGCAATAGCCGTACCATTAATTCTGCCAATTTCTTTTTGAATGGTATAGATATCCAATAAAGCTTGAGTTGGGTGTTGGCCTGTGCCGTCGCCAGCATTAATAATTGGCACAGAGGAGAATTGAGCTGCCCTTTTGACCATTCCCTGTTCATCAGCTCTTATGACAATGACATCTGGTTTGTAACTGCAGAGTATGCGGATAGTATCTTCAATCGTTTCACCTTTGGCTACAGAAGAGAACTGTCTGGCATTTTCTGTGGAAAAGACTACCTTGCCATCTAACATATTCATAGCTATTTCAAAAGAGGCTCTGGTTCTGGTACTTGGTTCATAAAAAAAAGTAATCATTTTCTTTCCGGAAAGAGAATTAGAACCACCTTCTTTAGCAATGTTTTCCATCTGTTTGGTCAAAGGAAAAAATTCTTTTTCTAGCCAATCTCTATTAAATTGTTGGGATTCAATAATATGTTTTAATTCCATATTCTTTCTCAATTATTAACAGAAAAATTGAGATTTGTAAAGGAAGGTAAAAAAGAGTAAAATAGGGAAAGATATGATAAAAAGAATGTTACATTCACAAACAAAGACAGTAACCTTTGCTGCTTTGTTGCTTGGAGTTTCAGCTTTAATCAGCCGACTTTTAGGTTTGGTTAGAGATAGGCTTTTGGCTGGCACTTTCGGAGCTGGCGAGGACTTGGACGTTTATTTTGCTGCCTTTCGCATCCCTGATTTTGTTTATGGTATTTTAATTATGGGCGGCATTTCAGCTATTTTCTTGCCGGTCTTTGCTGAATATTTTAAGAAAGACGAGGAAAAGGGCTGGCAATTAGCTAGCAATATTCTGAACTGCTTTTTAGTTTTACTCATTTTAATTTGCGGACTTTTAGCTCTTTTTACTCCTTGGCTTATTAAATTTATTACACCAGGCTTTAGTGCTGAGCAGAAAGCTTTAGCTGTTTCTCTGACCAGAATTATGTTCTTGAGCCCGATATTTCTGGGTTTATCTTCTCTTTTTTCTGGAGTTTTACATTACTTCAATCGTTTTTTTGCTTACTCAATTGCTCCGATTATCTACAACTTGAGTATTATTTTAGGTATTTTGTTTTTTGTGCCTACCTTTGGCTTGTATGGTTTAGCTTATGGTGTCATCTTAGGAGCAGTTTTGCATTGGCTGGTGCAGGTTCCTGCTGCTAAAATCTCTGGCTTTCGTTATCTGCCTATCTTTAATTTTAGATCTCCTGGTCTTAAGAAGATATTTAAATTAATGGTTCCCCGGACCATTGGTACAGCTGCCTTCCACATCAATCTAATGGTTATTACAGCTATTGCTTCAACCTTGGTGGCTGGCTCAATTAGTATTTTTAATTTTGCCAACAATATCCAGCATTTTCC
>CAYZXA010000007.1:0-15081 GCA_964482335.1 uncultured Candidatus Saccharibacteria bacterium
TGAGAAAATGACTGCCCCGCTAAAAGATATAATTATAGTCAATTCTGAGATTGACAGAAAATTGGCTCTCAAATATAAAATTGCCCCTTCTAAAAAAATAATCAAAATCTACAATGGAATTGATATAAATTCATTAGACTTTTTATCCCGTCAAGAAGCTCGTTCTAGGTTTAATCTCGAGCAATCTGCAAAAATAGTAGGAACAGTAGCTAATTTCTATAAAACCAAAGGTTTAGAGTATTTAATTAAGGCCGCCCCTAAAGTGTTCGAGGCCGAACCTCAAACAATATTCGTGATTGTTGGCGATGGCAGATTAAGACCGAAATTGGAAGCTCAAATTAGAAAACTTGGCTTGGGAAAAAAGATCCTTTTGAAAGGCAAGGTCCCTAATGCCTACAAGTGCTTGAAAGCTTTTGATGTTTTTGCTTTACCTTCTCTAAAAGAAGGGTTTCCCTGGATAATTCTGGAGGCTATAGCAGCTGAAGTACCGATTGTCGCCACTAAGATCGGTGCTCTGCCAGAAATTATTGAAGAAGAATTCTTAGTTGAAGCCAGAAACTCACAAGTTTTAGCAAAAAAAATAAATTGGATGTTAGAACACCCAATTAAATCAGAGCTGAAACAAGAATTTACTTCCCAAAAAATGACGAGAGAAACCGCTGAAATCCTTGCCAAACTGTAGCAGATCCTCCTTGAACCAGCTCGTTAAACTGACGGATGAGCTCGTTAATTCTTTGCTGAAATTCAGCAATTTTTGTTTGTATTATTTCAAGCAAACTTGGCTCTTCAACAACTTCCTCTTCGGTTTCTTCAGCTTCTTCAACTTCTTCTTCTGTAATTTCTTCTTCGGTTTCTAGAGCTAAGGTGCGGACTGCTGAGAACACCGCTAAAGCCGATCCCAAGCTTTCTCCTCTGTCGTTAAAAGCAACCACTTTTCTCCCAGAATATTCTGTATTAGGAGTCAGGCCGATTTCATCTATATAAGAGATGTTAGCTGTTTCATTTCTTGCCATCTCGTTTAATTCAGCATCTAAAATTCTAAAGCCGAACTCATTATTGGACATATCAGTAAAATGCCACCTAATGCTTGAAAAGGAAAGAGCTTCAGCATTTTTAGCTAAAGGAGTAACGGGAATGGTGGGAACTGAAGCATCATGGCGAAGTTTTCTTTCAAAACCAGTAATCTCTGTGTCAGTAGGGCCAGTGGCGGTAGAGAAAACCGCTGAATCTTTCAGTAACTGGGCCTTTATAGTTCTTTCAGCGATAAAATCAGAAGAAATATCTAAGGTGACAAATATTCGTTGCCAAGAATCATTTTCTGAATATTTCCTAAAAGTACCTGCAATTTCAGTATCAAAAAAGGGAGGGGAAGGAATCCTGACTACCATGGTTTCATCGTTATCCCAGCCAATTGAGGAACCATCTTCCCAAATCTCTAATTTGTAAATAACAGTATGGTCAGCTATACCAGCATTGTGAATTTTAATTGATTGTAATTGAAGGGTTTGTCCTTTAGCCGGTCTTGGCAAGGTTAAGTCTAAAATTAAAACCTTGGTAGCACCGTAAGGAACATCGTAAGTGGACTGGCGGTTTACAATAAAATCGCTGGCTGCTGAACCATAAACTGTCACTGGAATAAAAATTGCCAAAAGTATAGCAAGAATTGTTAGTTTCATTCTTCTATTATACAAAAAGCGTCTGGAAAAATCCAGATGCCAAAGGAAAAGCCCCCATTCGGGGGCTTTTCCAGTTCTATCCCGTTCAACCTCTACAAGGAAAGAGAAACGGGTCCATTAACTTTATCTACTCAAACTAAGTGTAGCGGTTGGTAAACCAGAAACTTTGTAATCCAAAGCCCAGTCTTTATCACCCCAGAAGTCATGAGAAGTTCCAACTCCAGATCTGTCTGTCCAGACAAAGGTAGCGGTACTGGTAGCACTATAAATAACTCCCAAAGCACCAACTTGAGCAACGTTCCAATAGGTATCAGTAGTAGTAGCAGTACTCCTCTTGTTAATCTTAATCGAAATAGCATCACCGGCAGTAGGACCTTGACTCAAATCTCCTCTCAGCTCATAGGTCTTGGTATCACCAGCAGCAATTACTTGTTCCTCATCAGCAACAAAGGCAACTCTTGCCCCTCCAGTACAGTAGTTCCAAACGTGTGGTGTGCTGGCATAATCGGTAGTACTAGCTGGAATCTCGTCACCAGTAACTACATCAAATACATCCAAATTTGTGATATAAGATTGACCGAGGTCATCAGTACTAGTTCCAAAGTAAATGGCAGCAGAACTAGTAGCAGAACCTCCTTTTCCAATGGTATTACTCACACTGTGGTAAGTTACTGAACCTGAGAACTCAAAGATAACCTTTGACCAGCCAATAGCGCCTTTCTCATCAGCAGTCACTGTCCACCTGTAGAGAGTCTTCTCACCAGCACCTAAAACAGTGCTTGGCAAGGAAGCTGCAGCTAAAGTGGGCTTGGACTTGTAGAGGATTTGAACATTACCGCAAATTTCCGCTGCGAGGGTAGGCCAAATACTATTACCAGAGTTTGCGCCCATAGCAGTAGTAGTAGACAAACAAAGCTTTGGAGTATCACCTGAGGTAACACCGGTCTGATCAGCTGTTTTAATTCCACTAAGGTCAGCCTTAACGGTCAAAGTCTTAGTTTCACCAGCTGGTATTGTCCAGTAATCCTCGGTGGGGAGGTTAAAGGTAGTAGTAGCATTAGCTAAACCACGATAAACCAAATTCTGGCTTCCTCCCAATTGAGTAGTTCCATCCCACAAACTAATTGCCCCGAAATCGACATTAGTCTTGGTTCCCATTATCCTCTTTATCTCAAAGGATTTCACAAGTATATCTTCTCGAGAAGCTTCGTAGTCAACCTTAAGGAGAGTCACATCATCTCTTCCTGCTGAGCCAACACTAATCATGCCTATTTCTGGAGAAGCAGCATTAGCTGCTGCAGTTAAAGTGCCGGATGACGCCAGTAATACCCAGTTTACCTTGGAGTCACCGTTCGTACTGTAGTTTACTCCACCTAGAATAGGGATACTTAGCTTAGTATCAGGAGTAGCATTAGAATCAAGACCAACAAAAACCACATCAGCGGAAGTAGCATTGGAGTAATCACCTAAAAGATCAGCAGTGGTAGTGGAAATACCAAGGGCAATTTGGTCATCGGCATTCCCGGTTGAGGGAAGATCAGCTCTAACAGTAATTATCTTTTGCTGACCCTTGCTAATGTCAATTCCTGAAAAATTCAGGAAGTCAGAAGCTGTGAAGTCAACTGTGGAAGCAGTAGATGAATCCCATCCTTTCTTGGTAGTTAAGATGGTAGTTCCATCCCAAAGAGCAATGTTAGAAAGATCTTCCTGGATGTCCTCACCACCTGCTATCATAGAACCACTTAATTTCACCTTGGTCACTCTGATGTCTTCAGCTGAACCAGCAGTCATAATCAAGCCAACCATCGGAACTTCAGTAGCTCCAATGATCATAGTCTGGTCACCGGGAATAGCAGCAGATGAAATAGTTAATTCACCCTCGCCAACAGCCATTTGCTTTCCGTCAGCAGCGCTAACGGTTTCTGTCATGTCATGAGCTGAAGAAACACCAGTGCTGGTGATATCGTCATTATCAGTTAAATCGATATGCATTCCAGTAGTGGTAGCACCAGTAGTAGAAGGAATATCAGCCAATACTCTCAAAGTTACTGTTTCGGAAGCAGACACTGTAATAGTGTCACTGAAACCAGCTTCAGTATCTGGGCTAGCAACAGTTGAACCATATTGCGTGTTGTCTGACTTCAAAACCTTAACATTGGTAAGGTCGCCAGATGCGCATGGGTCGGTACCATCCAGAAAGAGATCAAAAGTCAGAGCTGAAACAATAATATCTTCCCCAGAATCAGCCGAAAGGTTAATTCTCAGGAATTCTTTTTCAGTTGAACCTTTGATATAGGTTTGAGCAGGCGGAGTCTGAGCAGAAAGGGAAGCTGTTAAAGAACCATAATTATCCACTGTGTGTCTATTAGCATCAGCTGAACCTGAGATATCGCTCGATTGGATATCATATTGTGAGTCTAAGCCATCAGCATAAACATCGGTGGAAACATCAATGTCTAAATCCAGGGTGTTATCAGCAGTAGCTCCAGTAGGAATGTCAGCTCTAGCTGTAATAGTCTTTATAGAGCCTGCCTCTATGTCAAAAAGGCCAGTTACGTCCCAACCAATGGTATTAGAACCAAAGGTAACGTAAGAACCAACCAATGAAGCAGGGCCGGCTATCTGAGTTGAACCATCCCAAAGAGTAACGTTGGAAAGGTCGGTGGCTGAACCATTGCCTTCATTTTTCAGTCTTAGTTTTACCACTCTCACTCCTTCTCTTGAACCGGTAGTGAACTTATAAGCAGCAAAAAGTCTGTTTTCAGTTCCTACAACATATTTCTGAGAAGCAGGATTATAAGCAGCGTCAATAGCAACAGTTAAAGTTCCCTGACCAATAGTCATGGTGTTGCCGGTCTGCTTAGAAAAGGCGGTGTCGTCATCCTTACCAGCCTGTATTATTCCTCCAGAGTTAGCTCCGTAAACCGTTACGTCAGTATACTGGGTAATCTCAAAGATAATTGTCCTTGCAGTCCAAATTCCACCTGCTACATCACAATAAGCGTAAACCGTCTTTGAGCCAGATAGAACAATATTCAGTTCCCCTTCTACGTCAAAAGTAGCTGCATTGGCAGCATCTAATGACTCTACTGTTTCTCCAATCTGAACGCCAGAAATCATAAGTTTGACATTGGAAATGTCAGACTTGGCGGCTGTGCCAACATGAGAAACTTTAATTGAATGGACTTCTATGCCTTCACTTGAACTGGCTGAAAATTTCCAGGCAGCAATTTTTTGTTCAGTTGCACCAGACAAAATAGTGGTGGAAGCTGGAGCAGTTGTTTTTTCAACCCATGCCTCACCAACGCCAATTCCAGCAATAGTTTTGGCAGCGCCATATATTGGGAAAGTTCCTTCAATAGTGGCAGTAGCTGTAATGTCGTCAGCAGAATTAATCCCCAATTTGATGCTATCACCTACTGTGGCTGTTCCCTCAGCAGCAATGCTTCCTTTAATAGTCAGATACTTGGTTGCCCCTGCTGGGATTTCCCAAGAAAGACTAGAGAAAGTTGCTTTGTGGGTAGTGCTATTCAAGGCCTGAGATGAGCCTAATTGAGTTGTGCCATCGTAAAGCTTGATGGCTGATATATCAGCATCATAGGCAATTCCGCCTCGTTTAACTATTATTTTAGTAATAGTAACACCTTCATCGCCACCAGAAAATTTAATCTTGGTGAAAACAGTATCTTGGGCATTTTGAGCTACTTGAGCAGCTTCTGGGCTGCTAACAGCTAAAGCAATAGTTACAGGACCTGTAGTTACTTCTTCTTCTTCTTCCTCCTCCTCTTCTTCCTCTTCAGCTACGCCAGCTGATAAGAGTTCGTTTAACTTAGCTCTGGTTGTTGAACCAACATAACCAGTACCTGAAGTTAAACCCCAAGAAGCTAAAATGTCTGAAGCATATTTTTCCTGGAATGTAATAACTCCTGCCTTGGTTATAGGACCAAAGTAAGAAGTTTCATTGCCAGGAGAACCTGCACCAGAAGTACCTAATTGGGTATCAGAAGCAGTGTTAAGAACGATCTGCAAGCATTTTACATCATCGCCTGACATGCCAACTTTTAGGGCGCGGTCAAAGGAAGTAATAGTACAACCAGTGACAGCAGCTTCTCCGCCTTCCATCTCAGTTATTTGAGTTTGTAAGGCAGCTATCTGGGTCATCAAGTCATCAATTAGAGCTTGAAGCTCAGTAACTGTTAAAGCATTGACTACGCCAGGGACACCTATCATCCAAACAGCACAAGTTATAGTCGTTACAATCGCTACAATCTTTTTTGTTAATTTATTCATGTTTTTTCATTTAAGTTATTAATTGTTATTTAATTGCGTCATTATCGACCATTCCCTGCGTCTTTTGGATATAAAGAATTCTTTATGTGCCTAATGGCAACATTCAAAAGTAGCCGGGATAACGACCTTCAAATTTAAAGGGTTAATAATTATGTATAAGCCAAATCTTATAGAGAGCCTGGGAAAAGTCTTCCTTTTCATAATGCTCTTTGGCTTCGCTTAACAATTCTTCGTCCTCTTCAGTTAGCATTTGATTTTCCAAATCAGCTATCAGCTGAGTTACTAACTGCTCTTCTAAGAGAACAATAGCATTTCTTAGGTCTTGGGTATCTCCAATGACCGTAGCCAAAACCTCTTCTACTTTCTGTTTATTTTCCTCTAATTTCTGGGTTTCAGTAATAATGTCCTTAAGAACCATGGAATCAGAAGTTGTTACGCTAACGTTCATAGCCATTATTTCCTTGGTCGCTTGAACAACATTAGCCTGAAATTCTTTAATAGCTGGATCTAAGTTCCTAACCTGGTTGTTTTCAGCAATATTATTCAATTCCTCTAAACGCTTATTAGCCAGTTCTAAGTGGGCTTTAGGTTTTTCAATCGCTGAAGTAAAAGTAACCTGAGCGCCTTCAGTCATCTTCTTGACTGAAAAGAGAAAATCGCCAGGAACTGTATTTTGGGTAAAACCAAAAAGCCCGATAATAATCAACACAGAAATTATCGGAACCAGGGCTAATTTGTATCTGAAAAATGGAAAAAATGAAAGTAAACCAGGCTTTGCTTCTGAAATTTCTTCATCTGCAAAAATTCTCCTTTTTGTCAAAACAACCCAGTCTTTTCTGGGTTGGATATCAGCCAATTCTTTAAGTTGGCGAATAAGGTGTTTTTCAACCATTACACTTATTATGACGGGAAATGACGAAAAATATTACACCTTCATTTGAGCTCATTTCTTAAGGTCTTCAAAGCCCTATGGATAAGCACCCTGGTTGTACCTTCTGACTTATCCAGCATTTTGGCTATTTCTGGCACTTTTAACTCATCCAGATAATACCAAATAATAACTTCTCTGTAGTCCTCGTTTATATTAGCCAGAGCAGCTTTAACCTGTTCTAAATCTGATCGTAAAAAGGCCTTTTCCTCTAAGTCCTGGCTTGAATCAGTAATTGGCGCATATTCTACAGAAACTAATTGGGCTTTGCTGCTTTGTCTGTAGTGATCAGCCAGTAAATTACGGGCAATTTGGTATAAAAATGCCTGCATATTCTCAATCTTATCCTTTTTCTCTTTAAAAGACTGCCAGCCCCGTAAAAACACCTCGGAAGTCAAATCTTCAGCTATTTCTTGTGATTTTACCTTTAAAACAACAAAACGGTAGATTTTATCCACATATTTGTCATAAATACTACTGTAAGTTTTACGAGAATTAGGCATATAAATTGGACATTTGCACTATAAATGCGACATTTTAGCTAGAAATGCGACATACATATATTATAATGTCGCATTTTTCAACATATAACAAGCTCCTCGCCCATTGCCATTTTTAATAATGAGCCCTGCTTGGCTAAAATTTTCTAAGTCACGAAGCAAGGTTCTTCTGTTTGTGCTGGGAAAAATCTTTGTTAAATCTCCTATTTTAATCTTCTTGTTTTCTTGAAATGTTTCTAAAATCTTTTCCTTCCGATTCTTTGTTGTTCGAGGTTTCTCCACAGGTTCTCCACTATTGATTGATCTCTCTATCTTCTCGTATTCACGATGAAGCACAAAAAAATTGCGTGAATTCACCCAACTCTGCTCTTGAGCCAAGTTAAACAAATCCTTTAAAGTCTTAATATTCCTGGAACAATCCTTAAAATCATTAATAATCAAATTAGCCAAAATCTCATTGGCTAAATTTCTAATGTCGTGCTTCAATGTCTCATTTTCTGGAAAAAGCTCTGTCACTCGATATACTGCTAAAGTAAGTTTAATATAAAAATCCTTAGTCATTTTTGTCACGTTTTCTTATTCTATAATTGCGACATTTTCATGTCAAGTTGATAAATAAAAAGCGGGGCGTTTGTTGCTGCCTCCCCCGCTCTTGAATCTTTAAATCTAGCTTTTTATGATTTCGATGACGCTATTCGCACTTTAACTACTCCCTCTTCTTGATCAATTCTCTCAGCCAACTTTTCCGCTTTTGCCGATGGTACAGAAACGCTATAGACAATTAAACCGTTCTTTCTTCCATCGGTTCTCTCGCGCTGAAATTGAGATAGTTTAAGTTGAGATATTATTTTCAAGGCTCCTTTTTTATCAACAAAATCCTTGAAAATAATGTTTATCTTTGTCATTCCCTTTTGAGAAATTTTTGCCAAAGTGCTACCTCCCTTTATTTTTTTATCTAATTTAGAGTTTACAATATCCTAGAAAAAAATCAAGCCCTCTGTTCGAAGCTCAACCTTGAACAATAAAAAAGCCTCAGTTAGTGTTTGAACGCTTTCTGAGGCTTCTTGGCTTAAAGAAATAATTTCTTATTTCAGATTGTTGTCAAGCTCAACGATAAGCTCGTCTACTCTCTTCCAATCTTGCGCTCCTCGAGCAACCCGCAGAGCCGTTAAAAAGGCTTTGGCATTGAAGATGAACCGGAGAACCTGTTTTGGTGCCTCTGGCAATATCCCATGAAGATGGAATGTTGATCTAGTGGTTAGGCCAGGACCTTTTAGCATCACAGTCCATCTGCCATCAGGATGCTGTTCTTGAAGATAGTCTATCAAAAAAATGAGTGCTTCACCTTTTTCTTGGCCAGTAAGAGCATCATGGTTTAAAATATTACCTTCGGCTGTTAAGACATTGGCTATCACGTGCTTCCCCACAGATTGTGAAGATCGGTTACTTGGCACAATTTTAATCTTTTTCCCTGTTGGAAGTTTTCCTTTTTTAAGAGCTTCTGCCACTTTTACCTCCTTATTTCTTTTGAACAGTATAGTAAATCATACTACAAACAATAACTTTTGTCAATAGATGTAATAAAAACAGTCTTAAACAAGTTTAATTTTTATAGACTGCAACTCAATGGATAAATATCAACGGAGTTAGTATTTTCTTCAGTACCAAAGATCACATTTGACAAATCAAGACAATCGCCAGCTTCAATATAAATCCCGTAATAATTATTCTCAAAATGACAGTTATTTAAAATAGAGTTAGAATTTTTAAGATAAAGTCCTCTAGAATAAGAACCCATTCCCCAAGAGCTATATTTAGTACTATGACCCCTGAAAACACTATTTTGCACAGTCGAGGTAGAATTGTCTAATTCTAAACCAACATAAAAATTGCTTTCAAAAAGAGAATTAGAAACAGTCATGGAAGTTTTTTCAATGACCACTGCTCCCCTATTAGACGCGCCGCTACCATAAGAACCTGTAAATCCACCGTATCTGACAATGACATTATCTAAAATAGAATCAGTGCTTGAAGCATAAAAATAAATATAATCCCAATAGCCAGCAGTACTGGTAGAAAAACCATCATTATTAGTATCACCGCCATATTCATCGTCATTCAACGCAGTAAAAACTATTTTTTCTGCCAGACTGCCTTGAGCTTTCAAAGTACCTTTAACATAAATCCGAGTGTGACCGCCTTTAAATTTAATAATCACTCCTGGTTGAATATTTAAAGTATTTCCAGTGGAAATGATTCCTGAACTTTCAAAAATATAAGGTAAGCTAGCTGATTTCCAATCAATCTGGCTAATAGTTTCAGAAAAACCAAAACCGCTGACTAAAATTCCGTTTAAGTTATTGTTCTGGGCAGTGTTGCCGGAAAAATTAGCTAAAAGAGTGTTAGTTTTAATCAAGGTTTGGTTATTCTCAAAAGTATTGTTTTTAATTGAAAGATTATTACCTTCATTAACTAAAATTCCAAATTTATTATTATCTTTAAACTTTGAGTTTTCTATAGTAGAACTGCTGTTTTGATTTTCAATGTAAATCGCCGCTGAATCAAAATAATTGTCGGAACCATTGTTTAGAAATTCTGAATTATCAATCAAAGCAGAGGAATTTGTCAGCCAAAGCCCTCGGCTATAACTTTTTTCAATTAATGAATTTTTAATAGTGATTTTTGCCTCTTCAACTTTGACCATTCCTTTAGTATATGGAGGATATTCATTACAACAACTCTTATGATATTTGCCGCCGTATCTCATAATTACATTTTCTAAATTGGCTACTGAACCGCTCTTAAAATAAAGCCATTCCCAATCACCTGCGGCCGGCTCAGTGCTGCTGGCGTCATTATTAATATCGCCGCCGTATTCATCGTCTTTGTACGATGTAAAAACAATTTTTTCTTTCTGGTTCTCGCCGCCTATCGCTTCTAATTCGCCATCTATATTAAATGAAAAATAACCGCGCGAGCGGTATTTGAATTTTATTATCACGCCTGGCTCAACAGTAAGTTTAGCACCGGAAGAAATGCTAATTGATTCTTCAACAATGTACGGACTACCTAATTTAGTCAGGATAAAATTCTGATCAATATTAAGATGACCGAAAATTTCAGTGAAAGACCTGGAAGTGCTGTTTTCTGCTTTTGGGGTGCCGTTAATTTTATTCCCTCCAACATCTTCTCCGCTTCGGGTAATCCGATTGTTATTTGCCCAATTTTCGGAATCTGTCCCCGAAGCATTTGAGTTTATTCTTTCCATAGAAATGTAATCGGGACCGGCTTCCCCGCCCGGCCAACAGCTATTTTCAAAACAAACAGTTTTATCTATCAACTTTTCATTTTGATCATAAAGAGATAAAACTTCGCAATTTTGATTATTCAAACCACTGCCAAAACTACCGGTCCAGTCAGCTAAAATGTTATTAACTGTCTTATCATCTGTTCTTTCTAAGAGATAAAATCCCTGGGCTAAAATAGTAGTGGTGGTTGCGCCAGTAGAAGTGGAAAAAGCAATAGAATGGGTAGTTGTTCCGTGACTCCAGCTAAGCGTCCAATTATTTAAATCAATTTCCGAAGAAGTATTGTTATATAATTCCAGCCATTCGTCAGCAGAGTTAGCTCTTGTCCCTGCCCAGGCGATTTCATTAATGACCACCGATAAAAAAGGGGTTTCTTCACCCCCTTGTTTATCTTTCTCTCCCTCTTCTGTTTTGCTTTTATTTTTCTCTTCCGGAGTTGGTTCTTGTTCTTCAAAATCATTCTGGTTATTGTCGGTATCAATATAACTTTGGGTGGTTGTTGACCATCTTCTACCAATGCTTTTACCGACTGGGGGATTAGTCGTAGTAGCAGTTTCAAAATCCAGGGCATCACCCCAGCCAATTTTGTCAACAATTTCTCGATTTGGATTTTTTAAGACTAAAGTGTTATTTTTGGTCAAAGGATAGGTGGTGGTAGCATCTATTGTTTCTGCTGAAAGCGAAGATGAAGCATTAGCAATGAGAAAATAACCATAAGATTTGATTGTTTTTCCAAAAAATAAATCTTTCTTAATGTAAGTTGAAAAATCAGTAGCACTCTTTGTTTTTCTTTGAAGATACCAATTCGTTAAATCTACATCTTCATTGTTCAGATTATAAAGTTCGACAAAATCATCTTTTTGGTTGTCTTTGCTCTCAATTTGAACTTCGCTAATTAGAATCTTAGAAAAGGATGAAAGAGATGGCTCTTCTGAAGTAGGTGGCGAAGACGATCCAGAGAAAGCGGGAGGTGGTATTGGGCTATAAGAGGAAGCTGGCGGGGAACTGTTCTCCGCTTTTGGCGTTCCGTCTACAATTCCGGTATACCAGTTGACAGCGTCAAGTCTCTCCATTGTTTTTTTCTCTATATTATCGCCAGCTGGCCAATCTGGTTCAGCTAAAACCCTATCTTCGAGCTGACATTCATTATTAAAAAGATAAAGGGCCTCGTTAGTATTATTAAGAGCACCTGTATAAATAAAATCAGCGGACACATTAGGTGCTGAATCATCACCGGTCCGCTCTAAAAGATAAAAACCATTGACTGGAATTACATCGTCTTCGCCAAAAATTACTTTTATTTGTTGGGTTTTATCCAAAAGCTGCCAGCCAGATAAGTTAACAGGGATACCCCAAATATTTTTAAGCTCAATCCATTCATCATTAGCTGAATTATTTGTACCCATCCAAGCAATTTCGTTAATGAGAACTTTAAATCTTGCAGAAATAGCACTAGCTGTTATTTCACATAATGTCGGCTCAGCTGTCGGCTCAGGCGCTGGTGCTGGTGCGAGCGCTGGTTCAGATTCAAGTTCAGGTTCTGATTCAGATTCTGGCTCGAGTTCTGGTCCAAGCTCGGGTTCTGGTTCTAAAATTTCTCCTTCAACTTCTTCAGTTTCTTCTAATTCCTTCACTGTCTGAGACTCCACCTCGACCACTTCCTTTTTAACTGATTGAGATTCAGCCTTACTCATAATTTCCTCTGTTTCAGCTGGTCGAGGCGAAGCCTCGACCATTCCAGTCTCCTCTATTTCTTCGATATCTTCTAGGATTTCAGGTAAATTAGTCACTGGGCCGGCTTTAAAGGGATTAAATCGAGAAACTAGGGCTGCGGCCGCATCTTTTATGCTTTTTAACTGCTGAACTATTTTGTCTAATAGCGAGGGTTTTGGTTCTTCAACAAAAGATTGGCTTTCTACAGCTATAACAAGACTATCGTTTAGCTCATTTCTTACCTGCTTTTTATACTCCTCGCTTATGCCAAACGGTGTTGCATAAGGTCCCCATTTATCCCACAACGCGGCAAATTGAACTTCGAGCTGAGACGTTTTACTACTTCCCGCTCCCTTAAATCTACCCCTTGTCTCAGCCACCCAACCCATTTCTGCTTTAGCATCTCCCCAGGATTCTTCATGTGAATATCCCCATCTTCTTGCGTCAAAATAGCGCCAAATTCCTTTATATGTTTTTGTTGTTTTCCAAACATCAAAAGCAACAAAAATCTCAATAGTTTTATTAGTTATTGAAACTATTTCTGAGGCTAATCCAGAAAGCGGACCAATTTGATCTCCTTTAGAAGCAAAAAAATAAATATCTTGACCAAGTTTTTTGTAATGTGAAAATAAATTAAGTCTTTTATCGAGAACGTTATTGAAATGTGCCTTATTTCTATCTAAAAACTTTTGTGATAAAATCATGTCCATCCATTCTATGTCTCGTTGAGTGCCCAATACTAAAAGACCGTAAGTAAAATCAGGAATTTCTGGTTTAATTGCTTTATTAAGAAGTTTTTTTAATTCTTTTTCGTCAAAATTTCTAAGTATGGGTATATTTGAAATTTTTAAGAATGTTTTTATCTCGTCTACCTCTTTGTCTCTAATTCTTTTTGCTTCAGTAATTGGTACTACACCCAATAAAAAAGTAGTGATTACCAATGTAATCACTACAAACTTTTCTCCTTTTAAATTACCACTTACCATGAGTAATTATGTAGTGGACAAACTCTTCTGAGCGACCCGTAAAAATATATACCTTTGAGTCACCGTACAAAAAAGATATATAGGCACTGGCTAAATGTTCTTTTTCTATCATGCTCAAAACATTATAGTTACCTATTGTTTCCTGTGTTAGTTCTCCAGACAAACTAAACTCGTTTAATAACTCTCTTGTCCAAATTTCCAAGTCCATATCTAATTGATTTACTGCATATACATCAATACTTGCAATTCTGCCCGCTCCTTCCAACCCTTCTAAGTATATACTTCTTACAATCCTAGTTTCTTCTTTCTGTTCTGGGGTATACTCAATCTCTTTTATTCCTTGCCATTCTGGAGGAACTTTGAATTCGTAGTTATCTATTTTGTTGACTACTTTGTATTGATTCCCAAATAAACTTTTGACTACTTTTACTCCTGCAGGTAGGGTTTTATTTAATTCTTTAACGTCAGCTTGGCTTTGCTGCCAATAAAAAAATCCTCCGGCAGCGAGGCATAAAATAACAATCGGAAGAATAATTTTCTTTATCATAAATTAGTATTCCAACTTAATCCCAAGCTTTTCAGCAATCTGATGCATCCATTTTTCATGACGATCTACTTTCTGAGCCAATATTAACATTTCTTGAAAATAGGTATCAGCTTTCTTGGCATAAGTATCAATAGCATTCATTAAATCATTAACATCTGACTTATCGGCTTTATTCTCCTGAAGGTTTCTTAATTTATTATCTAAATCTAAAAGTTTTTGGTGTGCTGCTCCAAATTTATTATCTACGCCACTGAATTTCTCATCTAAGTATTTAACTAATTCAGAAAAATCCTCGTTCATATAATTTAATTATATCTTGCTAAAAAATCATGTCAATTGTGGATTGAAGAAGGCTTAGCCTCCCTCAATTTAGAGACCGATGAAAGTGCGAATTTTACTAATGGGAATAGTTGAAACCCGCCCTTCCTCATCAACAAAATTCAAGCCAATTGCCTTACCCTCGATATTAAATAAGGGACTGCCTAAAATATTTGTTGTTTCAAAAATATTAGTTTGAATTAAATCTTTATCAAGCAAGCTGACAATACCTTCGTTGACTGTCTTTTGAGGCACAAGCAAAAGGCCCTTGGTCGTTGTTGCTCTATTAAAATCCATGCTGATTAAAAAGACTCTTTCACCTAATCTTGTCTTCTCCAAATCAGCGAAACCGCAGGTTTTCAACCCCGAAGCTTCAATTTTTATTAAAGCCAGATCATTCTCCAAATCTCTTCTCAAAATCTGGTAAGAGGGCCATTTTTCATCTATGTAAAAAGCAAATTTAGAACCAAAAGGCACTAAAGAAGCCAAAGTGACTATTAAACCGTCAGAAGTAACAACTAAACCCGAACCTTCTAAAACTTCTCCCTCCAAGGTTTCTGTTTTAACTCCAACGACCACTTTATCTATTTTTTCAATTGCTTCTCTCAAGGCCAGATTCTCCTGGACATATATGGTTATCTCTTTTTTCTCAGTGAGGTAAACCGGAGTCTGCTCCAGCCCGTATTGATAAAAAAGCGGCCTCTCAATGAAATAGGGCCATAAAATCTGCTCAGCAAAAATGCCGCCAACTGCTCCAATGATAAAAACAGCTAAGATTTTGAAGATATTTTTTGCCATTCTCTTTTCCCAACCAA
>CAYZXA010000008.1:0-13556 GCA_964482335.1 uncultured Candidatus Saccharibacteria bacterium
TCTTTCCGTCTAGCCGCAGGTAACCGGCATCTTCACCGGTATTGCATTTTCACCGGGCTCCTCGTTGAGACAGTCCCAAAGTCGTTAGGCCTTTCATGCGGGCCGGAACTTACCCGGCAAGGGATTACGCTACTTTAAGACGGTTATAGTTACCGCCGACGTTCACTGGTGCTTCAGCCATTCAGCTGTCCCAATAAATTGAAACAACCGACGACATTAACATTCCAGCACTGGTCAGGCCTCAGCCCCTATACATCCTCTTGCGAGTTTAGCAGGGACCTGTGTTTTTGGTAAACAGTCGCCTTGGGTACTTTTGTTGAAGCCACTATAAAAGTGGCAGTCCTTATTGCGAACTTACGGACACTTTATTGCCGAGTTCCTTAACGAGGTTTCACCCGTTCACCTTGGCACTCTTACGCCAGCCTACCTGTGTCGGTTTGCGGTACGGTTGCCGTTCAGTTAACCCTCAAGAGTTTTTCTTGGCAGCTTATAGCTCAAGATGAGAGAAGCAAGCTCCTCTCTGAGGAAATCCAATAATCCCCTTGAGTTTTTAAACTGCGTCATCTTTCGGAACTGAATGGCAGGGCCGGAATATTAACCGGCTGTCCATCGGCTTCGCCTTTCGGCTACGCCTTAGGTCCGCCTAACCCTTGGATGATCGTCATTGCCAAGGAAACCTTAGGCTTTCGGTGTCAGGGGCTCTCACCCTGATTGCGGTTACTCATGCCAACATTCTCACTTCTTAGCGCTCCACTGTCGGTTACCCTCCAGCTTCACAGCTGCTAAGAACGCTCCCCTACCACGCCATTGAAAAACAATGGCATCCTTATCTTCGGTACTGAACTTAGTCCCAATAAATCTTCGGCGCAACGCCCCTTAGTTAGTAAGCTGTTACGCACTTTTTAAAGGATAGCTGCTTCTAAGCTAACCTCCTAACTATCAATGGAGCATTACTTCCTTATACACTTAGTTCAGTTTAGGGACCTTAGATGAAGGTCTGGGCTGTTTCCCTTTTGACCACGAACCTTAGCGCCCGCAGTCTGACTTCCTGTGTAAGTTTTCCGGCATTCGGAGTTTGGTTGAATTACCTGAGATAAATCCCAAGATAGTCCATCCAGTGCTCTACCTCCGGAAAATAATTTAACAAGAGCTAGCCCTAAAGCTATTTCGGGGAGAACCAGCTATTACCAAGCTCGATTAGCTTTTCACTTCTTACCACAGCTCATCCCAAGATGTTGAACGGTCCACGGGTTCGGGCCTCCCTTTGTGTTTCCACAAAGTTCACCCTGGCCATGGCAAGCTCGCTTGGCTT
Organism: uncultured Candidatus Saccharibacteria bacterium; assembly: GCA_964482335.1. Lineage (GTDB taxonomy): Bacteria > Patescibacteriota > Minisyncoccia > Minisyncoccales > MHMH01 > CAYZXA01. The sequence goes on from CAYZXA010000008.1 coordinate 1,313, forward strand.
CGGGTCTCTTCCACTCTCTAAATCGCGCTTTTAACACTTGATTTCTCTGAGTCTTCGTCCTAAAAGGACTTAGACAAAGAAAGTAGAAGAACTCGTTGGCTCGTTCTGCAAAAAGCACGCCATCACCCATAAATGGGCTCTGACTCGTTGTGAGCATAACGGTTTCAGGTTCTATTTCATCACCCTCAACGGGTTACTTTTCACCTTTCCCTCACGGTACTAGTTCACTATTGGAAATATCGTAGTATTTAGCCTTGGCCAGATAGTCTGGCCTGCTTCCTTCAAGGTTTTCGTGCCTCGAAGTACTCAAGTAAAGTATCAAGGAGCATAAAGCCGTTTTCGTTTACGGGACTATTACCCTCTATGGTTGCCCTTTCCAAGGACATTCAACTAACGAAGCTTTATCTAAATTCTCTCCCTCAAGAACATTTCCATCGATTAGAAATGCCCCCGAAAATACCACCTTACAACCCCCTGTATTGTAAAACAATACAAGGTTTAGGCTCTTCCCTGTTCGCTCGCCGCTACTGAGGGAATAAACTTCGTTCTCTTTTCCTCCGCTTACTAAGATGTTTCACTTCAGCGGGTTCGCCGCCCGATATAAAATCAGGCTATCTCGGTTTATCACCGAGATGGGTTTTCCCATTCGGAAATTCCCGGATCAAAGGTTGAGAGCCACCTCCCCGAGACTTATCGCAGACTCCCCACGTCCTTCATCGCCTCGATATTCCTAGGCATCCACCGTTTGCTCGTAAAATGCAATATATACCTATTTAGCTAGCAATTAATAATCACTAGTTATTGTCTCCATTCGCTAGTGAATGGAGAACCCTGTATTCAATTGTCAATGAACGTTATGAGAAAAATATCGTTTCACTCTTTTTCCTCTTACTTCGTTTAAGAAATCAAAAACCGCTTTGACAAGCGGTCCTAACTCTGAGACAAAAAATCCCAGGCTTATGAACCGCTGCTTTTATTCAAAATGGTTGATGTTTTTCTCATAATCAAGTACATCATAACAGACCAAAGGCCCTTGTCAAGTATAATAACTAAAAAAGGGTCTTGTTCTTTGTCTGGTTGTCTAAGGCCTGGTTAGCTAGCCTGTCAGCCTGCTTGTTTTTCTCTCTGGGAATAGCAGTAAATTTAACTTTTTTAAAGCCAATTTTAAGATTCCAAGCTTTCAAAAACAAAGACTGAATTTTGGGTTCTAATATCTTATATTCCCCATTTAACTGCTTAATTAAAAGTTCTGAATCAGATTTTACTTCAACTTCAGTATTTTTAATTACTCTTTTACCTAATAAGGCCTTAGCTTTTTTCAAAGCAAAAACAACGGCCTGGTATTCTGCTTCATTGTTGGTCGCAGCCCCAATAGATTCTGAATATGTTTTAGCGCCGACGATAACTCCAATGGCCGAAGGTCCGGGATTTCCCCTAGAGGCACCATCGGTATAGATAAGAATCTTTTTCATAAGTTTTTAAAATATTTAATTAAACAGGCTTTAAATTCTTCTAAGCTTTCCTTTTGAGTCCTGAAGCCAGCTGCCTGAGGATGTCCACCGTAACTCTCTAGAGTTTTTGAGCAATGAATCATGGCTTTAACTCCGTCAATTCCTTTAGGCGTCCTGGTTGCTCCCTGACAATACTCTCTTTTTTGACTATACAAGAAAACAGGTTTTTTGAAACTCTGACAGATTTTAGAAGCTGCTGGCCCCAGCATTAAAACAGGCCAAGCTCTATCTCCTTCAAAAACTATAATGTTTTCTGGTTTTTTAGAAATCATCTTTTCTATCTGGCTGACAATCTCTCTAATCCTCATCCGCCTGGCATAAGCTTTCTCTTGAAGTTCTTTTGCCAAGCTTTCAGCTTTCTTAACTGAAGTTGAAGTTAAAAGCAAATAGCATTCATTTATATGGTTCTCATTGCTGCCAGCATGGCAAGCTGATATTATCTTTTGAGGACCTTCTGTAAAAACTTTCAAGCCAGGCCGAAAAGTGCTCTTCAAAGAAGCCATGCCTTCTCTAATAAACTCGACATTATCTTTTATGTGAGGCATCATGTCGGCTAAAGTAGCTAAAGCGGTAAGCTCCAAAAAATTATTTCTCAAAGAAACGCTTAATTTCTTTTTCAATAAAGCTTCTGCGAGCCTGAAGACAACGCCGCTGGCAGCAAATTCTTTGAGCGAATATTTGTCTCCTTTTTGTTTTGGATTAACAATAATAGAGGCAGAGGGCAGTTTCTTTAACGGCTCATGGTGGTCAACAATCATTACTTCAAACCCCATCTTCTTGGCCAGTTTTACTTCTTCAATATTGCCAATGCCGCAATCTAAAACAATTAACAAAGCTGGCGCCTGATCCTTTAAATAATCTAAGGCGTCTTCATTCAGCCCATAACCTTCTATCTCTCTATTAGGGAAATAAACAGCAGAAACTTGTCCGCCTAGATTCTTAATTGCTTCTTTTAAAATAATAACAGAGCTAATGCCGTCCATGTCAGCATCGCCGTAAAGAATAACCTTTTCTTTATCCTTAACAGCTTTTTTAATCCTTTTAGCTGCTTTTTTAATATTTTTAATTTCGGCCATTATTTTAAAGCCTCTAGGCCTAGTAATTTTTCTTCGCTCAAAAATGCCAACATAGCTCCCCCGCCAGTTGAAACATGATTGAATTTTTCTGTTAACCCGAGTTTAGCTATAAGCTCCACTGTTTCCCCCCCACCAACTACTGAAAAGACATTGCTCTTAATAATAGCTCTAGCAATTTCTTCTGTTCCTTTCAGGAATTCCTCTTCCTCTATTTTCCCTAAGGGACCTACCCAAAAAACAGTCTCAGCTTGGGAAATCTTCTCTTTAAAAAGATTGACAGTTTTTGGGCCAATATCTTTTCCCTCGCCAGTTTCATCAACCGGTTCCACAAATTTTTGTGGATGTTTCAATTGAATAGCTTCTCCCTTAATTGCTTTTCTAATCAAACCGCCAATCAGCACAAAATCAGCAATCTCTGAAATTTTATCAGCTAACCTTACTTTACTTTGTACTTTTGCACCACCAACAATAGCTATTAGTGGCTTCTTTGGTTTTTTCATCAATTCTGTTAATGCCTTAATTTCTTTTTCCAATAAAAGCCCGATACCCGAAGGCAAATACTTGGGCACGCCAACGATTGAAGCATGAATTCTATGGCAAGCGCCAAAAGCATCATTAATATATATGTCACCTAGCTTTGCTAAGTCTCTAGCAAAACCTTCGTTGTTCTCTTTTTCTTCTTTGTAAAATCTCAAGTTCTCCAATAGCAAGACTTCGCCTGGCTGCATTTGATTAACCCATTTTTCAATTTCTGGGCCTGTGCACCCTGGTGCTTTAGTAATGGAAATGTCTAAGTATTCCATCAACCTATTTTGGACTGGATTCAATCTTAATTCTTCCTTTGCTTTACCTTCTGGCCTGCCCAGATGACTCATTAAAATAACTTTGGCTCCTTTTTTAATTAAGTACTCTATCGTTGGCACAGTCTGTTTGATTCTGAAATCGTCTAAAATTTTCCCTTCATCTGAAAGGGGAACGTTGAAATCACAGCGAACCAGCACTCTTTTATTTTTAAAATCAAAGTTTCTAAGGCTCTTCATTAAAATTTGATGGTTTCTCCAGGCTTAATGATTCCCTTTTTATCATTCTCAACTTCTTCTTTCTTATCTAAAGATTCCTCTAAAGCCTGTTTTAATTCTCCTAAATTAACTTCTTTTCTCCTTGGCCTGGGATTCTCGTTCCTGTATTTCTTCGGCACTGAAAAAGGTACAACGCCAACTTTTTCCTCAGCCACCGGAGCTTCTGTTGAAGCTGGTCTTTCTAATTTCTTCCTGCAAGCTTTACAGTAAACAGGCCTCTTGCCGTCTGGTCTGAAAACCACCTTGGTATCTTTGCCGCACATGGAGCAGCGTGCATCATACAGAACTGGCTGAGGGCTCTGAGAGATGGGAGGCGATTCCATGCCCTCTAACCAACGAGTAATCTTATCTTCAACTTTCTGACGAGGTGTGCTGTACCTCTCTCGAGAAGCTTTAATAATTTTTTCTTGGTATGATTTTTCCGGTTTAGGCCAAGGTCCCAGGGTTTCAGCCGAAAAGGGCCGACCGGCCAAACCGTCAATCATTAGCCTCAAATAAACATTGTATTTGCCCAAATTGACCAAGTCAGCAGCCATAAACTCAGGGGTAAATTCTTTCTCCAACCATTCAGCGTCTTCCGCTCCCACCCGAAAAGAAATAATCGTGCCAACGTTGCCAAAAACCGCATCCCTGACCTCCTCTTCCATTTGAGTAATGTATTGGTGGCCCAAAATCAAAGCCAGCCTGTATTTTCTGGCTTCCGACAAAACATTAACAAAGGAGGTAGTGGCAAAGTTCTGAAACTCATCAACATACAAAAAGAAATCTTTCCTTTTTTCTTCTGGCATATCAACCCGGGACATGGCTGCCAGCTGCAGCTTGGTAATCAAAAGGGCTCCCAAAAGCCTGGAGTTGTCTTCACCGATTCTTCCTTTAGACAAATTCATAATTAGAATCTTCTGCTTGTCCATGATATCTCTCATATCGATAGAGGATCTGACCTGGCCGATAATGTTGCGGATCAAAGGAGCAGAAACGAACTGACCAACCTTGTTCTGAATGGCAGCAGTTGCTTCCACCTCGTAACGCTGGGTATAACGGGCATACTCTTGAACCCAGAAAGCTCTAATCACTGGATCAGTAATTTTATCAACTACTTTTTTACGGTAATCAGCATCAGCCAGCATTCTATTAACTCCCAATAAAGTGGCACCAGGATATTCCAAAAGAGCTAGAATGCAGTTGTTCAAAATATATTCCATACGGGCTGACCAAACATCAGGCCAAATCTTCTTAAAAACTCCCATCAACCCGCCAGCTACTAAATGCCGGTGTTCAACATCAATTTTTTCCATAATATTAAAAGCAATGGGATAATCTAAATCAGCTGGGTTGATGTAAACGACGTCATTAACTCTGCTCTGTGGCACAAAGCTTAATAATCTCTCAGCTGCTTCACCGTGGGGATCAACAAAACCAATACCTTTGCCCTGCTGGATATCCTGAATAGCCATGTTCTCCAGCATAACTGTCTTGCCCATGCCGGTCTTGCCTACAACGTAAACATGCCGACGCCTGTCGTCAGTCTTAATACCGAACTTTCTGCGCATATTACGAAAAGTTGTTTCACCAAAAAATGTAATATCACTCATAAGGCAAACCAGGAGGAGCTTCTCCTTTCTTTGATTCCACTCTAGGAACAAAGGGCGCTGGAGCAGCTGTCTTGCCTGGAAAATGAAAGATAGTGGCTAATTCTTCAGTATTTAAAAGAAAAGTCATGCCTTTTAAAGGAAATAAAGGAGGCCATCTTTTAATATAGCGGAAAAACATTTTTCTTTTTCTAAGGTGGAGTCGGCGAACTCTAATTAAATCTAAAATAGGATAGCGATGAATTTTAGTAATGGTTTTGCCTGCGGGTTTGGGCTGGTTAAGGTTTTCAGTAGAAAACTGCTGGAAATGACCAAAGGGAATAGCTTTAGCTCCGCCAAAATAAACATCTCTCTTGGCAAGATAAATAAACCTGATAAAGCATTCAAAGCCTCGTTTGGCAATTTTATTCTCAACTCCCTGGACAACGTCTTTTTCGCCAGGAGTTAATCTCATTTCCGGAGGATAAATAGCTTCTAATTGTAAATCTTCTTTTTTATCTTCGGCACCAGCTGGTTTACCGGTAGCAAGTTCTTCAGCCGCTTCCTGTAAAATTGATTTTGCTTTTGCCTTATCCGGCCTTTTAGCTAATTTATCAGCGATTTCTCGGCCCTTAGCAACGAAATCATAAAAATCCTCTTTAAGACTTCTAACTGGTTTAGCAATTATTTGAACCCAGAGCTGTTCTCCTGGTCCCAATTTAGCCATACCTTCAAGCAGGGTGGACATTGGATCAATTCTTTTTTCTTCTTTCGGCGTATCAGGTTTTTCCTCAAAGAATTTAGTATAGGTTTTAATCGGATAAACATCTGGTTTCATCATCTCATAATCAGAACCCCACATATCCCAGTCTTTATTAGGCAGATTTTGAGGCACATTCTTGGTATAATCATCGACTAGGATGATTTCAGCATCTGGATATTGAGAATAGATAGAGGCCTCGACAGCATTTCTTCTACTTTCATGCAATCTAATATAAAAGTGCGGCTCACCGCCTAAGCTAACCATCTCCAATGCAATATTGAGCAGCATTTTTCCTTCAAACCATTTTTCCCACCAGTCAGGAAAATCAAAAACATTCCCCCAGATTGAAGAAAAAACCTGCTCCATGGAACGGAGAGGCTTTAAGACCTCCTTTGGCATCTTAATTTCTAAGACAACTGATTTTTGTTTGGACATCCATACTTCTTGCCTCCACCAAAGCCACCAAAATAAAAAGGGACGCCAAAGAACAAAGGGCAGAAAAATCCACCACCAATTCTTGATGACGTCCCAGGTAATATTGAGGGCTAAAATTATTTGCGCTTCCATTGTAAATTAACTTGGGGCTTCAAGCCTTTCTTATAAAATATTTACCTTCAGAGTTTTTGATGAAGTATTTCTTGTTCTGAAGGTTAAGCAAAACAGTATTTGGTTTGACCTGGCGTTGCTTCAAAACCTCTCGGAGCACCTGGCCTTTTGATAATGACTTCTTTGAGGATTTGAACACATCAGAAATTACTTGTCTGACTACGCCTGGAGTATAACCCCATTCCTGTAAAGCATAAAGGCCTCTTCCTATTAAAACAAACCTAGCGTCTTTAATCAGCTCATTGTGCACGGTTTGAGGCAAAGCGTCTTTGCCTATATAACGAGCCACCCGAGTAAAGTGAAGAGGTTTTTCTTCTTTTTTAAAAACAATGTAGGCTTTATCTTTAATGCCTCTGGGTTGAATCTCTGGCCAATTTTTCAAACCGTACAAACCCTGAGGTCCTTTTAAGATATTCTTTGAAATCTCAATATAGGAAAGTGAAAATTTCTTAGGTAAGGATAAGGGTTTTTGCTTTTTTTTGAGCTCTGAAATGAAAGCACTAATATGCTTGCGAGCAGTATTAAAAGAGTTTTTATCGACTGTCCAAAAACTATAAAAGTCTCCTGTTTCGCTGATTCTTTCAAAGGGCTTGCCTAAAGTTAACAGAAATAAAGCATGATTTTGAAACTTAGCACCGCCTAACTTAGCCAATAATATGTCTTCTCTTTTTAAATTGCCCGAACCCTTAAGTTCTTTGACAAAGGAAGAAAAAACTTTTTGGTATTGAGGACTGTCAATCCTGTCAGCTAATTTATTCAAACTGTCTTTTTCTATCTGGCGGACCCTTTCTCGGGTAATGCCATAAGCTCTGCCAACCGCTTCTAAAGTTTCTTTTTCTCCTTTCAAGCCAAAACGCCGGCTAAGAACATCTTTATGTCTTGCCGGTAAATCACGGAGTAAATTACTATGACAAATTGTTCGAAAGTTAAACTTCATCTTCATCTTTATTTAAGCATTTTTTAGGAAAGTTGTCAAGAAAGGAGAAGCTAAAAATATGGAAGAGTAAGTGCCAGCCATAATACCAATAATTAGAACTAAGGCAAAGTACTGTAAGGTAGCGCCTCCAAAAAAGAAGATGGCTAGCAAAACCAAAAGCGTTGTCAAAGAAGTATTAATACATCGAGTCAAAGTTTGATTTAAGCTTTTATTAACTGTTTCCTCAAAGCTTACTCCAGTACCACGGATAAGATTTTCTCTAATTCTGTCGAAAACTACCACTGTGTTGTTAATGGAGTACCCCAACACCGTCAAAAGACCAGCTACTACTGGAATAGTTATTTGAACTCCGTAAAATTTTCCCAGGATTGAAAAAACAGCTAAAGGAATAAGAACATCATGAAAAAGAGCGACCAAGGAGCTGATACCATACTGCCACGACCTGATCGGCCTTCGCACTTTACGGAAAGCGAAAGCAATATACAAAACAACAGCCAGCAAAGATACCACGATGAGGATGTTAGTTTTTTGTTTCAGTTCTCGACCAATAACAGGCCCAATTGATTCAAAACGCTGTTCTTCCACTTGATAGCCTTCACTTAATGTCTGCAGAACTTCCTGATGGGTTTCTTCTGAAATATCTTTCATTCTAATAATCAGCCCGCTTTGACCGGTTGGCTGAACATAAGTAGTGCCCAAATCAGACAAACTTTCTTTGACTGCTTGAGGCGAAGGCCGAGAATCTTGATATTCAAGCTCTAAAATACTGCCACCAGTAAAATCAATGCCGAAATTCAAGCCAAAAACGCCTAAACAGACAATGCTGGCCAAAATTAAAGTGCCGGAGAAAATGAAATAAATTTTCTTATATTTAAGAAAGTTTAGAAACATGTTTTTTTATCTCTTCAACTTTATCAGTCTTTTCCCAGGTAAAATCAGGATCATTTCGGCCAAAGTGACCATAGCAAGCAGTCTTTTGATAAATTGGTCGTTTCAAATCAAGGAGGTCAATAATCTGTTTTGGTCGAAAATCAAAGACCTTCTTGATAATTTCGACAATCTGATCATCAGGAATTTTACCAGTGCCTTTAGTATCAATAAAAATAGATACGGGCTGAGCGACACCAATAGCATAGGCCACTTGAATCTCACATTTATCAGCCAGGCCTGAAGCTACAATATTTTTAGCGACATAACGAGCCATATAAGCACCAGACCTGTCAACTTTGGTCACGCATTTGCCTGAAAAACAACCACCGCCATGAGCTCCTACGCCACCGTAAGTATCAACAATGATTTTTCTACCAGTTAGACCAGCATCAGCTGGCGGTCCGCCTAAAATAAATTTACCAGTAGCATTGATAAAGTATTTTGTTTCTTTATCAACTAAGTCTCCGACTACTGGTCGGATAACATGCTCTTTAATATCTTCTCTAAGCTTATCCAAACTAACATCAGCTGAATGGTGAGCAGCAATGACTACTGTGTCCACCCTCTTGATCTTGCCATCTTCATATTCAACCGTAACTTGGCTTTTACCATCGGGTCTTAGATAAGGCAAAGTGCCATTTTTCCTTACCTCAGCAAGCTTCATGGTTAATTTATGAGCTAAAATTATTGGCAAGGGCATTAATTCAGGTGTTTCGTTTGTCGCATAACCGAACATCAACCCCTGATCACCAGCACCCTGTTCTTTAAACTCTCCTTTTCCCTCATCTACACCTTGGGCAATATCTGGAGACTGTTCGTGCAAAGTAATAATGACACCGATATCATCAGCGCAAAAGCCATACTCTGGTTTATCGTAACCAATTTCTTTAAGAACTCTTCTGACTGTTTCTTGTACGTCAACATAAGCTTTGGTCCTTGCTTCACCCCCAACCAAAACTAAGCCGGTTGTACAAAAACACTCAATACCAGCATGAGAGTCTGGGTCTTGTTTAAGCATCTCATCATAAATAGCGTCAGAGATAATATCTGCAACCTTATCAGGATGCCCAACGGTTACAGATTCTGAAGTAAAGAAATATTTCTTCATTGCCATAAAAATTTGACTTTCTCAAGTTTTGTTGAAGCAAAGACCTTAAGAAAGTTCTTAGTAATAATTATTGCTGAAACCATGCTCATCAATATACCAATGGTTAAAGTTAAAGCAAATCCCTTAACAAAACTTGTACCAAAGCTGAAAAGGATTAAAGCAACTATTAAGGTAGTCAGGTTACCGTCGCGAATTGAAGGCCAAGCTCTTCTAAATCCTTCTTCAACAGAAACTGAAAAACTTTTGCCTTCTTTGAATTCTTCTTTCAAACGAGAGAAAATCAAAATATTAGCATCTATGGCCATACCAATGGAAAGAATAAAACCGCCGATACCAGCTAAAGTCAGGGTAACAGGAACTATCTTAAACAAAGCTAAAACCAAAACAACATAAATGGCTAAAGCCAAAGAAGCTAAAAGTCCGGGCAACCTGTAGAAGATGACTAAAAACAAAATGACACCGATCAAGCCGAATAAACCTGCTTTTAAAGACTTTTGTAAAGAAATTTCTCCCAGAGTCGGACCAACACTTTGCTGAGAAATCAAAGTAATAGGCACTGGCAAAGCTCCAGCATTTAAATTGCGAGCCAAAGTCTTTGCTTCTTCAAGAGTAAATTTACCTGAGATCTGAGCCTTGCCCCCAGAGATTTTCTCTTGCACAATTGGCACAGAAATGGGAATGCCGTCAATATATATAGCTAAAGGCTTACCGATATTCTTTGAGGTCAAATCAGCAAAAATCTTTGTTCCCTCATCATCAAACTGCAGCAAAACCAAAGGCTGGTAGACTGTCTGATCAAAACTAAGCTCAGCTTTCTTCAAATACTTACCGGTCAAAGGGGTTGATTCAAACGGATCTTCAAGTTCTACTTCCACTTCTCCCGATTCAACCAGTTCTGTATTGCCTTCTATAATTTCCTGATAGTTCTCTTTCTGCTCTCTAAATTCCAAGAAAGGAGTCTGGCCAATCATTTCAATGGCTTGGGCTGGATCTGTCACCCCGGCCAATTCAACAATTAAGCGCTGTTTTCCTGCAGCTTCTTGAGTTTGCACCACTGGCTCTCTGACGCCGAAGAGATTAACCCTTCTTTCAATAACGTCTCTCAAGCCCTGCATGGAAGAAGAATAATCTTCTTCCTCAATGTTGGACAAATCTGCTTCATATATTAAATGTGTGCCGCCTTGCAAATCCAAACCTAATTTAAAAGGAATGTCGGGAATATAGGGTATTTTTAAAAGCTGGGGATAATCCAAATTCCCAGCCAAAAAAGCTAAAATAAAAATCACTAAAATTGTAATATAAACCCTTTTTCTTGACATCTTTTTCATTTTATACCTTATTCACTCCAATTGTCAATGAAAAGAGGCTTCGATAATACGATTAATTGAGGCCTCGACTTGATTCCTATTAACTAGGAACCTTAGATCAGATTGAGACTATGGGAGATTCTGCCTTAGCAAAGTAGAAACAGCGTTTCGCGTCCCAGAATTTCGGTTAAGCTAATCTTAGCCGAATTTTGGATAACAGCATTTTTTATATTTTTTACCAGAACCACAAGGACAGGGATCATTCCTGCCTGGTTTATTTTTTAGTTTGGAGCCGGTTGCTTGAGGCATAGGGGTTGGCTCTCTAGTTATGTTAGCTTTTAAAATAGCGTTAGCAATACTTGATTCAAGCATGCTCAATAATTTTTGGAACATCTTATGGCCTTCAGCTTTATATTCAACTAAAGGATCTTTCTGGCCGTAAGCCCTTAACCTGACCGAATCCCTTAAAGATTCCATTTCCTCTAAATGATTCATCCAGAGCATATCCAAAACCCGCAGACTGACCACTCTTTCAATTTGCCGCATATTTTCCAAACCAACTTCTTTTTCTCTTTTCTCATAATCCTCTGCTGAAAAACCTGCTTTTTTAACCATTTCTAATATCTCTTTCTTCAGTTCCCCTTTCTGCGCTTTTTCCAAAAACTCTTTTCTCTTTTTATAAATAACTTCCCGATGCTTATTCATAACATTGTCATATTCTAAAACATGGTGTCTCGCATCAAAATGCATGCCTTCTATTTTTGACTGAGCTGATTCAATAGCTCCAGAAATCATCCGAGCTTCAATCGGCTCATCTTCCGGTATCTTTAACATAGACATCAAATTCTTGATCCTTTCTCCACCAAATATCCTCATCAAATCATCCTCCAACGAAACAAAGAATTGAGAAGAGCCAGGGTCGCCCTGACGACCTGACCTGCCTCTCAACTGATTATCAATTCTGCGAGCTTCATGACGTTCAGTACCAATAACATGAAGGCCGCCTGTTTCAATAATTTTTTGAGCCTCTGTTTTATCTTGAGGATTGCCTCCCAAAACTATATCAACTCCCCTGCCCGCCATATTTGTAGCAATGGTTACTCCCCCAAATTTGCCAGCTTGAGCAATAATCTCTCCTTCTTTTTCATGGTGTTTAGCATTTAAAATCTGATGAGAAACACCTTCTCTGTCAAGTAATTTACCTAAATATTCATTTTTCTCAATGGAAGTCGTACCAACTAAAACCGGCTGGCCCTTTTCATGCCTTTCTTTGATTTCTTTGACCAAGGCCTGCAACTTTCCTTCTTGAGACTTGTAGACCTTATCTGGCAACTGTTTTCTAATCATTGGCTTATTGGT
>CAYZXA010000009.1:0-2464 GCA_964482335.1 uncultured Candidatus Saccharibacteria bacterium
CCAATAATGGCAATAACCACTAAAAGTTCAATTAAAGTAAAACCTCTTTTTTTCATAATTAATTAATAATTAATAGCTATTAATTATCTTATTCGACCTTTGGAATTTTTTACTATTTATATTATACCACATTTATGTCAAACAAGAGCCTGTGTATAACTTAAAAGCCAGTCATTTGATACAAGGGCATCAAAACAGCGGCCATTAAGCCTGCCACCAACCCACCCAAAAAAATAACCAGAACCGGCTCCAGAATGCTTAAAAGGTTGTCAATGCCCCTGTCTATCTCTTTCTGGTAAAAATCAACTACATTGGTTAGGCTCTCGCCTAAAGTACCTGTTCTCTCGCCAACAGTCACCATCTGAATCAAAATAGGTGGAAACTCATTAGGAAACCTAGTTAAAACCTGGCTGATTTTCTGTCCTCTTCTGACTTCATCCTTAATCTGCGAAATAATAGTCTGGTAAACGTCATTGCCAACAATGTCGCCAGTAATCTCCAAAGCTTGAACAACGGGCAGGCCGCCAGTGATTAAAGTAGAAAGATTCTCAGCAAAGCGGGAAAGATAAATCATTCTCAGAAAGGGTCCGATTAAAGGTATTTTCAAAAGAAACTTATCCTTGAGTTTTTTCCCTTCATCTGTTTTAAAATAGCGCAGGAGACCAATAAAAAGTCCTGCGACAACCGGCAGCAAGACCCAGCCCCAGCTTCTAAAAAAATTAGAAAAGCCAATGACAACTTTGGTCAAGACCGGCAGCTCCTGGCCAGTCTCAGTTAGAACCTTGGTCATATTGGGAATGACAAAGTACATCATCATAACTAAAACACCGATGACTACGACAACAATCAAGGCAGGATAAATCATGGCTCCTTTTATCTTTGAAGAAAGATAATATTCTTTTTCCAAGTGGTCAGCCAGATAGGTTAAGCTTTCTGAAAGAGTGCCTGAGGCCTCGCCTGACTTAACCATGCTGACGTAAAAGGGCGAAAAAAGCTTGGCATGAGAAGAAAGTGCCTGGGAAAAAGGAGTACCGCCCTCAACTTCCTGGGAGATGCTTAAAATATTCTCTTTAAAAGCTGAGTTTTTGGTCTGCTCCCCAATTGATTGAAGAGCACTAACCAAAGGAATCTTGGATTTAAACATCAGGGACAGCTGACGAGAAAAATTAACCACATCTTTCTGAGAAATTCTTTGGAATAATTTAATCTGCCTTTCGTAAAAAGGCTTTTTCGCTACCTGTTCTAAAAGAGTAACGAATAACTTATGTTTTTGTAAAAGACTGAGCACTGCCTCGCGAGAAGAAGCTTCAACAATGCCACTCTGGACCTGACCTTTTTTATCCCTTGCCTGATAATTAAACTTCATACCTTATTATTTACGTATTAACATTTTCAGTTCTTGTGGGTTGAGAGAGTAATTGAGAGCGTTTGCCAAAGAGATTTCTTTTCTTTTAACCAGGATAGATAAAGATCTATTCAAAGAAATCATGCCCGCCTCGGCTGAAGTTTCAATGACCAGAGGTATCTCGTGGATTTTGTTCTCCCGAATTAGATTGGCAATGGCTGGATTAAACATCATAATTTCACAAGCCGGAATGAGACCACCTTTAATTCTAGGAATTAATCTTTGAGAAACAATACCCAGCAAAGAACCTGATAACTGAGCTCTGATTTGCGATTGCTGTTCAGGAGGAAAGGCATCAACAATGCGGTAAATGCTTTGGGCTGCTGAATTGGTATGCAACGTGGCAAAAACCAAATGGCCTGTTTCAGCAGTTGTAATGGCAGTTGAGATGGTTTCAGGGTCTCTCATCTCCCCTACCATAATGACGTCGGGATCCTGACGAAAGGTCGCTCTCAAAGCTTTAGCAAAGCTTAAAGTGTCCTGATGAACCTCTCTCTGGTCAATAATAGCCCTGTCATCTTTGAAAACATACTCAATCGGATCTTCAATAGTAATAATATGATCGGCTCTCTGATGGTTAATCTCATCTATCAAAGCAGCTAAAGTGGTTGATTTGCCCTGACTGGAAGGTCCGGTGATTAAAACAAAACCTTGGCTGGCTTTGGTAAATTCATGCAACATAGGAGGTAGGTTTAATTCTTCAATCGTTGGAATCTGGGCTGAAATCAGCCTTAAAGCACAAGAAACACTACCTAATTGATAAAAGATATTAATTCTAAAGCGGGCTTTGCCTTCAAAGTTGTAAGAGAAGTCAATGTCTTTCTCTTTGACAAATCTCTGGTATTGAATCTCTGTCATTAAGGCTCTAGCTAAATCCTGGGTGTCAGTAACTGATAACTTTTTCTTTTTTAATAAAGGTATAAGGGATCCCGACACTCTTAAAACTGGCGGGCGACCACAAGATAAATGCAAGTCAGATGCTTTTTCTTTAACTGTTAAATTAAGTAGTTCTTTTAATTGAGTAGAGTAATTGTTTTTCATATATTAAATAATTAATTA
>CAYZXA010000009.1:2564-10037 GCA_964482335.1 uncultured Candidatus Saccharibacteria bacterium
TTATTTTTCCTCAGCGGCCCTGAGCACCTCCTCGACCGAGGTCACGCCTTTTAATACTTTTAAGATGCCGTCTTGTTTCATGGTAATCATTCCCTGACGTTGAGCTTCAGGTTGAATTTTAGATTCGACAGGAGTTTTTAAAATGATGTCTGACAATTGAGGCGTCATCTCTAAAATCTCAAAAAGGGCAATTCTGCCTTTATAGCCAGTGTTTTTGCATTTCTTGCAGCCCTTCGGCTTGTAAATAGTAAAGGGCTTAGCCATTTTAACTTCTTTTCTGATAGAGAGAGGTAGAGCCTCTACCTCTTTTAAAATCATCTCCTGAACTTTGACATCAGCCTTGACCTTTTGCTTACACTCAGGACAAAGCACCCTGACCAACCTTTGTGCTATAGCAATGCTTAGAGAAGAAGGAACCAAGAAGGGTGCCACCCCTAAATCAATCAGCCGGGGAATAACGCCTAGAGCATTGGTTGTGTGCAGAGTTGATAGAACAATGTGGCCGGTTAAAGCAGCATGAGTAGCTAAAGCAGCTGTTTCTTCATCTCGAATCTCACCTACCATGATGATGTCAGGATCCTGTCTGACAATATGCCTTAGACCCATAGCAAAGGTATAGCCGATTTCTGGTTTAGTTTGGGACTGGCTGATGCCAGGAACAAAGTACTCAACAGGATCTTCTAAGGTAATGATATTAACTCCTTCCTGGTTCAAAATATTTAAAATAGCATAGAGCGTCGTCGTCTTACCGGAGCCAGTAGGGCCTGTGGCTAAAATCAAGCCATAGGGTTTTTGAATAGCTGCTTTAACAACTTTAAAGTTTCTTTCTTCCAAGCCCAAAGCCTTAAAATCTTTAACGCCTTCTGTTGGATCAAGTACTCGCAAAACTGCTTTCTCTCCCAGGGTAGTCGGGAAAGTAGAAACACGGAAATCAATGTCTTTAGCTAAAACTTTGGTTGAGAAGCGGCCATCCTGAGGTATTCTTGTTTCATCTATTTTTAAATTAGAAAGAACCTTAATGCGGGCAATAACAGCTGGATGAACCTGCAAAGGCAAGAGCAGAGTAGGCTGTAAAATACCATCTATTCTAAGTCTAACCTTTAACTCTTTTTTCGTTGGCTCAATATGAATATCTGAGGCCTTGCTCTCAATAGCTTGTTTCAATATAACTGCCACCACCCTGATAATTGGTGCTTCTCCGATCTTTCTCTCAAACTCAGTTTTCTTGATCGGCACTTTCTTGCTTTCCTCTGTTTTTAATTCTGTTTCTAATTCTTCTAAGGCTATTTTTACTTCTTTCTTTAGGGTTTGATACTGCCTTAAAAGGCCATTGAAGGTGGCCAGGCTGATTAAAACAACCTTATAGCTGAACTTGCCCAGTCTGGATAAAAACTTTAAGGCCTCCTGAGCTTTCAAGTCCTCCGGGTAAACCATGCCCACCTCGAGGCTCTTTTCCTTTTTACTCAAAGCAATCATTTTGTAGAACTTGGCTGATTCGTGAGGGATCAGCTCTAAAATCTCAAGAGGTACCTCTTCTGGCACAACTTTTTTTAAAGGTATCTTTAAGCTCTCACTCTTTAAAGTAAACAGAACATCTTCTGGCGCTATGCCCTTTTCTAAAATAATTTCTTCTTCTTTTTTGCCAGAGATTTTAATATCGTACTCCAGAGAAGCAGCTGTTTTTTTATCAATCACTCCCTTTTTAATTAAATATTGAACTAAGGTCATGTTAGTATGGTACAAAAGGATTTTCTCTACCTGCTTCACCCTCAAAAGGAAGCACCTCTTCGAACATTTGTAAGGTTTCCAGTTGAGGATTTTCTAAGATCCCCCAGTCTATTTTAATCTCTAAGCGACCGAATGCTGGACTAATAGGTGAAGGTGGCGCTTCTCTCCTTAAAAAGTTAAACCAAACAAGCAAAACAATGGCAAAGGTTGCCAAGGCTAAAACAAGAATCAAGTTTTTTTGTCTTTTTTTCGCTTGTAAAAAAGTGATAGCCATAGTTAATAAGAATATGTTTTTATCTGCATGGTAAAGGAAAAAGCATCAGCCGGCTCTTTGGGAGAATTAAAAGTAATTTCTTCTGTTTCAATAATCCTTGATGAATTCTCAAGGGCTGTCAGGAAATTTTTGAAAGCTGAATAAGCGCCGCTAATCTCCAAACTAACCCTGGTTTCCTTTATCTCTTCTATTTCCTCTGAGTCAGTCACGCCTACTAAACTAATCTTCTCTAAAAGCAAGCCTGTTTGAGCAGTTGCCAATTGTAAGAAGTTGAAAAGGGAAGACAAAGCAGCGCTTTGAGGCAAAGCACTTGATATTTTAGCTAGATTTTCCTCATACTCTCCTGCTTTTTCAGAAGTTTCCTTTATCTGAGCGAAATAATCTGTTTTATTCTCAAGTTCAGCTTCTTTTACTTCAATATTGGATCGTAAAACCTGAATGTTTTGATATTTTGGCCAGACCAAAGTGAGCCCCAAAACGAGAGTCAAAACTAAACAACCGCCAATAATTATTAATTTATTCATTTAAATATCTCGGGGTTAAGAGAAAGACGGAAAACAAATTCTGCGTCACCCTCTTTCCCGATAGCTAAACTAGTTAAGGCAATTTCTTCAATCAAATTTTCCCCTTGGAAGATAAGAAACTGTTGGCCTAAGGTTTGAAAATTTAAAGTCTTGCCAGAAATCGAAACCTCGGCTTCATCAGGCCTTAATTCTAATTCGGTGAACCAAACCTTAGAATGACAGTTTTCTTCTAAAAGCGTAAAGAAGCTGGAAGGTTTTTTATGAACTGGAAATATTTTTGAAAAAGTATTAATTTGTTCTTTAATAGTGATAACTTCTCTTTCCAGGACTTTCTCTTCCTCACCCCCAACTTGGCTAATCTGATCCTCTAAGTCCATTAAAGTGGTCGAAGCCCTGCTCTCAAAGTAAAACAAAGCAGCATAAGATAAAATCACTCCTATTAATAGTGTTAGAGCAATGTAAAAAGCAAACTTGTACCACTCTGGTATTCTTTTTCTTGGTTTGGGAATAATACCAACCATATTATTCTAGACCCCTTAAACCCGTGCCAATGGCAATGGTATAGCTGGGACCCATTTTCTTTAGGACGTTTTCTAAAATTGGCGGATAATAAATATCAGAAAAAGGATTGGCAATTTCAACTGGTTTCCCTAAGCTCTTTGAAAAATAGTCAGCCAAGCCGGGTATCAAAGCTGAACCGCCAGCCACAATAACTTTTTGAATTTCTCTTTTTTCTGTTTGATAGAAGTTTGGCGAAATCTTTTTAATCTCATTTAAAATTAAGTCAATCAGGGGCAGCATGATTTCTCTGGTGCCGGCCTCGGAAGGCAAAAGACCGTGTTTATTTTTTAATTCTTCTGCTTTAGAATAATCAACATTCAGTCCTTTGGCAATGAGATTAGTTAAGTCGTTGCCAGAAGTATCAAAACTGTGAGATATGCCTAAAATGCCTTTATTTATAATACTGATGGTGGTGCTGCGAGCGCCAATGTCAATTAAAGCAACGCTTAGCTCTTTTTCTGAAGTTTTAATTAAGGCTCGGGCTAAACCAAAAACTTCTGCTTCAAGAGATAAAAGCTCCAATCCGGTGTTGGTGGCAATGTCCTGGTATTGTTGGATAATTTCATTCGGTACAGCGACCAACAAAATTTTAAAGGGGGTTGGTTTGTGATTGATTGTCTTGCCTTCAATCACCTGCCAATCTAAGGTAACTTCTGACAAAGGCAGAGGGATATGCTGACGAGCCTCATACTCAACGGCCTGAGGCAACTCTTCTTCTGTCATGACGGGCAGGGTAAAAGTAGTGAAAAAACTAGAAAAATCAGGGATAGAGAAATAAGCCTTCTTGCTTTTCATTTTAGCTTCCTTCAAAACGCCTGAAATAGCTCTGACTACATCATGGTTAGCTATGGTCAAAGTGCTTTTCTCAAAAGTGCGGAATGGCTTTTCATAAAGAGATACTGCCTGTATTTCTCCATAGTTTTCAAGCTTCTTTCTTTTGCCTACTTTCGATACCTCAACAATCTTAATTGAGAACGTGCCAATATCTACCCCTAAAAAACTTTTAGGCGCCATTTTAAAAGGATTCCAAATCATCACCTCTATTTTAACATTTTAAAGAAGAATAGGGTATGTGGACAAACTAAATCCCCTCTAATTTCATTATATCAGAATTGACGGAAAACAAAAAAGATGGTATTTTATGAATATGGAGGAGTCGGATAATGGCTATTCCAGTGGCTTGCTAAGCCATCGCCGTGTAAAAAGCGGCTTGTGGGTTCGAGTCCCACCTCCTCCGCAAATTTTATCTTTGGAGAGGTCGGATAATGGCTATTCCACCGGTTTTGAAAACCGGAACCCTTTATCGGGTTTGTGGGTTCGACTCCCACCCTCTCCGCATAATCAGATCTTGCGCTCGTAGTTCAATGGATAGAACGTTTGATTGCGGATCAAAAGGTTGCAGGTTCGACTCCTGCCGAGCGCACCATGGACTTGTCTACTCCTATTGAAAAGCTGGCCAGAGTTGGCCCTGTCTATCAAAAAAGGCTAAAAAGGCTGGGCATTAAAACAATCAATGATCTCCTTTTCCATTTTCCTCATCGCTATGAGGATTTTTCAAATATCGTACCCATAGCCAAAGTTAAATTAAATGAAAATTGCTGTTTGCGAGGGAAAATCCTAGAAATTAAAAATGTCAGAACTTGGAAAAAAAGAATGATGTTAACCCAAGGCATCATAGGTGATAAAACCGGCGCCATCAAAATAGTCTGGTTTAACCAAGCATATCTAACTAATGTTTTAAAACCAAAAGATGAGATTTGTTTAACTGGTAAAGTGGTCTCTGGAAACGGCGGACTATATCTCTCAAATCCAGCTTATGAAAAAGTGCTGGCAGACACTGAATTGACTCATACTGGCAGAATTATTCCTGTTTATCCTGAAACCGAAAGATTATCTTCAAGGTGGTTAAGATTCATTATCCAGCCTCTTTTATTAAGCTTCAAAAATGAACTTAAAGATTCTTTGCCGAAAAAGATTATCAAGCAACATCAGCTTTTGCCTTTAAAAGAAGCCATCTGGCAAATTCACTTTCCTGATTCTCTAAGTCTGGCCGAAAAAGCCCAACAAAGATTCAGCTTCGAAGAGCTTTTCAATTTATCTTTGTGGGTTTTAAGAGAAAGAATGAGATTATCAAAAGAAAAAGCTTTTCCTGTTGCTCTGAACTTAAAGTTGATGCAGAGATTTGTTAAATCTTTACCTTTCCGACTAACAGATGCTCAAAAAAAGACCTCCTGGCAGATTCTCAAGGATTTAGAAAAACCAAGGCCTATGAACAGGCTCCTTGAGGGAGATGTGGGCTCCGGGAAAACAGTGGTAGCTACCATGGCTGCTCTAAACTGCATGAAGGCAGGTTATCAGGCGGTCATAATGACTCCGACAGAGATATTAGCCAAACAGCACTTCAAAACAATCAGTAAATTATTGGAGGGATTCAATCTTGATGTCGGCCTCCTTACGGGGAAAGAAGACAAGTTCGTTTCAAAAAGGCTGCCAAACGACACAATAGAGATTTCAAGGAGAAAACTCTTAGAGAAGGCAAAGGACAACAAGATAAATCTTTTAATAGGCACGCATGCTTTAATCCAGGACCACGTCAAGTTCGACAACCTAGCTTTGGTCATTTTAGATGAACAGCACAGATTCGGGGTGGAACAGCGTGCCAAGCTTACCAAACAGACAACAGCCATCCCTCATTTGTTATCAATGACAGCTACCCCTATCCCCCGCACTCTGTCTCTGACCATTTACGGAGATCTTGACCTTTCCTTAATTAAAGAGCTTCCCAAAGGAAGGAAAAAAATAATCACTCAAGTTGTTTCTCCCAAAGAAAGAAATAAAACATATTCTTTCATCAAAAAAGAGGCCAAGAAAAACAGACAGATTTTTGTCATCTGCCCCAGGATTGAGGCCCAGGATGAGAAAAAGAAAGCCAACGGCTGGTCAGAAACCAAGACTGTGAAAGAAGAATACGAGAAGCTGTCAAAGAAAGTCTTCTCTGACTTAAATGTCGCTATGCTGCATGGCAAGCTAGCCATGAAAGAGAAAGAAAGGATTATGCGAGACTTCTCAAATAAAAAAACAGACATATTAGTATCTACATCTGTTGTAGAAGTCGGAGTAGATATACCCAACGCCACCGTCATGATGATAGAAGGAGCTGACAAATTCGGTCTGGCTCAATTGCATCAGTTTCGAGGAAGGGTCGGTAGGTCGCGCTACCAATCATACTGCTTCTTATTCACTGACTCCCCCTCAAGGAAAACACGGAAAAGATTGAAAGCTCTGACAAGTTGCGAGAATGGCTTTGAACTGGCTGAAAAGGATTTGCAAATCAGAGGGCCTGGAGATTTCTCTGGCACGCGTCAGTGGGGCATCCCGGATTTGGCCATGGCTTCTTTAACCAACATCTCCCTTATTGAAAAAACAAGGGGGGCTGCAAAAAAAATACTGGAAGAGGATCCAGGACTTAAAAAATACCCGGACCTCCAGGAAAAACTACAAGAATTCCAGAAAAGAATTCATTTAGAATAATTATCAATTAAAAAACACAGGTTATCGGTCTGTGTTTTTGATTATAACCAGTATTGCTGCGGGCCCTTCGGCGATTATTATTAACATAGAATAGTCCTCCATAAACAAACTAAAGACCCGACGCGTGTCGGGTCGTTTAGCTAAGTTATTGTGTAAACAACTGCCTTAGGAAAGATGCTTGGAAACAAGTTTGGTCATCTCAAACATGTTGACAACCGCTTTGCCTTTGAAAACCTTTTTCAGGTTTGCGTCGGCATTGATATTGCGTCTGTTCTTTTTATCCTGAAGGTTGTTCTTTTTGATGTACACCCAGAGTTTTTTGACAACTTGGGAACGGGGCATTGGCCCCTTGCCGACGACTGCAGCCAAGTCATCGCTGATTTTCATCGGCTTCATGAACGCAGAATTAGATTTTGCCATATTGTTTTTTTTAAAAAATTATTATCTCGACCTTTTTTACTTGTTAGTAAATTATGCCAGATTTTATTTATTTCGTACATACTTGAGCGATTTTTAAAGCCAGGCATCTCAATCACCTGACTTAGCGTGCTGCGGGTCGTGGACTCGAACCTCCTTAATATATGTGGCGGTCCCACGGAGAGTCGAACTCCGATCGTCAGCTTGAAAAGCTGATGTCCTGACCATTAGACGATGGGACCAGTGTTTGCATTTTACCTTAAAATTTGAAAAAAATCAAGGTAAAAGGTAGAATGATTATTGTATGGAGCTTGCTAAGGCTTACGACCCTAAAAAGGTTGAAAATAGAATATATGGTCTTTGGGAAAAGAGCGAATTTTTTAATCCTGATAAACTGCCAGGCAAAAGGAAAAAACCGTACACTATTGTCATCCCACC
>CAYZXA010000009.1:10137-12408 GCA_964482335.1 uncultured Candidatus Saccharibacteria bacterium
TGGATTTACAAAGGCCGTAGAGTAGTTAATTGGTGCCCCAGATGCCAAACCTCTTTATCAGACTTGGAATTGGAGCACAAAGAAGAAGAAAGCTATCTCTGGTACATTAAATATCCTTTAAAAGACAAGGGTCACATTACAGTGGCTACAACTAGGCCCGAAACCATGCTGGGAGATACAGCTGTTGCTGTAAACCCAAAGGATAAGCGGTATAAAAGTCTTGTTGGCAAAAAAGTTATCCTGTCTTTAACTAACAGAGAAATTCCAATTATAGCTGATAGATTAGTTGATCCAAAGTTTGGCACCGGAGCTGTTAAAGTTACCCCTGCCCATGATTTGACTGACCATGAGATAGGTTTGCGACATAAATTAAAAATGATTCAGGTGATTGACGAAACTGGCAAAATGACAAAAGACGTTCCTCTCCCCTATCAAGGAATGAAAGTATTGGAAGCCAGGAAAAAAGTTGTTGAGGATTTAGAAAAACTCGGACTCTTAAAAAAAACTGAAGACTATACTCACCAAATTCCCAAATGCTACAGGTGTTCAACTACTGTAGAACTCATTCTTTCAGACCAATGGTTTCTAAAAATGGACAAACTGGCTAAAACAGCCATCAAAGCTGTTAAATCAGGCAAGGTCAAACTCCGGCCCAAGAGATGGGAAAAATTATACTTTGATTGGTTGAAGAATGTAAGAGATTGGTGTATTTCAAGGCAAATCTGGTGGGGGCATAAAATCCCCATTGAAGGAACAGAAGATGTTTTAGACACTTGGTTCTCTTCTGCTTTGTGGCCATTTGCTGCTTTGGGTTGGCCTGAAAAAACCAAAGATTTAAAAACTTTTTATCCGACCAATGTTCTCTCAACTGACCGAGGTATTATAAACCTCTGGGTTTCTCGCATGATTTTCTCTGGCATGGAGTTTATGAAAAAAGCTCCTTTCCAAGATATCTACATCCATGCCACTGTTTTAACCAGAGAAGGAAAACGCATGTCAAAATCTCTGGGTACTGGTATTGACCCAATAAACCTTATTGAAAAGTATGGAGCTGATGCTACGCGTTTTGGCATAGCTTATCAAATCATGAAAGGACAGGATATTAGATTTGTTGAGGATAATATTGTCATGGGCAAGAAGTTCTGCAACAAATTATGGAATGCTTCTCGTTTTGTCTTAATGCAAGTTGATCAAGATTTAACTCTAAACAAAAAGCTTAACCTCCGCAATCTAACTTCAGCAGATAAAAAGATATTAAAAGCTCTGGATAAAACAGTAAAATCAGTCAACAAGGATTTAGAGAACTACAAATTCGGCAAAGCAGCTCATACTTTGTATGATTTTTTCTGGCATGATTTCTGCGATAAGTATCTTGAAGACGCCAAAAAGCAAAAAGATAAACAAACTCAGCAAATCTTACTCCAAACATTATTAACTTCTTTGAAACTCCTGCATCCCTTCATGCCCTTTATTACCGAAGAAATTTATCAAAAGATTCCTCTAAAAAATAAAGAGCCGTGTTTAATGATTGCACAATGGCCTCATTAATATGAATTATGCTATCTACATATTTTTTGGCTTAGCTCCCAGCATCATCTGGCTTTTGTTCTTTTTGCGCAAAGACAGCCATCCTGAATCCAATGCCATGATTTTGAAGATTTTCTTTTATGGCATGTTGGCAGCCATTCCTGTTGCCCTTATAGAACTGGGTTTTGCTGAAGTGGTACCTATTCAGATAATCTACATCTTTTTGGGCATTGCCTTGACAGAAGAGGTTTTTAAATATCTGGTGGTTAGAAAAAAAGTTTTAAGAAATCCTGAGTTTGACGAACCAGTTGATGCCATGCTCTATATGATTGTTGCTGCGCTGGGTTTTGCTGCTTTAGAAAATCTTTTAATTATCTTTCCCTTGAGTCAGTCTTCTCAATTGCTGGAAACTTTCTTATTAAGTTCCTTCAGGTTTGTCAGCGCAACCTTTCTACATGTTCTCTGTTCAGGACTTATCGGCTATTTCTTAGCTCTGTCTATTCTTAAAACAAAAAAGAGGTTCCAGTTAAGGGCTCTGGGTATAACAATAGCTGTCTTCTTGCACGGGCTTTATAATTTCTCTATAATTAGTATGGAGGGCAGTTTAAAGTATATTATCCCAATCATTATTTTAATTTCCTTAGCTATATTTGTTTCTTTGGGATTTAAAAAGGTCAAAAAATTAAAAAGCATTTGTAAAATTAGAGAGATATAATTATGGGTTTTCTTGATAAATTAAAAGGG
>CAYZXA010000010.1:0-11858 GCA_964482335.1 uncultured Candidatus Saccharibacteria bacterium
AGGTTGCCATTTCACCATAGAGCGTGCCGTCATTATTATTTTCTGTGGAATCATAAGCAGTCGAACCTGAACCCTCATCCATCTTCCAATAAGCCACTGGCCCGCCGCGGTTGTAGTGATAGCGCACTTCTTCTGCTGACAATGCCCGATTGTAAATCCTAACTTCGTCGATAAGACCTTCAAAATAATTACCTAAACCATAAGTTGTCACGCCTATTGACAAATTATACGAATATCCACCCCAATTATCGCTTGCCCAAGCTGAAATATCCTGTGATTTTACCTCTACTCCGTCAATATACAACCTTGCGAAGCCATCTCTATCAATAGTCCCACAACCCAAATGCCATACGCCATCGTTGACATTATCATCAGATGTTAAAGTTACCCTTTCTGCGCCAACATAATACCGAGCATACAACTTTGACCCACTCACAAGGAGATACCAAGGGAAATATTTGCTTACTATCGTCCCACCTGTGGCAGTAGTCTTGAACCAAGCAGAAACGCTAAAGTCGTTAAAGACTGATTCAAAGATATTGTCCGGGGGATCCCCGCAATCAACATAATCGTCTATGCCGTCAAATTGGAGGGCGCCTCCGCCAGAGGCTCCGGCGGACAAGGGCACTACTCCTGTTGTCCACGGCGTTCCTGTAGCCATGTAAGTACCAAAGGTACCGTCGTTTGAGTAATCTGAAGCATCATAGGCCGTTATCCCGCTTCCTTCATCAAAATTCCAATAACCAACCAAACCTAAATTCATACAAGCTCCTGGGTCGCGCTCGCAGGTGCCAGCCGAATAGCCGAACTTGGCTGCAAAGCCAGCATTATAATCCAAAGCAATCTCATCCGGCGTTAAGGCGTAGTTGTAAATCCGGACGTCATCAATGAGACCGTTGAGTATATCTCCAATTCTTAAGCTATCACTATTAGTATTGATAGCCGTGCTATATACCTGTGAATCCTTTTCAACTCCATCCAAATACAATTTTATGTTCTCTTTATCATAGGCAAGAGAAAAATGATGCCATCCTGTAGCTATTGAAGTTGATACTTTTTGGTCATTTATATGACCAAAAAGAGTATTATCCTTAACCTCTACTCCAAAAGCATTACTACCTTTACCAATAATAGTGCTTTGATAATTATAAAGTCTAACATTATCAAATCTTTCAGTATTGTCTTTGTTATAATCAGAAGTTCCCAATTCAACTTTAAACATAGAACCTATACTATCCCAACTTGTCTCATCAATAGTGCAGCTAATTTCCTCAACATCGTCCAAATATACCTTACATAGACGGGTATTTGGATCTATAGTTATTTCAAGGTCGTGCCAGATGGTTTCATCTATGTCAATATCTGCTTCGCCCCTAAGAATTCCAGAATAAGTCTCTGCGTCCGTGCCAGTAGCAAGAACATAAAGTTTTGTTCTATTTGTAGTATCAGAAGCACTGCCTAATGCAATTTTTACAAATTGTTCCTCTCTTTCGCCATAGGGATTAGGAGTAGAACCCCTATCTGCATCAGATTTAGAAAAAGCAATAACAGGTATCCAAGCTGTAGAATAATGGTCTTTATGAGGTTTCCATTTGGTAAGAAATCTTATACCATTAGCCTTAACAAAATCATTTTGTGAGAAGGCCTTAGCTCCGGAATGAGTGCTCCCTGTCTGATTATTAAGTTGGAGCTCATCGTCCTGGGTAACCGAAGCATTAGGAGCAATATGAGTATCCCATTTAGCGCTATCAAGTGTAACGCCTGTAAAATCATCGGAGAGAAGAAGGGCTTCTTGTTCCGCTTCTAAATTTACCCAACCTTCCACAGTAATTGCATCAGTAATATCCAAACTACTGTCATCTCCGCAATCAACATAATCATCCGTGCCGTCAAAGGAGAGAGCAGTGCCGTATTTGCCAGAAACCCAAGCTGAGGAAGTGGCACTGCCAGCCAAAACAAGCGTGCCATCATTGTCATTGGGAGTTGAATCATAAACTGTCCTACCTTCGCCTTCATCAAACTTCCAATGAGCCACTGGCCCGCCGCGGTTGTAATGATAGCGAATTTCAGCAGCTGACAACGCCCGATTGTAAATGCGAACTTCGTCGATGACGCCATTGAAGGAATCAAGGTAGACATACTTCCCAATCCAAACATCTTTAGTGTTTGTCGGTAAAGGATAGCCAACACCTACAGGAGTTTCTGCTTCTCCATTGATATACAAGTTCGCATTAGCAGTATTAAAAGTTCCAACAATATGATACCAACTTCCTGTTGTAATTGGTTGAGAGGAAAGGATTAACCAACGATGTTCTGCATCCACCCCATAGGAATTGAGTCTGACTTTTCCGTCAGACATCACCCATAAAAAGTAAGGATAGACGCTATCACCATAATTTTTCCCAATGATTCCAGCATCACTTACAAATGCTTCTGCTTTTACCCACGCTTCAAGTGTAATCGCATCAGTAATATCTAAACTACTACCTGTACCGCAATCAACATAATCATCCGTGCCGTCAAATTGGAGGGCTTGACCGATTTTACCAGTGGTCCAAGCGTCAGTGGAAGTTACCATGTAAGTACCGAAAGTTCCATTGTTGGCATAACCACTAACATCATAAGCAATATTGCCCGAACCTTCCTCAAACGCCCAGTAGCCAACCAAACCTCGGGTGAAAGTGTCAGATGGAATCGAACCACCACCAAACCAACCATTCAAAGCAGCTACAGAGCCAACCGTGGCTATGACTACACCCACCAGCAACCCAAACATAATCCACTTCGGTCTATTCCAAGGATTTCTACTCCTTTTTATTTCATTTTTTCTGTTTTTCCTCTTCTCCATGTTTTGTTCTTAACAAAGGTATTTTAATAATAAAAATTATGTAATCCTAGCTAAAGCAAATCCCCAAATATTTTTAGCACCAGCCTGCTTTAAAATCTTAAAACATTCTTTCATGGTTGCCCCGCTTATCCAAAAATCATCAACCACTAAGATATTATCAGGACAAGTACATTCTTCTCTGAAACTAAAGACGTCTTTAACGTTCTCTATTCTTTCTTGATAATTCAAACCAGTCTGAGAAAGATTGTCTTTTATTTTTGTTAATAAGGGAACAGTTTCCTTTTTTGTTATTTTCCCAACTTTTTTAGCAATCAATTCTACCTGGTTAAAGCCTCTCTGCTTTTCCTTTTTCTTGTACATGGGCACATAAGTAATATATGTATCTTTGGCTAAGAGAAAATTAAGAAACTTTTCAAACCTAGCTGTATCTTTAGCTATAACTTTAAAGGCTTTCTCAACAAGTTCATTAACAATATGTGTCTGTCCCTCATATTTAATATGATAAATTAACTTTTTCATAATGCCTTCGTACTCCCAAATGCTGACTAACTTATCTATATTATTAACTGACTCGCTCAGAAATATGCTGCACTTATCACAAATATATTCTCCTTCTCTGCCGCAACCAATGCACTTTTTAGGCCAAAAGACGTCAAATGCCAATTCTTTTGCTTTGTTCAATACTTTTAACATTTTACAGGCCTTTTCGAAATTAAGTTTCGAACAATTTTTACAAGTTAAGATTTTATTTTTCTTTGCCTTTTTTTTGCTTTGCCCTTCTTCACTTTACCTTTTTTCACTTTGCCTTTTTCCTTTTTTCTAGCTTCTTCCTGCAGGCTTTCCAAATAATGCCTACTGAGCTCAAAAGCCGGAGGCCTATAATTTAACATTCCCCTACTCTGTTTTACGAGCTCCTTCAGAAGATTTACGGTATCAAGCATAGTCAGCTGTCCCTCCACAATTCTCTGAGTAGCCTTTATCGCAATCTCCATATCCGGCCTCTCTCCCAGTTCTTTATTCCAATTAAAGGCCAGAAGTAAATAGGTCCTTGATAGATCTCTGAATATTGAAGTTATCGGCTGATTCACCGCAATGTTTAGGAAAAGGTTTACAGTTTCCTTAACCCTGGACTTTTCTTCACCTGAGGCCTTAATTTTTTTATCTTTAGCAAGAGCATTCATTTGGCCTTCCATTATTCCGAAAGTTTTCTTAATGATTGGCAACCTGTTTCCGAAAAGCTTTCTGAGTTCTGCTTCGTATTTCATTATTTCTTTTATTTTACTGACAGTCCCTTTGTATTTTTTAAACTCTTCTTTCTCCATATAATTGTTTTTATTTAATTATTATTTTTTATATAGCATCTCCTCTAATATTTTTATTGCCGCTTTTTTCTCGGGTCGGATCCTCTCATAGACAAGGTCTGATATGCCCAATTCCTTATATGTTTTCACCATAGCCGCTATCTTAGCATGTTGAAGTCGGCAAACGGTTGGTATTGGAGTAAATAAGTCGCCGGTTGCTTCAAACTGGCTACCCAAACAACCCTGCGTACAAAGGTGCCTCAACAAGCAGGACTCGCATATTGGCTGATTTTTAGCTTCCATAGACATTATCCCGATCATTAGCTCGGAATTATCAGCTTTTACCCCGGTTATCTTTCCATTCTTAACAATCAAGTGTCCAAAAATAAAAGGTTCGTATGCTGTTCTATGACAAGGCACAATAGCCAGATCACCCAACCGTATAGTAATATTTGACTGTATTGAGCAACCCATTCCCCTCCCCACTGTAGTTAAAGGAGCTCTTAGTATATTGAAGCCGTTTCTAAATACAGCATCAACATACTTTTTGACGTCTCTTTGACAGGGCACATTAAAAATCCACCGAATCAAAAAATCAATGAATTCGCCAAATTTCTTTGCACTATCTACATCCCATTCTTTATCTCTGACCTCCAGAAGATAGATATTCTCCCACGGTATATCGTACTTCTTTAACATCTTCTGGAACCAAAGAAAATTCTTTTGCCAATCCTCAATATGTTTTGACCATATCATTGGATGAAAGGCAAATTTCCATTTTTTACTGAAAGCGAAAGCCTTATCATAATAACTATCATCTCTTGGATCATCCTTCCGGTACTTAAAAGGTCTATTATCCTCGCAATATTTCCCGTCAAAGGATGCGCTAAGAAGTATAGGCATGCCTATTGCTTTGGACCGCTCTAGGAGTTTCTCCACTTTCTGTGTTAAGGTTTCACTCAATAAAAAGGTGTAATTAGTAGGTACAACTATCCGGGAGGGCTTGGGTGAAACTTTCTCAAACCTATCAAGTATCATGTCTAGAGTTTGTAAACCTACTTTCTGAGTTAAAGGTTCGCCTGAAAAGAACTCAATATGCGGAGCAAACCGATTGGCTACAAACCAGTCTAGGACAAGCTCAAGGTTCTTCAGAACCTTGCTGTCATCTTGGAATTTAGGAGGGTAAAGCTCAGCACCATGTTTACGAAGGTAACAATAAGCGCAGTCGAGGTCGCACCGGGTATTTATAAAAAGCTCTACCGACCTAAAATTTTCTTGTCCTTTCTCTGGATCCTTCCACGATTTGAAGAAGGTCCGCTCCAGAAATGAACTCATCAAAATGTTATTTTCTTCTTGTTGTGTCATTTAATAATTCTTTAAATGCGCCGTTGCCAAATAATCTTAGTAATGACGATGGCATAAAATGAATAACTCCCGTATTAAGCAATTGCTCCATTGGACAACTAAGTGCTGAAGCAGCAAAAAGGGTAAAAAGAACACTTAATTCTTCGTTCTCAAGATATTCTTTGTTTACTTGATTAACGCTAGCTAATTCTATCATCATGGCTCTGGTGTAGCCAATCTGTAATTTCCAGAAATCGTGATAACTTCTCATCGTATAGAAAAATCGGGATAAATCTGCTTTATCCGACGGATCTACGATATAGAAGTCTCTTAGTAGATTAATCATACCACGCTCAAAATAGGAAACATCCCAATTTTCAATTCCCTTTTGCTGGAGGATGCTATCTACATATTCGTCTTCATCCAAATAGAAACTCCTGTGGCAAATATGTAGATTCTTCCCAATACCAGTATTGCTATCTCCGCCAGAACAAGTAAACATACTCTTTTTTATCCCTAATTCATCCCAGAAGTTCAAAATTCTCTTTAATCTAAAAGTATAGGCAGTCTTGTGACCCTTCCGATGAAGATTCCTCAAAAATTGGGCGAAAATTCTGCCATCCTTTGATGTATATCTACCCGGCACTGCCAATGTAGGGAGACTCTCACGAGCGTAAAGGGTTATCCTTTCATTCTGATTTATCTTAGAAAATCTCTTATATAAATCCTCAAAATATTCCCAATACTTATCTATTTTAGATGTATCAGCATTTATCTCTTGTAAATTCTCAATGGTCAAAGTAGTCTTCCAACGAAAAGAAACTTTGGTCTTCACATCTTGAATTGAAGACAATAATCTAGAGAAATTCTCAGGCACTTTCTTGGCAACGCCTACAGCCCGGTTCTTATCTGTTATGAAAGCGGGACCATCAACAGATATCTGTATATCCACTCCAATATTATAACCATTCAGTACCCTAATAAACCTTTCAAGCGATTCAACAAACAACCCGCAAGTTGAGAATGATATGGTTTTTAATTTAGGGAAAGCTTCAACAAATTTTGGGATTTGAGATCTTATTATATCCAATGTCAATGTGGGCTCAGTGCCCCATAAGCCAAGACTCTCCAAAGATTGGCTATCATAAATCCTTTTGAGATTCCTAATATAACTGCCGTCTTTTAAACTACGAGTAATTCGGCGATGGATTTTCTTCATCTGGGGACTCTTCGGGATATAACAATAGTGACAGTTGAGAGGACACCAACCTGAGGTCAATATTTCAGATGCTACTAATCTATTCATAATCTCTTTTTATAATTACTATTTTGTTATGGCTAATTTGGGGCATAAACAACAGCATTCTCACCGGAATATACGGTAGAACGATGCCCACCCGAACAATAGGTAACGTTATTGGTGCCATCATAGCCACTATCTTCTCCAGAATTTACACTACCTTCCTCACCGGAATATACGGTAGATTGATGCCCACCCGAACAATAGGTAGGGTTATTAGTGCTTTCATAGCCACTGTTGTAACCAGAATCTTCTGAATAGTCATAGCTGCTATCTACTCCGACTTTATCAGCAGCACACATCTCATTATCAACAGTATCAACATTATTTCTAATCTCGATTATGTCAGTAGAATCAATTGATGCTCCAACAATAATATCTTCTGTCCAAGAAAATGCCATTTTTGTTTACCTTTAATGACTACACGACTAAGTTATAACCTCCATTCTCGTTTAGGTTATACCCGCTCAAATTCCGGCCACCCAAATCAGAAGAACAGTAAGTTCCATCTTCATCAGAATTAGCACCTGTGTTATAAGTCCCCTTCTCATTTAGGTTATACCCGCTCAAATTCCGGCCACCCAAATCAGAAGAACAGTAAGTTCCATCTTCACCAGTATTAGCGCCTGTGTCGTCACCATAATTATAACCGGTATTTTCATCATTACAGTAACCAGGGCATTTATTGTCGTAAGCATAATCGGTAGCATCTCTCATTTGCTGAAATTGAGCTGAGGTTATATCGTCTCCTGTTGAAACTGGAAGTTCTGTCCAGCCAGCACCCGAAGCACAGCCGCCCCTGGTAATACTCAAAGTAGTGTAAATGGTATCTAGGTTGGTTTTTACTTCATTTACATCAGCAGCGTCAATTGAATCACCAACGCCAACATCTTCTGTCCAGACAAAGGCCATAATTATTTAAGAATAATAAACTGTTCCATGAACTTCGCTGGCATTGTAGATGGGCTTGTTTCCCATATCTAAGCGATAACGAGAGATTCTAATCGTTCTTCTGCCCACCTTTAGCGTCCCGCACCCTAAACACACCCACAAAGGAGTAGGTATGAATTTTTTTCCAGATTTACCTACTAAATTTATCCAGCGATGTTTGCACTTTTTTGTTTTCATAAACAGCTAATTAAACAGCACGTAAACCAACACCAGGAGAATCGACCTTTGTTTTTTATAAAATAATCCCCTTGTTTTTATTAAAATACCTCTTTATCTAGAACTAATATTTCTGCTCCACCCTGATCATAAAAGGTTATCTCATTCCCTTTTTCGGTCACTTTAAATGTTTTGAAGTCTTTTTCTGTTTCTGTTTCTACTTGTGGTTTCTGAGAACCAAAACCCGAGCCGAAAAACTTCCCTATTAGAAAGGCTCCGATACTTACCAACAAAAACTTTAGAAAATTTCTTCTATTTAGCTTCATTTTATTTTTCTTTAGTTTCTTGCTCTTCGGCTTCTTTGAGCTCTTTCTCTATTTCCTTTTTTCCTCTTTTAAACTCGCCGCTAAATCTTCCCATAGACCTAGCTAAATCTATAATCTTTTTACCGCCAAAAAGCACAATGCCCACTGCTAAGATAATAATTAATATTTCACCAAAACCTAACATTTTATTTCATTTGTTTAATTAAAATTAATCTTCGACCTTTTTTGTTTAATTGTTTTAACTTAATAGACATCCTAAAAAATAAAGACCGACCATCGGCAAAGACAAAATCAACATAGTAATGCCAGTACCGTCAGGAGTAATTATAGCAGAAAAAATTAAACTAGCCAAAATGGCATACCTCCAATTCTTTTGCCAAAAACTGGATCTAATTATTCCTAAACGGCTTAGCAAAACCATAAAAACTGGAAGCAGAAAAATAATACCTGTCACTACTATAAAAGCCAAAACCATGCCCACAAACTCATTTATAGTAAAGAACAACGCGGCTCCCATTCTTTCAGCATAAGAATAAAGAATGTCAAAAGTTAAAGGTATTAAAACAAAATAGGCAAAAAGGCAGCCAGCTCCGAATAAGAAAAAAGAGGGGGCCAAAACTTTAAATACTATTTTTCTTTCTTTCCCATAAAGAGCCGGGGCCAAATATTTTATAAACTTATACAAGATAAAAGGAAGTGAAAAAACTAAACCCAGGAATAAAGAGACAGTAATTTGAGCAAAAAAAGCATTAAGGGGATTGGTAGCAATCAACTGCACTCCTTCTGGCAATAAATTCTCTTTTATTATTTCCAAAAATTGGACTGAAAAAGACTTAAAAGTAGGTACTAAAAAATAGAAGCTCTCTCCGAATAATTCAATTTGGGTTATTCCAAAAACAAAACACAAAGCAGAAAAAGCTAAGAAAACACCCAAACAAGGCAAAAGAAATTTTCTTAATTCATTTAATTCTTCAAAAAATGCCATAGTTTTAAAATATATCTATTGATTTTAAGGGGTTTTTGATTTGTCATATTGTTCGAGGCTTCGCCTTGGACATCTTTGGTCGAGATGGTCGAGTCGAGGTGGTCGAGGTGGAACCTCGGACAGTTTTACTTCGTAACAATTCACATACATAAACTTGACACATCTTTTTTATAAAACTACAATAAAAATAGAATTATGCTTGACGATAAAGATATTAAAAAACTAAAGGAAGTGCTGGCGACTAAAGAAGATTTGGCTAAAATAGTTACTCTGGAGGAATTTGACCAATTTAAGGGTGAAACAAAACAAGATTTAGGCGGCCTTCGTGAATCTATTGAAGCCTTGACGGTTTCTGTAGACAAATTAGTGAAAGCCGTGGCCGATATGCATCAAGAATATGTAGTAATAACCGGTAAGGTAGATCGCCACGAAAAATGGATTCAGCAACTTGCTGATAAACTGGGAATCAAATTAGAGTATTGATTTAAATTAGGATTTACACTATTTCATCAGCTTTTCAAAGAGCTGTTTTTTTTTGACCTCCTTCATTTGAAAGAGGTTTCGCCTCTTTCATTTGACTCTTTCATTTGAGTAAGGCTTCGCCTTACTCAATCTTACAAGCGTAGGTTTCTCCTTGTTTGTAAATAGTGTTTCATTATTTCTTCCGCCGATAATGCTCTGTTGTAGATACGGACTTCGTCAATGGGACCCCTAAAATACTTCGCTGCTCCTTGATTTTGTGTTCCAATGTTTAAAAAACCATCATAATCTAAGTTCTGTCCCACAAAGAAATCTACTGCTCTTTTTTTCTCAACACCGTCAACATACAAAACACCGTCGTCATTGTCTTCCCTTACCGCAACAAAATGATGCCAAATGCCATCAGTATAGGTTTCTGTTGTAGCTAGAGTGGTATAATCACTATGCTGAGCAAACCTTAGATTATTGCTATAAATATAAAATATCCAACCATTAGTATAATCTACTTTAGACAATAAAGCTTGATGAACCCCGCCTGCTGGATTACACTTTGCCCAAAGTTCCATTGTAAAAGTTCCTGTTCCAAAACCTAAACTACTATCTTTCCCACAATCAACATAATCGTTTGTGCCGTCGAAATAGAGTGCCTGTCCAACTATTCCTCCTATTGGTTTAATTCCGCCTTTCAACTCTCCCCAGTTATCTTCATCACTCATATCTCTTGTTCCGCTTGAGGTGGTATTCTGGCCATTAAAGTTCCAATAACCTACAAGCCCATCTGACCAGTCGTGAGGATTGGCTGTGGCTATTCTTAATCTTGATAATCCATCTCTATAACCTCTTTCTATTTCTGTAGCTGACAGTGCTCGGTTGTAAATACGGACTTCATCAATGAGACCAGTGAAATTACGAGATGTTCCCAGCGCAGTTGAACCCAGTATAATCTTTGACCCGGTCTGCCTAGTTCCTGTAAATGTATCGCTACCTCTTTCAACCCCATTCATATATATTTTTACATCAGTTCCCTCTATAGTGCCGACAAGATGAGTCCACTCATCTATTGCTACGCCAGCGACATTAGCGCCAGTACACCAATCACTACCTTCACCTAATATAAACATTGCTGTGTTACTAGAACCAAAAATATACAAATTATAAGGAGAAGTATAATCATTTTTACCATAGTGGTTTCCTATAACAGTGGTATCACCGCCACCCACTGTCTTCTTAACCCAAGCTTCAAGAGTTAAATCTCCTGTAATACTATCAATGCTATTATCTCCTCCGCAATCAACATAATCATCTGTACCGTCAAAAGAGAGACCATAACCCTGCTTGCCATTCACCCAGCCACCATTACTTGAAGTTGCCATCCAGGTTAAAGTACCGTTACTGCTGTTTATTGAAACATCGTAGGCAGTAGAACCTGAACCTTCATTAAAATTCCAATAGCCGACAAGTCCGTTGTTGTTAGATGCTTTTACCTGTATATTCCTCCTTGTCTGTTTGTAGTGTTTCATAACTTCTTCCGCCGACAGGGCTCTATTGTAAATACGGACTTCGTCGATATTGCCATCAAAATACATAGGGTCTGCCGCCCACTTGCTTTTTGATATGTAAAGTGGCTCGGTGCTGTCTATATCAAAACTACTTTCTCCAGTAATATCTACCGCATCGTCAAGAATGCCATCTACATAAAACTCTGCGTTGCCACTTCTGTCTGCGACTACCACTACATGGTGCCAATGTCCATCCTGAACATCTATTGGAGTGGCGGGGGAAACATAAGTATCATCTAATCCTAATCTTAGTGCTCCGTCTGATTTCCTTATGTAAAAGATATACCCACCAGTCCCAAGCTCATCATCACTTTTGTCTACAATCCTATTATAACTTTCTGCTGTATCAGTTCCCTTAATCCAAGCCTCAATAGTAAAATCTCCTGTGCCAAAAATTAAACTGCTGTTGTGGGCAACGCTTACATAATCATCACCATCAAAATAGAGAGCTTGACCGACTATTCCTCCAGCTACTCCAACTCCATTCTTTAATTCTCCCCAATTATCATTGCTACTCATGTCCCTCGTGCCAGTTGAGGTTGTATTCTGTCCGTCAAAAGACCAATAGCCAACCAAACCATTTGTCCAGGTATGCGGGTTAGAAGTAG
>CAYZXA010000011.1:0-3316 GCA_964482335.1 uncultured Candidatus Saccharibacteria bacterium
TCCCTGGGAGGCTCAATTATTGTGCCAGGCAAAATCCAAGTGGAATTCCTTAAGGATTTTAAGGAATTTATTCTAAAGTTTCTTAAAAAAGACTTTCTCTTTGTCATTGTTGCCGGCGGAGGCAGTATTGCCAGAAACTATATTGAAGCAGCTTCGGAAATTACCACGATAACCGACGAAGACAAAGATTGGCTGGGCATTCATGCCACGCGTTTTAATGCTCATCTCCTAAGAACTATTTTCAAGAAAGAAGCTTATCCTGTTGTCTTAGACAGCCCCCATAAAGAAATAAGTGCTGAAAAATACAATCTCTTCATAGCCTCTGGCTGGAGACCTGGCTGGTCAACTGATTATGATACAGTATTGTTGGCTCAAAGATTCAAGGCAGACAAAGTGATTAACGCTTCCAATATCACTTACGTTCATGAAAAAGATATTGCCTTACACCCAACAGCCAAACCAATCAAAGATATTACCTGGAAAGAATACAGAAAACTTATAAGTTCTCAATGGAAACCAGGTATGTCAGCGCCTTTTGACCCAATTGCTGCCCGAGCCGCCCAAGAATCTAAAATGACCGTCATTGTAACTAAAGGAACTGATTTGAAAAACATAGAAAACATCATCCAAAACAAGCCTTTTAAAGGCACCATCATCCATCCTTGACTTTCTATAAAAATAAGGTAAAATATTAAGGTATGAAAAAAGATATCCATCCTAAATATTATCCCAAAGCCAGGGTGCAGTGCGCCTGCGGCAATACTTTTACTGTTGGCTCAACTAAAGAGTACATTGAAGTTGAAATTTGCTCTAAATGCCATCCTTTCTACACTGGCAAAGAAAAGATTGTTGATGCTCTGGGCAGGGTGGAAAAATTCAGAAAGAGGTTGGCCAAAAAAGAAGCAATCAAAAAGAAAAAGAAGAAATAATATGCCAAGCGAGTCAGTCATTATTGAAATCAGAGCCGGTGCTGGTGGCGAAGAAGCTGCTCTTTTTGCTGCCAATCTTTACAGAATGTATTCAAAATATGCCACTAATCAAGCCTGGCAACAAAAAGTCTTGGACTCTAACCAGACTGAACTTGGCGGCTTCAAGCAAATAGTCTTTGAACTAAAAAACTCTGATGTTTTCTCTAAGATGCAGTACGAAGGCGGAGTCCACCGGGTTCAGAGAATTCCAAAAACTGAAAAGCAGGACCGAATTCACACTTCCACGGCTTCCGTGGCCGTTCTTCTAAAACCTAAAGAATCTCAGATTAAAATCAATCCGAACGATTTAAAAATGGAAGTCTGTAAGTCTTCCGGCCCAGGCGGCCAGAATGTCAATAAAAGAATGACAGCGGTCAGAATAGTTCACCTGCCTTCGGGAATCGCAGTTACTTCGCAAACCGAACGCAGTCTCCAGCAGAATAAAGAAAACGCCATGGGCATACTAACAGCTAAACTTTTGGAAAAACAAGAAATGGAACAACTGGAAAATCTTAGTGAAAAAAGAAAAACCCAGATAAAGTGGGCAAAAAGGGCAGAAAAAATCAGAACCTATAATTTTCCTCAAGATAGAGTAACTGACCATAGAATAAAAAAAAGCTTCCATAATATAGAAGCCATCATGGACGGCAAACTAGAAAAAATGATTAAAAAGCTCAATCAATCTCTTTGATGTCTTTCTCGTATTGAGCGGCAATAGCTAAAACTGAACGGCCATAGAATTCTTCCCAGTAAGACCAGCTGTAACCGGAAAAGTACCTCATAACTGCTCGAAATTCATTGGTCAATCCTCCCAAATCTTTTAAATAGACGCCGGTAGCCAAAAAGGCGTCTTTTATATTCCAAGGATCGGGCGCATGGCCAATCATTCCCTGAAGTTTATCTTTATACATAACCCAAGTTGAAGGAATAAACTGAGATGGACCCATGGCGCCTCCCCAACCAATCGGTGTGCCGTATTTATCCTTTAAGGGACAGGAAACAGGGGTATTATATGGGTCGCGCCCCAATTGCTCTGTAATTTGCAAGAATGGAGCAACATCGCGCGTCGGTTTCATTACCCTGATTTCTTTTCTGCCAGTGCTTACCCTA
This sequence comes from uncultured Candidatus Saccharibacteria bacterium, assembly GCA_964482335.1. Taxonomy (GTDB): domain Bacteria; phylum Patescibacteriota; class Minisyncoccia; order Minisyncoccales; family MHMH01; genus CAYZXA01. The sequence goes on from CAYZXA010000011.1 coordinate 2,079, forward strand.
ACGCCGCTACCAGTATTTGGATCGGCTAAAAAACACTGACCGACATTCTTGCCAATGTTGGACTCCTGGGTTAAAACAGCCAACAACAAAGCAGGACGAATGCCGGTTTGGCTAGAAACAAATTTGGCAATCTCGTAAGCTTCTCCAAAAGTAGGAGCTTCGGGCACGCCAATTAAATCAAAGATGCGTGAACGAATATCCTGAGCTCTCCTTTCAACATCTTCTTTGCCTTGAAGATACTTTTGATACTCAGCCTCAGTCAATTTTAATAAATAATCCTGTTCTTCTTTAGCTTGGGCGTTCTCTTGTCTTTGAAGAGTCTGAATGACAACCTGTTTTTCCAGGTCACTCTTTTCTTCGTCCAAGGATTGCTTCTGATCCTCTAGATATAATTTTAGGGATTTAATATTATCCAAAAGCTCTTTGTTCTTAATGTTCAAAGCTTCTAAAGCCACTAAATTATCAAAGAAATCAGACAAGCCTTCAGAAAGCAGTATTTCAATCAAAGGACGCTGATCTTCCTCATAAACCGTTCTTAAGATAGCGACCAGCCTTTCCCTGCCTTCTTCTATTTGCAAGAATGTCTTTTCAATCGAAACTTCAGTGTCTTTAATCTGAATTCCCAGGTCCTGAACAACAATATTGCTCTGATAAATCTGAAGGTCTAATTTATTAATTGTATTTCTAAGAATATATATTTTATTTTCTAGAGTTTTTTTCTCTTGTTCGGTCTTGTCAATGTCTTGCTCATATTGAGCGATTTCTTCTTCCAATTGCCTCAGTTCTTCTTCCAAAGCTGCTCTTTCTTCGCTTGGCGACAGCTCAGCAAAAAGAAATCTCGGCAACAAAAAGACCGAGATTAACAGAATCAATAAGACTATTTGTAAAATACGTTTACTCATTTTTTTTCTCTTTCCTTTTTTCTTCCTTGGACGGAGCAGCTCCAGTAGAGGCAGGTTTTTTCTCTTCTTTTTCTTCTACTGCTTCTTCTTTCTTTTCTTTCTCTACTTTTTCTACTTCTTCTACTTTCTCTTCAATCGGTTTCTCTAATTCTTCTTCAACTTTCTCAGGCGGCGTCACTTGGGCGACAATCTCCCCGGGATCTCTTAAAATTTTGACTTCTTCAGCCACTCTCAGGTCTTTAATTAAAATATGGTCTTCAAACGTCTTCAACCTCTCGATATTAATTTTAATTTCTTTGGGTAAATTCTGAGGCAAAGCTCTCACTTCAACTTCAG
>CAYZXA010000011.1:3416-10816 GCA_964482335.1 uncultured Candidatus Saccharibacteria bacterium
CTTTATTGAATTCTTTTAAATCAACTTCTATATTCTCGTTCTTAATCTTGGGCCCATACAAAACACCAGGTAAAATACCCTTCTCAAGAAGGGTTTTTACTTTCTTGCCCTGAGTTTTACGAATTTTAGCAGATAAACTTAACATTATTTTTCTATTTTAATACACTGAACCGGACAAGCATCAGCTGCTTCCTTATTGCAGCCAACCTCTTCAGTCTCTCGAGAGCCTAAAAAATCAGCCTTACCATCTTGCGAGACTTTCCAGTATTTTGGACAAATATTCTCGCAAGAGCCACAGCCAATGCATTTTTCACGCTCATAAACAATTTTTGCCATATTTATACTTTATTTAAACTGCCAAATAATTTAATTTTGTCTTCGACCACTTTTTGGACTGCTTCAATAACCCTAGGCATATATTTGTAAAGCGTAATTTTCTTCGACTTTCTCTTGAGCGCTTTTTTCAAGGCTTTAAGGTAGGCCAACCTTAATTCGGTATTAATATTGACCTTGGCTATGCCCAGCTTTATTGCTTTTTTAATATCATTCTGGGGAGTACCCGAACCTCCGTGCAAAACCAGAGGCAAAGACCCTGCTTTCTTTTTTATCTCTTTTAATCTTTTTAAGTTTAAATTCGGGTTAATTCCCGAGCTTCTAATACCGTGCAGATTGCCAACAGCCACAGCCAAGCTATCAACCCCTGTCTTTTTAATAAATTCCTGAGCTTCCTCAGTGCAAGTTAAAGCTCCGCCAATCATACCAACTTCTCCTTCAACAAAAACTCCAGATTTCTTTGCATATTTTACAACCTTTTTTGTTTCTCTAATGTTTCTTGCCAAAGGCAGCCTTGAACCATCAAAATGAACAGCATCGTATCCAGCATCTATTGCCTTCTTAATATACCCGAAAGTTTTGCCATGGTCAAGATTCAGAAAAATCGGCAGTTGTGTTTCTCGACGAAAGCTTTTTATCAAAGCTACTGCCTGCTTTAAACCAATAGACCTGCTTTCTCCTTCTGAAGTGCCAACAATTACCGGGCTCTTATTCTCCTGCGCCGCTAAAACTATTGCTTTAAGTATCCTCAGGTTTGAGAAATTAAATTGACCGACAGCCCAGCCCTGCTTTCCAGCTTTTTTAAAATAGTATTTAAGACTTTTCATGAATAGCCACCTTAACTCTTTTAAACTTCTCATTCTTCTTTAAAATCCCCTCTTCCGCGCCCCACTTAGTTAAGCAGGAAGCAGCGTTGGCAACTGCCAGCTGAATGGCTTGCTTAATATTTCCTTTATGCTTGATATAGCCGGCCAAAAAGCCAGAGCCAAAGGCATCGCCCGCTCCTGTTTTGTCAACTGCTTCTTTTTGTATTAAAGGAAAAGCTGAATAAAGGCATTTGTTATCAACAACAAAAAGTTTTCTTGTGCCATTGGTTATAATAAGAATACCGGGAAAAATCTTTTTAATGCTTCTTACTAGTTCCTCTCTCTTTAACGAAGAATCTCTTATTAAAATCTGACCCTCTTCCTGATTTAACAGCAAAATGTCAATCTTTTTTAATAAAGGTCGGAGTCTCTTAAGGGGCAATTTCAATTGGGGAAGGCCCGGATTAACCATCACCTTTATCTTATTTTTTCTAGCAAAAACTAGTAAATCCTCAAAAAACTTATCAGCGTTTTTGCCCAAAGAGGCAATATAGAACCATTCGGTTTCTTTAATCTTGGCCCAATGGATTTGAGAGCTTTTTAAAACTTGGGAAGCTCCTTTATAGACCAAAATTGTTCTTTCCTGAGGAGTAGAAAAAATCACTGAAAGGTTAGTCGGCTTTTTACTCGTCTTCAAAACAAATCTGGTGTCAATATGCTTTTTCCTCAATTCCTTTAAAATTTCCTTTCCTCCTATATCGCTGCCGATTGTACCAGAGTAAGCCACTTTCAATCCTCGGCTAGAAAAAGTAGTTGCTGTATTTACGCCTCCGCCGCCTGAATGAAAGTGAATATCCTCAACATCAACTTTCAAACCGTAAGGCAGCAGAATTTCTTTCTGAGGACCAGTAAGATCAAAATTGCCGATTAAAAATTGCTTGGACCTTAAAAAAATATCTCTGGCAGCTGAGCCAAAAGTAATAACATCAAACATGTTTAGCTATGTTTATGATGGTTTTAATGATAGCGTCGGGGCTCAAAGAAATACTCTCTATGCCTTCTTTAACTAAGAATTTAGCGAATTCTGGATAATCGGAGGGTGCCTGACCGCAAATGCCACAATATTTCTTTTGTTTTCTGCATTCTTGAATAACCTGGCTGATCATTTTTTTAACCGCCTCGTTCCTTTCATCGCCCACCGAAGCTATTTTAGCATTGTCTCTGTCTATTCCCAAACACAACTGAGTTAAATCATTTGAGCCAATGGAAACTCCGTCAAATATTTTAAGGAAGTCTTTAATCAAAATAACATTGGATGGAATCTCACACATAACAATCACTTTCAAACCATCTCTGCCTTTAACCAAACCTCCTTCTTTCATAATTTTCAATACCTTATGTCCTTCTTCCGGTGTCCGGCAAAAGGGCACCATTACCCAGATATTTTTTAAACCAAATTCTTGTCTAACCTTTTTAATGGCCTGGCATTCTAAAAGAAAAGCTTTCTTAAATTCAGCATCGTAATAACGAGAAGCGCCCCGCCAACCCAGCATAGGGTTTTCCTCTTTTGGTTCAAACTTTTGGCCGCCAGCTAAAGCAGCGTATTCATTTGTCTTAAAGTCAGAAAGTCTGACAATGACCTGCTCAGGCCAGAAAGCAGCACCAATCTGTCCAATTCCCCGAGCCAATTCATCAATAAAATATTGGCTTCTTCCCTGGCTTATTAAGGCCAGGGGGTGAGCTTTAATCTTTGAAGCAATAATAAATTCTTCCCTGGCTAAACCCACTCCTTTGTGAGGTAAAAAGGAATTCTTGAAAGCAATCTCAGGCGTACCAATATTTAGCATTATTTTGGTCTTAATTTTGGGAATTTTCTTAAGGTTGTATTTTTTCTCCTGCCACTTTACCTTTCCCTGGTAAATCTTACCAATTTCACCTAAAGAGCAATCCATAGTAACAAAGCTACCAGTTTTTAAAACAGATGTTCCCTTCTTACTCCCTACAATACAAGGAACGCCCAGTTCTCTACTGACAATGGCTGCATGAGAAGTTTTTCCCCCGCTGTCAGTAATAATGCCTGAAGCTTTTTTCATGACCGGCTCCCAGTCAGGATTAGTAATGGTTGTTACTAATATTTCTTTGTCTCGGAACTTACTGATGCCCTTGACGTTTTTAATCACCCTGACTTTTCCTGAAGCAATCTTCTGGCCAACAGCAATGCCTTCGAGTAAAACCTTAGGATTTCTTTCTTCCAAAATATATTCTTTGAAGGTTGTTTTTGTTGTATGAACATGAACTGTCTCGGGCCTGGCCTGCACTATAAAAAGCTGACCGAGAGAACCGTCTTTGGCCCATTCAATATCCATGGGCAGCTTGTAATGCTCTTCTATCTGGCAGGCCCAACGGGCTAAAGTTAAAATTTCTTTCTCAGATAAAGAAAACTTCATTCTCTCTTTTTGAGGAACTGAAACCTGAGAAAGGCCTCCATTTTTTCCATAGACAAGCTTTCTTTTTTTCGTCCCTAAGTTTTTAACGATGATCGGTTTAAAACCTTGCTTCAAGGTTGATTTAAAAACATAGAATTCATCTGGAATAACCTTTCCTTTAACCAACATCTCTCCCACCCCATAGGAGCTATTGATTAAAACAACATCACGGAATCCGGTTTCTGTATCCAATGTGAAAATAACGCCAGCTGAAGCCTTATCAGATCTTGCCATTTTCTGTACGCCAACACTTAAAGCAATTTTTAAATGTTTAAAGCCTGCTTTCTGCCTATAGGAAATAACTCTGTCAGTGAATAGAGAGGCAATACACTTTTGACAAGTCTTAATCAAATTCTTTTCTCCCCTAACATTCAAATAGCTTTCATGCTGACCAGCAAAAGAAGCTGAAGGCAAATCTTCAGCCGTAGCTGAAGACCTAACAGCTACATCAGCATCTTTACCGTATTGCTGGCAAAGCTTGCCATAAGCCTTTTTGACTTCTCTTTCTAAATCTTTGGGAAATTTAGCCTTTAAAATCAACTGTCTTATCTTTCGACCCCTGGCTTGCAAATTCTGCACGTTATTAATATCCAGCCCTTTCAAAACATCCTCTATCTGTTTTTTTAACTTATTCTCATTAATTAAATGCCAGTAGGCTCTAGCATTTAAAGCAAACCCGTTAGGAATATTAATACCTTTTTTAACCAAAGCTCCATACATCTCACCCAAAGAAGCATTTTTACCGCCAACCAAAGCTACATCTTTCGCAGAAATGTCTTTAAACCAGAAAATATATTTTTGTTTTTTATTCTTCATTTTTATTTGAAAAATCAAGGTTCTTGCTGTTTAAGCAAGATTCTTATTCACAAATGGCTGAAGTAATTTCACCATCTATTTCTCGGGAAAGACCAGCTGATTCTATGCACCAATACTTACCGGTTCTAGCAACCATAGGAGAAGAAACGGCAAATGATCTTTTGTCAGCTGATTCAATACATTTTACGGTTTTATTGCCATTATCTTTTTCAATTTTATCTTCTAAAATACCGAATTCTCCGTCATCGCTCAAAGTGTCATTTTCTTCGTCGCACACCTGGCTATAGTTTTCGTTATTATTAATATAATTCATCTCAGCTGCATTTCTCACCTGGTGCATATAAGATTGAATGCTGGCATCGCGCGCTTTGGCCCGAGAATCGCCTACATTAACCAAAACAATGGTTGAAAGCAGGCCAATAATAGTTACCACCACTAAAAGTTCAATTAATGTGAATCCTTTTTTATGATGCATAATCTTTTAATTTTTTGAGCAATGGCCAATTCCTCGTCGGTCTTAACTGCTAAAATTTTAGTTGGCTTGGGACTTTTTAAAATATTTAAACTATTACAAACCATATTTCGGATTTTTTTAGAGCCAAAGCCAATTGCTCCGGTAAAAACTAAAACATCGCAACCGCCCAAAACAGTAAAGTAAGCACCGATATACTTTTGAATGCGATAAGTAAAAATTTTAAGAGCTAATTTTGCCCGCTTGTTGCCTTGTTTGGCCTCTTCTAAAATTTCTTTCATATCAGACAAACCGCAAATTCCCTTAAGTCCCGATTGATAATTTAAAATTTCATCTGCTTTTTGAACTGAAAAAAGCTTAGAAAGTTCAAGTACCACACCGGGATCAATATCGCCTGATCTTGTCAGCATAACCAAGCCTTCCAGTGGAGTAAAACCCATTGATGTATCAATTGCTTTGCCGTTTTTTATCGCACTGACTGAAGACCCGCCACCTAAATGGCAACTGATAATCTTTATTTTTTTAAAAGGTTGGCCGATTTTCTTTGCTGCAAGTTCCGCAACATATTGATGGGAAATGCCATGAAAACCAAATCGCTGAAAACCATATTTTTTTCTTATTTTCTCAGGCAAAGGATAATAATATGCTTTTTCGGGCAAATCTTTGTAAAATCCAGTATCAAAAACAGCTATCTGTTTTGCTTTTGGGAAAATCTTTGAAGCAACTATTATCCCCAAAATATTAAAAGGATTATGCAAAGGAGCTAATTTATTATATTTTTGCAGTTCTTTTAAAATCTTAGATGTTATTCTTACTGGCTCTCTGAATTTTTTACCTCCATGAACCACCCTGTGTCCAATATAATTTATCTGCTTATCGTAATGTTTTAGCTTTCTAAGTTCCTGGGTTAAAGTTTTTTGATAAGCCTGCTGATTTCTAATGACCAACTTTTTTACTTTCAGTAATTTTAAATCATTATCAAAAATTTTATATTTCAAAGATTGGCTACCGCAATTTAATACTAAAATCATGAAATTAATGTTCCGATTCCTTTTTTAGTAATTCCAGCAGCGTTGCCTTCGTCAGTATCCAAATGCATAGACAATCTGTAATCTTTTCTTACCCGCACCGCAACATGGCAAAACGTTACTGCTCTCGTCCCTTTGGTTTTTACTGAAACTAAATCTTTATTCTTAATTCCCTTCTTTTTTGCCTCAGCCGGAGATATATGAACATGCCGCCAAGCAACAATAACTCCTTCTTTAAGAGCTAAATTGTTCCTTGGCCCAATTATCAAAATGCCAGGAGTGCCCTTTAAATCTCCTGATTTTCTAATTGGAACCTTTATCCCCAGATTAAAGGTATCGGTTAAAGAAATTTCAAGCTGAGTTCTGGAACGAAGAGGGCCAACAACTCTCACGTTGGGAATTTCTCTTTTGCCAAAACGAATATTTACTGTTTCTCTGGCGGCAAATTGAGATTGGGTAAGGTTATTTTTCTTATTCAATTTATATCCTTTGCCAAAAAGAATTGCTAAATCTTTTTGACATAAATGAAGATGCCTAGCAGATATTTCAATGGGTATTTCTTTAGACATTCTATTTATTTATTATACTCCAAATAAAAAAACGAGCAAAGCTCGTTTTCTCTACTGACAGAAGCCGAACCCCAATAAATTCTATATCCTCTTTCCTATATAATCGGCAAATTCAGCTAAACGGCAGGCATAACCATATTCGTTGTCGTACCAAGCTAAAACCTTAACCAAGTTGCCATTGACCATAGTGGAAGGCGCATCAACCACAGCTGAAAAAGTATTGCCAATGTAATCAGAAGAAACCAAAGGAGCGTTCTCAACAGATAAAATGCCTTTCATTGCCTTGCCTTGCGAAGCCATTTTGAAAACAGAATTAGCTCTGGCTACAGTAGTTTTTTTACCTACCTCGCAAATTAAATCTAAAACAGAAACAGTTGGCGTTGGCACCCTTATAGCCATGCCGTCTAATTTTCCTTTAAGTTCAGGAATAACATTGCCAATAGCTCTGGCAGCGCCGGTTGAAGTAGGAACAATGTTTAAAGCTGCTGCCCTAGCCCTCCTTAAGTCTTTATGAGGCAAATCTAGGATTTTCTGACCGGTAGTATAGCTGTGAATCGTTGTCATAAATCCCTTAATTATTTTGAAGTTATCGTTTAAAACTTTGGCCACCGGTGCCAAGCAATTTGTCGTGCAAGAAGCCATGCTTAAAATATCATATTTTTTAAGATCTAGTTTACCTTCGTTCACTCCCAAAACAATATGGGGAACTTTTTCAGTCTTGCAGTTAGCTGAAATAATGACTTTCTTAGCGCCAGCTGACAAGTGTTTTTTAGCTCCTTGATAATCTGTAAAAATTCCTGTGCATTCCAAAACAACATCAACTCCTAATTTTTTCCAAGGCAGGTTTGCTGGATCTTTCTCAGCTAAAAATTTAACCTGAGCACCAATGG
>CAYZXA010000012.1:0-10442 GCA_964482335.1 uncultured Candidatus Saccharibacteria bacterium
AAGCTTTAGCTGTTTCTCTGACCAGAATTATGTTCTTGAGCCCGATATTTCTGGGCTTGTCTTCTCTTTTTTCCGGAGTTTTACATTACTTCAATCGTTTTTTTGCTTACTCAATTGCTCCAATTATTTACAACTTAAGCATTATTCTTGGTATTTTGGTTTTTGTGCCTATCTTTGGTTTGTATGGTTTAGCTTACGGTGTCATTTTAGGAGCAGCTTTGCATTGGCTGGTGCAGATTCCTACTGCTAAAATCTCTGGCTTTCGTTATCTGCCTATTTTTAATTTTAGATCTGCTGGCCTTAAAAAAGTTTTTAAATTAATGGTTCCCCGGACCATTGGTACAGCTGCCTTCCATATCAATCTAATGGTTATTACAGCTATTGCTTCAACTCTGGTGGCTGGCTCAATTAGTATTTTTAATTTTGCCAACAATATCCAGCATTTTCCCATTGGTATTATTGGTGCTTCATTCGCTTTGGCTTCTTTTCCAGTCTTGTCCCGATCCTGGGTTGATGGCCAGAGAGAGAAGTTTTTAGAGAACTTTTCTTCTGTTTTCCGCCAGATTTTCTTTTTAATCATTCCTGTTTCTGTTTTAGTCTTTTTGCTAAGAGCTCAGCTAGTTCGCCTCATTTTAGGAACAGGTCAGTTCGGCTGGCAAGACACTAGGTTAACAGCTGCTTGCTTGGGCTTGTTTTGTTTTGGTATTTTTGCCTTTTCTGCTGTTCCTTTCTTGTCCCGTGTTTTCTATTCATTCCAGGATACAAAGACTCCAGTTATTATTAGTTTGGTAACAATAGCACTTAATGTTTCTTTGTGTTTTCTGTTTGTTTGGCTCTTGTCTTTTGATAATTTCTTCCATTCCTTTATAGTTGATAATCTGAAGCTTTACGGTATCAGTAGTATTGGGGTTGTCGGTCTGCCCTTAGCTTTAGCAATCTCGGGTGTCGTCCGTTTTTGTTTGCTTTTGTTTTTTTTACGCAAGAAGCTGGGCCATATTAGGTTGGGAGAAATCAAGGATTCCTTTGAGAAAATCTTTTTAGCCAGTCTTTTGATGGGGATTGCTGTCTATTTCAGTCTTCAGTTTTTAGCTGCTTTGGTTGATATGCAGACATTTGCCGGTCTTTTAGTTCAGGTGATTTTAGCTTTTTTGGTAGGAGCTTTTGTTTATTTGCTTAGCACCTATCTTTTAAAATCTCCGGAAATGAAAACAATGAAATCATCAATTCTAAGACAGTTTGTTAAATGAAAAATATTAGGAATTTTAGTATCTTAGCCCACATAGACCATGGCAAATCCACTCTAGCGGATCGGCTTTTAGAGTTGACTGGCACCGTGGAAGCCAAGAGAATGCGGCCACAGTATTTGGATATGATGGATTTAGAAAGAGAAAGAGGAATTACCATTAAAATGCAGCCTGTTAAGATGAAGTTTGGAGATTACATTCTGAATTTAATTGATACGCCAGGCCACGTTGATTTTAATTATGAGGTTTCTCGGTCTTTGGCAGCAGTTGAAGGAGCTATACTTTTAGTTGACGCTACCAAAGGCATTCAGGCTCAAACCATTGGCAACTTAGAGTTAGCCAAGAAGCAGAACTTAATTATTATTCCGGTCATTAATAAGATTGATTCTCCTCAAGCAAACATTAGCCAAACCAAGAAAGAAATGGTTGATCTTTTAGGAGTGGATGAAAAAGAAATAATTGAGATTTCAGCTAAGCAAGGTAAAAATATTGATAAGGTTTTGCAGGTTATTATTGAAAAGATTCCTCCACCTCATGCTCGAAACTCAATTTCTAATCTAAGGGCTTTGATTTTTGATTCCAAGTACGATCCTTATAAAGGAGTGATTAGTTTTGTTAGGCTGTTTGAGGGAGAGGTTAAAAAAGGAGACAAGATCTATTTAGTCCAGACTAAAATTCAGGGAGAAGCTAAAGAGATAGGTGTCTTTAAACCAGAATTAAGCCCTGTTGACAAATTAACAGCTGGTGAAATGGGCTATATAGCTACTGGCATTAAGACTCCTGGCGAAGTCAGGATTGGTGACACTATCACAAATAAAGAGGCTAAAGTTGAAGCTTTACCAGGATATTTAGAGCCAAAGCCCATGGTTTTTTTAAGTATTTATCCTGAGAACCCTGATGATTTTGAATCATTAAAAGACGCTTTGGATAAGTTAAAACTGAATGATGCTGCCTTAAGTTTTAAGCCTGATTTTAAAGAGGGTTTGGGCAGGGGATTCCAGTGCGGGTTTCTGGGGCTTTTACATACTGAAATTGTTAGTGAGAGGTTAAAAAGAGAGTTCGGTTTGAGCTTGGTTCTTTCCACACCTTCTGTCATTTACAAAGTGCTGACCAAAGATAAAAAAGAGCTTCTTGTTTATACTTCAGCTGACTGGCCAGATCCTGCTAAAATTGAAAGGAGTCAAGAACTTTGGCTGAAAGTTAAGATTTTAACGCCCCAAACCTATTTAGGATCTGTTTTAGAGCTTTTAAAAAGCATTGAATCAAAACACGTTAAAACAGATTATCTTGGGGTTGAAAAGTCCGAGCTGGCATATGAGATTCCTTTAAGAGAAATCATTACCAAGAACTTTTATGATAAGCTAAAAGGCGTTTCTCAAGGGTTCGCTTCCATGAACTACGAGATTTTAGACTGGCGGCCCGTTGACTTAGTTAAATTAGATATTCTTATCTTGGGCAAGAAAGAAGAAGCTTTTTCCAGGATTGTTCCCGAAGAAGATATTGAGGCAGAAGGCAGGAAAATAGTTAAAAAGCTTAAAGAGAACCTGCCTCCTCAAATGTTCAGTTTGCCCTTGCAAGCAGCTGTCGGCGGCAAGATTATTGCCAGAGAGACCTTAAGAGCCCGGAGAAAAGATGTTTTAGCTCCTTTGTACGGAGGAGATTACACCAGAAAGAGGAAACTCTTGGAGCAACAGAAGAAAGGCAAAAAAGAGCTTAAACAAAAAGGAAGGATTAAGATTCCTTCCAAAGTGTTTTTAGAGATATTTAAGACTTGAAATTTTGAGCGATATGGCTAGAATAGAGGTGCTAGAGTGAAGGCGAGCATGCTCACAACAACCAAACTGATTAGACTAACCCAGATTATTTTAGTAATTGTTTTCATTTTCATACCTTTATGGTAGCAAAAAACAAGAAAACTAGAAAGCGTTCGTGGCAGACCGTCTTCTTTTCCGTATTGCTTGGTGTTCTGCTTTTGATTGTTGTCGGCTCTTTGCTTGTTTCCAATTGGCGTATGACGCAGAGAAGGCAGGAGCTTAATTCTCAATTAGAAAGCTTGCAAGAACAGTTGCAGGCTTTGGAGATTAAACGCCAGCAACTGCAAGCTCAGATTTCTCAAACTTCTGAGGAAAGCTATTTGGAGAAAGAAGCTAGAGAAACCTTCAATCTTAAGAAGCCGGGCGAAGAAGTGGTGACAATTTTACCGGCTGAAGATGAGGAAGGAAAAGGACAAGAAAAAGGATTTTGGGGAGAGATTTGGGATAAGATAAAATTCTGGTAGCGCGGGATTAGTTGATTGGAGCAACGCAACCTTCCCAAGGTTGAAAAACGGGTTCAATTCCCGTATCCCGCTCCATAATTTGACCTTCAGGAATTACAAATAAAAATAAGCCAGCGTAGCTCAGTGGCAGAGCAGGGCTTTCGTAAAGCTCAGGCCGTCAGTTCGAATCTGACCGCTGGCTCCATTTATTCGAGGTTCAGCCTCGAATATTTATTTTACCTAGGAATGTCGCTTGTTTTTTTAGAAAAACATGCTAAGATTAATAAAGTTATGAAGAATAATTCAGAAAAAGTTGAAAATTTGCAAGCTAAAATCCTTCAGCTGGAGGACCGTCTTTGACGTTGAAGGAAAAAGGAAGAAAATTAAGGAATTAGAGAGAGAAATGCAAAAACCTGATTTCTGGAAGGAAAAAGACAAAGCGATCAAAACCGCCCAGGAATTAAGTGAATTACAAGAAGAAATAACTGAATTTGAGAAGTTAAAGAAAGAAGATAATCCAGAGAAACTGATAAGAAAAATAAAAGAAAAAGAACTGCAGGTTTTCCTTTCAGGCAAGTATGACAAGGGGAATGCTGTTTTTTCCGTTATTGCTGGAGCTGGTGGCCAGGATGCTCAGGACTGGGCAACAATGCTCTTGAGGATGTATCAAAGGTATTGCGAGAACAAAGGATTTAAAACTAAAATTTTGCATCAATCTTTTGGCGAATCCGGGCCAGAAGGAAGAGTTGGCACAAAAACCGTTACTTTAGAGGTTAAAGGCTCTTATGCTTACGGGTTTTTGAAGAATGAAACAGGCGTTCACAGGCTAGTTCGCATTTCTCCTTTTTCAGCTCAGTCTCTTCGCCATACTTCTTTCAGCATGGTAGAAGTATTGCCAGAGATTTCTCAAGCAGAAGATATAGAGATAAAACCAGAGGATCTCAGAATCGAAACCTTCAGGGCCTCAGGACCTGGCGGTCAGTATGTTAACAGAAGAGAAACAGCTGTCAGGATCACTCATTTGCCTTCTAAAATAACTGTTTCTTGTCAGGCAGAGAGGTTGCAGGGTCAGAACAAAGACACGGCCATGAAGCTTCTTTATGCCAAGCTCTATCAAATGAAAGAAAAAGAAAAAGAAAAGGAATTAGCCAAGATAAAAGGCAAGACAGTCTTAATTGAGTGGGGGTCTCAAATCAGGTCATATGTTCTTCATCCTTATAAGTTAGTTAAGGATTTAAGGACAGGTGTTGAGACATCTGACGTTGAAGGAGTACTTAATGGGGATTTAGACCAATTTCATGATTTCCTTTCAAAAGATAAGTAAAATCTATCATTCGGGGTTGAAGCCAATTACTGCTTTGGATAATGTTTCTTTTGAGGTTAATTCCCATGAATTTGTTTCGATTGTTGGCAGGTCAGGAGCTGGCAAGACCACTTTGTTGAAGCTGCTTTTGGCGGAGGAGAGGCCTTCTGGAGGCTCTATCTTTTTTGAAGGTCAGGATGTCCATAAGATAAAGCCCGAAGGTTTGCCTAACTTTCGCCGGCAGATTGGTGTTATTTTCCAGGATTATAAGTTATTGCCTTCAAAAACAACTTATGAGAATGTAGCCTACGTTATGGAGGTTATGGGAGTTGCAGACGAAGAAATTTCTTCTGACGTGCCTAAAGTTTTGGATATTGTTGGTTTGAGTGACAGGGCTCAGAATTTTCCTGAGGAGTTGTCTGGCGGAGAAAGACAGAGAGCAGCTTTGGCTCGAGCCCTGATTCACCGGCCTCAGATTATTTTAGCTGACGAACCAACTGGCAATCTTGACCCATATCATACCCGGGAGATAATTAGATTGCTGACTAAAATTAATGAAATGGGCACAACAATTATTTTAGCTACTCATAATCAGCAGATAATTAATGCTTTGGAAAGAAGAGTTATTACCTTAGACGAAGGAAAAATCATTAGAGATGAAGAAAGAAGTAGGTTTACTTTATGATTACTTTTAAACGCATTGTAAAATCTGGCTGGCTTGGCTTCAAAAGAAATAGCGGTTTAAGCTTGGCAACTATTTTCATTTTGGTCATGACCATTTCTTTGATCACTTCGCTTTTCCTTTTACAAAAGACCTCTAACTTTTTAATCACCTCTTTGACAGAAAAAGTAGACATGGCTATTTATTTTTCTGTAGAACCTTCAACTGAAGAGATTATTTCTATCCAGGAAGAGTTGTTTAGCTTGTCAGAGGTGAAGAATTTAGAATATGTTTCAAAGGAAGAAGCTTTAGAAAAATTTACTGAAAGACATCGGTCAGAAGAAATTATTATGGAGTCTTTGGCAGAAGTGGGGGGTAATCCTTTATTGTCTTCCATTAATATTAAAGCTTTTGAAGCTTCCCAGTATGCAGCTATTTCTTCTTTCTTGGACAATGCTTCTTTCCGTGATTTGATTACCAAGGTTGATTATTACCAGAAAAGGCCGGCCATAGAGAAAATCTTTTCCTGGACTTCAAGTATTAATGTGACTGGCATTATTTTGAGCATTGTTTTGGCAGTGGTGGCTGTCTTGATGGCTTTTAACACTGTCAGGATTGCTATTTACAATTCTCGGGATGAGATTGAAACAATGAGGCTGGTTGGAGCAGCAAATTGGTTTATCCGCGGGCCTTTCATGGTCCAGGGAGTTATAGCTGGTGCTTTGGCTGTTTTGATTACCTTCTTGGTATTCAGCGTTGGTATTTTATTTTTGAGCCCTAAGATCGAGATCATCATACCTGGTTTAGGACTTTCTGCTTACTTTTTCAGTAATTTCTTTGTTATTCTTCTGATTCAATTGGCAGCTGGCGTTGGCTTAGGGATTTTATCCAGCTGGATTGCTGTCAGAAAGTACTTGAAAATATAATTATTGCGTTTTTATTGCGGGGTCATCTAACGGTAGGATACATGGTTCTGGACCATGGAATCTTGGTTCGAATCCAAGCCCCGCAGCTAATTTAATGGAGGCCTAGCATTCATCAGTCAATCAGTCGCCAAGTAGGCTGTTTTTTGTTAGAATAAAATATATGACCAGGAATAAAAAAATTATAATCGCAATATTTTCTGTTATTGTCGTTATGCTGGCGTGGGCGCCTTGGCTAAACAATCAAGATTTGCATGATAAAGTATTTGAAGAAAGAGCTGAAGTTGATGGCACAATTGATAAAGATGGCAATTTGATTTGTGATTACAATGTGAACTGGTTTCCGTTCGGTAGATATATTGCGAGTTGTGAAGGCGGCTACTTTGTGACGTTCTGGGGGAAAATATTATTTCCAGAGATCATCCCTATTACAAAAGAAAATAAAAGCGAAAGATGCTCTTGGGAAATAACCAGAGAAGATTTGGAAAGATTAGGGCTTCATTGCAGTGCGATTGTTGGTTATTATTATGGACCAGCAATTGTTGGTATGCCTTCTGATAAATACGATTGTAATCCGGTAGTTGGTTGCGAATACGATTCTGAAATAGTGCCTTTTGAAACCAAAGAGGAATGCGAGTCCGTTTGTGAGAGAATCTGAGGTTATTGGACCCCGACCGAGACGCGTCGGTGAGTTTTAAGCTAAACTGTCATAAAACAGGTTCTAACGTCATCCACGACCCGCAGCCATTTCCGCCCGAGATTTTTCTCGGGTTTTTATTGTGGTACAATATAAATAGGTAATAAAATTAAATAAAAACAAAAATATGAAAGCAAAAATTTTAGTTTTATTCATCGGTCTGTCTCTTTTAGTTTCTTTTAATTTTGCCCAGGCTCAAGTTACGGACACAACATTAGACCTTGAGACTTTAGCTCAGACACTCCGTCAGCAGATCGAAGATCTAAGAGAAAGAATTCTTCAATTACAAGAAGAACTTAAAGGAATAACCACAGAGTTGAAAGAAACAGAGAAAGTTGTTAAATTTACCCAGAATTTGCGTAAAGGATTAAAAAGTAAGGAAGTAGAACGTCTTCAAGAATTTTTAAGCAAGTATCCCGAAATTTATCCCGAGGGTTTAGTAACCGGATATTTTGGATCATTGACGGAAGGGGCTGTTAAAAAGTTTCAAGAAAAACACTCTGATGATGTTCTAAAGCCTTACGGATTAAATAAAGGTACTGGCTTTGTCGGCGAGAAAACCATTGCAAAGATAAATGAACTTTTGACTGAAGGCGCTGGCGCTTCAGGACAAGTGCCGCCAGGCTTAACAACCGCGCCTGGTATTCAGAAAAAAGTTGCCACAACAACGGAAAGTGAAAGAAAGATTACAATTTGTCATTATCCGCCGGATAATCCTGATGCCAGGCATACAATTGAGATTGCTGAATCAGCTCTTGAAGCGCATCTGGCGCACGGAGACACTATTGGTGCTTGCGAAGACGAGCCTGAGCTGGAACCAGAACCCGTAGATGTTTGTTCTAATATTGACGGAGTTCAAGAAACAATCCCAGCTGGGATGATTCATGATGGCGAGGGGAATTGCGTGGAGCCCGAACCGGAAGCGGTTTTGGACTGCACAGACGAGGCGGCAACCAATTATAATCCCGAGGCAACAGAAGATGACGGTAGTTGCGTATATCTAGATACTACTTCGCCAGCCAATATAACCAACTTCACTGCTGTTGCTGGGGATGGCCAGATTGATCTTTCTTGGACGAATCCCACCGATGATGATTTTGCCGGAACCAAAATATTAAGAAAAATAGGGGACTATCCTGTTGACGTGACCGATGGCACTCAAGTTTATTCTGGTATTGACGCCAGTTGTATTGATATCGGTTTAACTAATGGAACTGTTTATTATTACAAGGCTTTTACCCATGATGAAGTACCGAACTATTCATCGGGAGTGGAAGCGAGCGCCGAACCCGCGGCCCCTCCAACAACACCTGTTTGTGAAGGGGTAGCATGTCCTGTCTGCCAATATTGCGTAGAAGGTGACTGTGTAAACCGATCCGACGGTTATAATAATTGTGGCTTTGGTTGCCAGAGGTGCGTAATAGGCGTTTGTCAGGATTATGATGCCGCCTGTTCCAACTGTCAGTATTGCACTTCCGATGATTGTGTTGATTATTGTGCAGGAATGGATGCCAATTGTGGTTGTACCGATTGCGTTAATTGTAATAATTCTGATGGATGTTTCGGGAACAGTTATTTAGACTATTTCTGTTCAGGGGCTTTTTGCGATTATACTTCTGATGACTGCTCCGATTGTTCATGTTCTTGCGGAGGATACAATCAAGAGGAAAGTATTGAGCAGGAAAATTGTGAAGACGGCAAAGATAATGATTGCGACGGTGTCACCGATTTAGAAGATTCTGAATGTGTTCCAGGGCAAGTTGCCGATACTATTCCGCCGGCCGATGTAACCAATTTTACTGCCGCTGTAGATGAACAGGTTAATCTTTCTTGGATAAATCCCACTGATGATGATTTTGCCGGAGTAAAGATTATAAGAAGAACGGGGATTTATCCTGTGGACGTGACCGATGGCACTCAAGTTTACGATGGTACAGGCACTAGTTATACTGATACCGATTTATCCTGTGAAACCGCCTACTATTATTACTACAAGACTTTCACTTATGATGAGGTACCAAATTATTCTTCGGGAGTAGGAATTTCCCCCATTCCGATAGATATTGATTCTGCGCCGCAGTTTCTTTGGAAGCAGGGCTCTTACGGTTCTAGTGACGGACAGTTTAAGTATCCTCACGATATCGCCGTAGATGCCAGCGGTAATATTTATGTGGCAGATGCAGAAAATCACCGTATTCAGAAGTTCGCCAGTGATGGCGAATTTATCACCAAGTGGGGATCTGAAGGTACTGGCGATGGTCAGTTCAAGGTTCCTGTCGGTATTGCCATAGATGCCAACGGCAATGTTTATGTGACAGAAAGGGAAGGGGGTCGCGTACAGAAATTTACCAGCGACGGCACATTTATTATCAAATGGGGCTCTGTAGGTTCCGGTGATGGGCGGTTTTTTGCGCCTTACGGTATTGCCATTGATGCCGCCGGTGATGTCTATGTGGTGGACAGAAGTAATCATCGCGTACAGAAATTTACCAGCGACGGCACCTTTATTTTGAAGTGGGGCTCTAAGGGTACTGGTGACGGATACTTTAATCTACCTACCGGCATCGCCATAGATGAGAACGGAAATATTTATGTGGTGGGCGGAGGACTTAATTACCGCGTCCAGAAATTCACCAGCGATGGCACCTTTATTTTGAAGTGGGGGTCCGAAGGTTGTAGTAACGGAGAGTTTAGTAGCGCTCGTTTTATTGATATAGATTCTAGTGGTGATGTTTATGTGGCAGACAGAAATAATCACCGTGTACAAAAATTCACCAGCGATGGCACCTTTATTTTGAAATGGGGTTATTATGGCCGTGGCGAGGGGCAATTTATTTATTCTTGGGGCATTGCCATCGATGCCGATAACAATATTTATGTGGCAGACGGACACAATCACCGTATTCAGAAATTTGCTCCAACTTCAGCAGTCGTTTTGGAGCAGAACCAACAATTATCTCTCGTTGAGCGTTTGCTCAAAAATATTCAATCACAGGTTGCCGCTATATCTACAGCGATATCAGAGGTGTTCGAATGATAGTATAATTGTTGCTTACGATAAAGAGAGAGATGTGACATGCTGGATTGCCATACGTGATAGCGGTAGCACGGGCGAAGGTATCGGCATCTTTTGTCTGGAGGGAAAAAGATAGGATTTAATCGCGGTTTATTAAATGGGCTCAAATAGCACAACGCTATATTGAGCCCCTTTCTTTAATATAAAATAGGTTCGAATGTCGTCCAAGCCCAGGAGTGGAGCTAGACAGTTTTTAAGCTAAACTGCCACAAAGCTGGTTCTAACATCGTCCACGACCCGCAGCCAATTAGTTTTATAATATCAAAAACCCCGCAAAATTC
>CAYZXA010000013.1:0-6982 GCA_964482335.1 uncultured Candidatus Saccharibacteria bacterium
ACTATTTTAGCAATACGTTGGCTATTATCAAATGATCTTTTTCTTTTTGTTAAAAACTTAACTACACCCTTTTTTAAAGCATAAAGGGTGTCATCTTTTCCTCTTTTGACATTCTTGCCGGGAAGGAATTTAGTGCCTCGCTGACGGATGATAATCATACCTGGCTTAGCTTTTTCGCCCTCATAGAGCTTAACTCCCAGGAATTTTGGCAGAGAGTCCCTTCCTAAGTGAGAACTTCCGGTTGCTTTAGTCTTAGCCATATAATATGAATTTAGCAAAGATTAGCCATTTTGTCAAAAAATATCAAGCTGATATCATATTAGTTATTGGCGTTATTTTGATTTCTTTGCTTTCTTTTGCTATGGGCTATATTGTTGCTAAAACCTATGAGAAACAACCAATTCAAATCCAAGAAAGTAGCTATTATCGGAGCGGGTATAATTGGCCTTTATCTTGGCTGGAAACTGTCTGAGAAAGGCCATCGGTTGACTATCTTTGAGAAAAGAAGCAAGATTGGCAAAGAGGCCTGTTCAGGTCTTTTTTCAGAAAGAATTTTAAACTTCATACCAGAGAGCAGAAAACTGATTCAAAATGAGATAAATTCTTGTTTAATTCACTTTCCCAAGAAAACTTTAAAGGTTAAGTTTTCCAAGAAGATCTTCGTTATAGACCACGCTGAACTTGATAGGTATGTTTCTAAAATGGCTGAAAAATCAGGAGCTGAAATTATTTTAAACCATACTGTAAATGCTTTGCCTCAGGGATTTGACAGGATAATTGGTTGCGATGGCGCCAGCTCTGTTGTCAGGAAAAATTTAGGATTAAAAGAGCCGAATTATCGTTTAGGCATTCAAGGATTTGTAGCTGAAGAAAATCATTTAGATTATGTTGAAGTTTGGCCGATAAGACATGGTTTTTCCTGGAAGATTCCCCGGGGCAGGAAAACAGAATACGGCATTATTGGCAGGGTCGAAGAAGTGAAAGGCAAGCTTCTGGTTAAAGAAGAGAGAGCAGCTTTTATCCCCCAAGGCCTTTTAATTCCTAAACATACTTCAGTTACTCTTTGCGGTGATGCAGCTGGTTTAACCAAGCCTTGGTCAGGTGGAGGAGTAATTTGGGGACTGATAGGGGCTGATATTCTTTTGAAAACTTTCCCTGATTTTTTGAAGTATCAGAGAAAAGTAAAAAGGTATTTTTTACCTAAGATTGCTTTTTCTAAAACAGCCACTCGCTTAGCTTATTTCTTAGGATTTAACGCTCCTTATCTTTTACCGAAAAACACTAAAATAGAAAGTGATTTTTTATTATAATATAAATTGTCATGGAAAAAGTCCCAAAACATTTAGGTCTCATTATTGACGGTAATCGAAGATGGGCAAAAGAGAGAAATTTACCAACCCTTAAGGGCCATCGGGTTGGCTTAGAGAATGTTCAAAATTTGGTGAAATGGTCTAAAAAGCGAGGAATAAAAATCTTAACAGTTTTTTTATTCTCTACCGAAAACTGGAAGCGCTCTAAAACTGAGGTAAACTATTTAATGAAATTACTTAAACTGGCGCTTAATAGGAAAAATATTCAAAAGATTCATCAACAAGGCATAAAAATTAAAGTAATTGGTCAGCGAGAGAGGCTAGACAAATTCTTCCAAAAAAGAATAAAAGAAATAGAAGAATTAACCAAAAATAACCAAGAGATGCTTTTAAATTTTGCTTTAAGCTACGGTGGGAGAGCTGAGATAGCTCAAGCCATGAAAAATATTATTAAAAAGAAGATTCCGGCAGAGAAAATTACTGAAAAAATAATTTCCCAGAATCTTTGGACATCTGATCTTGATTTGCTAATTAGAACCGGCAAAGAACAGCGTATTTCCAACTTTCTAATCTGGCAGGCAGCTTACTCAGAACTTTACTTCTGCAACAAGTACTGGCCCGATTTTACTGAGAAAGATTTAGATGAGGCTTTGGCAGATTATGCTAAACGTCAGAGAAGACTGGGCAGATAATGATGTTAAAGGAGGCTAGACAGATAATAATATTAATGATATGAAGATTTTACCAACCATCACTACCGGTTTTTCCGGATGGCAAGAAAAAATAGAAGAAATAAAAGAACTTAGACTAAAAGAGATTGCTCTTTTCCCGACCTTTTTAAAGCAAGAAGAAAGGAAAAAACTCTACCAGGCTCTGAAAGGGACTGGGGTCAAGAGCATTCCTTTTGTTCATATAAGATCAGACATGGAAATATGGGAGCTGGATTACTTGGTGGACAATTATCAGACAGAAGTTTTTAACGCTCATAGTCAGAAAGAATATCCTTATCTGTATGATTTAGATAAATATAAGAAGGTTACTTATATTGAAAATACTTATGATCCGCTGGAGGAAGAAGAAATCAGAGAATTTGCTGGTATTTGCGTAGACCTTTCTCATCTGGAAAATGAAAGAATTTATAAGCAAGAGAGATATAGGCATAATATTGAGTTGATAGAGAAATATCCATGTGGTTGCAGTCATATTGGTCTTGCTAAGGATTTCCAAATTTTTGACAGGGAGAAAAAATCTTGGCCAGAAGACCCCCATTATTTAAAAAATCTATCAGAGTTAGACTATTTAAAAGAATATCCTTTAAAATACTTTGGACAGTTTGTCGGTGTTGAGATAGAAAACAGTATCAAAAGACAATTGGAAACAATTAAGTACCTTAAAAAAATACTAAAATAAAAGGAGGTAGTTAATGACTATTAGAATAGTTACTGACAGTGTGGCTGATATTCCTAAAGAAGTGACTGAAGAACTGGAAATCAGTGTGGTGCCGCTTTATGTTCATTTTGGAACTGAAAGTTTTCGAGACAATGTGGATATCGAGCCCGATGAATTTTATCGAAGATTGGCAGAAGGTCCAATTCATCCGACAACTTCGTCAGGTCCGATCGGTGATTTCCTTCAGATTTGGCAAAACTTATTAGACCAGGGAGCAGATAAGATTATTTCAATACACGCTTCCAAAAAGCTAAGCGCGGTTTATGGAACTGCTCTTCAGGCACAGGAAATGATTGGCGAAAAAGAGAAAGATAAAATAGAGATTATTGATTCGAACCTTGGTGCTATGGCTATGGGATTTCCGGTCATGTTAGCAGCTAGATTAGTTAAACAAGGGAAAAATACAGAACAGATACTAGCTGCAGTGGACAAGGGAATTTCTCATGTCAGTCTCTTAGCAGTTATTGAAGACATAAAATATCTCAAAAAAGGGGGAAGGGCACTAAAGCCCGTTATTAAGGCCATTGAATTAGCGCTGAAAACATTCAAACGAAAGTCGTTAATCACCCTTAAGAACGGAGAGGTAAGTTTATTTGGAACCAGATTTATTAAACCTTATGATAAGACAAGAAAGATGTTGGAGTTTGTGCAAAAACATCCTGGGATTGAAGAGATAGCCTTGGAATATGCTCCAGATCTAAAAGGGGAGACAGAAAAAATAGTCCAGGAACTCAGCAATGAGATAAAATCGCTTTTGCCAGATATTCCTTTTTACTTTACTCAGATAAGCCCGGTGATTGGAGTTCACGCTGGCCCTGGTGCAATAGTTATCAGTTTAATAACAAAGGCGGAATCGTAAGGTTCCGCCTTTTACTTGACTTTTAGAAAGATTTGTCATATATTAAAATCATATAAAAGTAAAATAGAAAAGGAGGTAGAAATATCGAGTACATTTACAATTAGCTAAACTCAGTATCAAAATTAAATTAGAAGGAAAAAGATAAAATGATAAGTCCGGAGACAGAAGCAGCTTGTAAAGAAGAGCTTCTGGTTAAAGAAAGAAATCTAGAAGAATATTTAGAAAGCCATTCCCAAGTACTCGCTGGAGAATTGCCTAGAGACCGTGAAGAACTGGCAGGAGCTAGGCAGAATCGAGAAATAGAAACATATAACCATAATAATTCAAGACAAATGCTGATTGATGTTAAAACTGCCTTGAAGAAATTAAAAACACATAGTTTTGGCGTATGTGTTAAGTGCCAAAACGATATTCGTGAGGATCGACTAAGGGCCAGGCCTTGGGTAAGCCGCTGTAAATCCTGCCAAGAGAAAGTGGGGCTTCGAATTAACTAGTTTAAGTTTTAAAGAGAAAAGGAGGAGATGACAAGTGTCAGCTCCTCCTATTTATTTGACTTGGTCGCCAAATAGGCGGCCTTTTGGTATAATAAAAGCATGGAGATATTTGAAGCTATTAAAACAAGAAGAAGTGTCAGGAGCTATAAGTCTGATCCTGTGCCAGAAGAAAAACTAAACAAGGTCTTGGAAGCAGGAAGACTGGCTCCTTCAGCCCGCAATGGACAAGACTGGAAGTTTATTATAGTCAGAGATGAAAAGAAAAGAAAAGAACTGGCTCGGGCAGCGCATAATCAGGCTTTTGTTGGTGAAGCACCAATAGTCATTGCTGCTGTTAGCTTAGAGCCAGAAGACGTTATGCCCTGCCAGGTGCCCACTTACGCTGTTGATTTGGCTATTGCTGTTGACCACATGACTTTACAAGCCGTTGCTGAAGGTTTGGGCACTTGCTGGATTGGCGCTTTTTCCCAGGAAGATGTTAAGCAAATTCTCAATATTCCAGAGAACTATAAAGTGGCAATTTTGCTGGTGCTTGGTTTTCCATCTGACACGCCTGGCCCTAAAACGAGAAAAGAGCTAAAAGAAATCATTTCTTATGAAAGTTTTCAGTAAAAAAGAAATATTACCAGTTGCCCTGGTTGTTGTAGCTTTTATTGTCGGCCTGCTCTTATATCCTGATTTGCCAGAGACCATGCCTTCTCATTGGAATGCTCAAGGAGAGGTTGATGCTTGGTCAAGCAAGAACTTTAGTGTTTTCTTTTTCCCTGGTTTAACTTTAGGCGTATATCTTTTAATGACTTTTATTCCTTTAGTCGATCCTTTAAGAAAGAATTATGCTAAATTCAGGATGGCTTACTTCTGGTTCAGAACTATTTTTATTGTTTTCTTTGTTTCACTTTACTTTTATACGCTCTGGGTGGGTCTGGGATCCGAGTTTAACATCAACTATTTTATCCTGCCAGCCACGTCCGCCTTATTTATCCTTATTGGCATGTTTTTGCCTAAAATAAGGAAAAACTATTTTGTTGGCATTAGAACTCCTTGGACAATCCATTCAGAAGAGGTCTGGGATAAAACCCACCAGTTCAGCGGCAAATTGTTTGTCATAGCCGGTATGATTGCTTTAGCCAGTATTTTCTTTCCCAAATATTCCTTTTTGATTTTTATGGCAGTCATTCTGTCAGCTGCTGTTTTAAGTACAGCTTCTTCTTACTTTATCTTTCGTAAAGTTAAAGGCTTTAATAATAATTAACATTAAACTATTATGGACATGCGTATGAATATAGAAACAATCAAAAAATTAATAAAAAGCAATGTATTCCTGCTTAGCCAGCTGCTGATCATCTTGAACATATTGTTTATTGTTTTGATAATCTCTTTGGGCGTTGATATTTTTAATAAGGTAAGAGTAGAATCAGATAACACTATTAGTGTTTCAGCAACTGGTGAAGTTTATGCCAGTCCTGATTTGGCTTTAACAACCTTTTCTGTTGTAACTGAAGCAGAAACAGTTGACAGTGCCATCAGCCAGAATGCAGAGAAAATGAACGCTGTTATTGACTATGTTAAAAGCCAAGGAGTCCAAGACAAAGATTTAAAGACAACCAGCTTTAACATTTATCCCCGTTATGAATGGTATGAAAAAGGAACATGCATACCTCCTTGCCCTTCAGGCAGAAGGGTTTTAGTTGGCTACGAGGTGCGTCAGTCTCTTCAGGTAAAAATCAGGGATCTTCAAAATATAGGCCAGATTATCCAAGGTGCTACTGATAAAGGAGTTAATCAAGTGAGTGATTTGCAGTTTACGATTGATAACCAGGATGAATTGAAAAATCAGGCTAGAGCCCAAGCTGTTGAGAAAGCCAAAGCAAAAGCAAAGACTCTGGCTTCTCAATTAGAAGTTAAATTAGTTAGAATCACCAGCTTCTCAGAGTCAGCTGCCTTTCCTCGCTATTATGCTTTGGAAGAATCAATGGCTAAAGGCGGGGAAGCACCCCAAATAGAGACTGGTGAAAATAAAATAGAGGTGACAATCAGCATTACTTACGAGATCGATTAAAGAGTTGACACATCTTTGTCAGCACATAATATGAAAAGATAGTACTAATTCTTAACTTCTCTTTAATCTTATGAAGATTAGAGAAAGTAAAAACCTAAGATATACAAAAATACCCAAGATGACGACTACTTACGAAGAGATGAATGTCTTTCAACCCGGACATTGTATTCTGGAGAGTTTTAAAAGGACAGACGATAGGTTAAATCTGTATTTTAAAAATGACACTGAGGCTGCCATTGCTGCCAAGAACATTGAAGGCGGTAAACAAATAGATTTAATTGAACAAAACCTGCCAGATTTTATTAATAAATCGTACGAAGAGCTTCTTAATACTGACTTTTAAGATAAGGCCTTGTCTGTTTGACAAGTTTTTTAATTTTGGTCAAATATTTTTAGATAACGCTCTTCTTGTTGACTTTTTGAGACAATTGAGGGAACATATTTGTAGTTATTAAACAATAAAAAAAGGAGAAGAAGGAATGAATAACGGTCTATTTAAAGTAGTAAGAAAAGTGTTAGATCCTGTATGGAAGAAAGCTTGTCTTAGAGGAAGTACATCCTGGGGTCCTAAAAAAGGAAATAATCTTTACAGCGGGACCAACATGATTATGGTTATTGGCAAAGAAGCAGTGATAGTATCGATAGGTCAGCAAGGCAGGCCAATTATTCATCAATTTCGTGAGACAGGCGATACTATCCTTGGAAGAAGAGTAAGCGAGATCCTTGCTAAGGCTGGCTTATCCTTTATTAAAGTTGAATCCCGGCCGGCCAAAACACTTGAAATGCTTGCCCAAGAAGTGATAATGCTGGG
>CAYZXA010000013.1:7082-9002 GCA_964482335.1 uncultured Candidatus Saccharibacteria bacterium
AATCCCGGCCGGCCAAAACACTTGAAATGCTTGCCCAAGAAGTGATAATGCTGGGAGCAAATGGCATGTGGTATTGTCCAAAATGTAAGTATGGAGATAGAATTGACTTTATCTCAGATAGCGACCACCAAGAAAATTTAAAGAAAGCCTATCTAGAGCACAGCAGAGTTTCTGCGGACTGTGAAGCAGCCAACGTTATAATATATCAGCTAATTGACGATAGAATGACCAAATTAGAGGATCTTTCTCAGATAGCTTCTGCTAAAAGAACCTGATAATCAAATAAGCCTCCAAAGTCTGTTTCTTTGGAGGCCTTTTTTTGCTATAATCTATCTATGAGAAAGTTTCTTTTTCCAATAATATCTATAATAGTTTTAATTACTCTGTTTTGGATTTGGGATAATGGGCAGGAAGAACCTGTTGCAGTTTCCAATTTTGATCAATGTGTTGATAGGGGATACCCAGTCATGGAATCTTTTCCCCGCCAGTGCAGAACGCCTGATGGTCAGGTCTTTGTTGAGGATATTGGCAACGAGATAGAGAAAATAGACCTTATCCGCATTGATAGTCCTCGTCCTAATATGTCAATAGAGAGCCCTGTTGAGATAATAGGGGAGGCCAGAGGCTTTTGGTTTTTTGAAGGTGATTTTCCAGTTAAGCTTTTAGATGAAAATGGCCAAGAAATAGCGATTGGTTTTGTTAAAACTTCTGCAAACTGGATGACGCAAGACTTTATTCCTTTTGAAGGTATTTTAGAATTTGAAGCTCCAGTTACCAATAGGGGAGTGCTTATTTTAGAGAAAGACAATCCTTCAGGTCTGTCAGAGAATGCTGATGAGTTACGCATACCTGTCTATTTTGAGAAATAATTAAATTACTTTCTGTGAGCAAGGTATATTTTTTAAAGATCAAAGATAAAAAAGAGGACATCTTGACTGAAGCTGGAGAAAAAATCTTCAAGGTTTTTGCTGATTATTTTACTGCTCAAGACAGGGTAGCAGTTAAAGTTCATTTTGGAGAAAGAGGCAGTTCAACCTATCTTAACCCCATTCTGACCGAAGCAATTTACAACAGCCTTAAAAGCAAAGTAAAGAAGGCAGCTTTGGTTGATTGCAGCGTTTTATATAAAGGAGAAAGGTCTTTTGCTGCCGGCCATAAAAAACTAGCCTTAGAACATGGTTTTGGCTTCGCTCCCATTGTCATAGCTGATGGGGAAAGGGGCGATGAAGAAATAAAAGTTAGAATTGACCAAAAACATTTTAAGGAAGTGAAAATCGGTGCTGCCATGAAAGATTTCAATGCTGTTTTATGCCTTTCACATTTTACTGGTCACGGATTGACCGGCTTTGGCGCTTGCTTAAAAAACATTGGTATGGGTTTGGGAAGTAAAGCAGGCAAATTAGCCATGCACCACAAAACTTTCAATCTTGAAATAGATGCTGATTTATGTCGAGGATGTGAGATTTGTAAAAATGAGTGTCCAGCAAACGCTATTTCTATCAAGCAAGGCAAGGCTCATATTGATCAGCAAAAGTGCATTGGCTGTGGCAAATGCCTTTGCGTTTGTCCTGTCCAGGCAGTAAGTATGCCTTTTGGGAATACTTCTTCTAAGGAACTGCAAGAAAGAATAGTTGAGTATGCTTTAGGGGCTCTCCAAGGGAAAAAGTCCTTGTTCTTCAATGTCTTATTGGACATAACGCCACAATGCGATTGTATGCGTAATGTGAAGCAAAAAGCAATTGTTCCAGATATTGGCATATTGGTTTCCCAAGACATTGTAGCCATTGAGCAGGCAGGTATGGATTTAATAGGGGAGAAGCACTTTCATGCTTCAGGAATTGATCCAAACCGGCAAATAGATTATGCTGAGCAAATTGGCTTGGGAGAAAAAAAGTACGAACTAGTAGAGATTAATTGATT
>CAYZXA010000014.1:0-1988 GCA_964482335.1 uncultured Candidatus Saccharibacteria bacterium
ACAAACTCTAAATTAAAATCGCTGGCATGCATTGAATCGAGCATGTCAGCATTTAAGTTTGGGATTAAATTTCGGTTAGTAGTAATAATTGTTCCCGAGCCAAGGTCAAGATCAGCTCCCTGAGTTTCAATGCCGCCCAGCGCCTTTGCTAATCCCTTGATTTCTAAATCTCCAAAAACTCCTAGGTTTCCGTAGACAAAGAGCTGGTCTAAAAGTTTGACAGCCCCTTTTACTAAAAGAGTCTCCCCTATTTCAACTTTCCCTTCTAATCTAACATCTTCGTAAGTAATATTTCCATTTTGGGTAACAAAAGCTAAAGTAAAATCCTGACTAGAAATATTATCAAGATAGTCAGCGCTTAAATTCTCAACTGTGGTAGTTGACTGAACCACAATTGGCGCTACTCCTTGCTGAACCCAAGACCTAAGCTGGCCCTTAGTTTCAACATGGCCATAAATAGAAATATTGCCATTTTTGTCTAAAAGCAAAACTTCATTAGCATGGGTGCCGGGCCTGCTGCCCTGAACGGTTTGCGCATCTTTAAAGAATTGGTAAATAGCTGTTGTTGCCTTGTCTAAATTGCCAAAGCTTACTCCGCCAACTAAAAGCAAAAGAACAATAATGGCAACAATAGAAACAAGAATGGCTTTTGGCGTAGAGCGGAAATATTGATTTGCCCTGCCATTCAATTCAGCAACCTTGGCTGTAATGCCTCTTGGAGGAAATCTAGATTCTATAACTTGAAGTAATCGTTCTAAAATCTTCTCTTCTATTGGTTTTTCCCTTGGTATTTCTTTGGGTGCTTCTTCCGGCATTTCTCCTTTTTCTAGTATTAATGGTGCTGCTGGGATTTCTTTTTTCTCCATAACTGGAACCTCTTTCTTTTCTGGAATTATAACCTTCTCTGGGACCCTAACTTCTTCTTTTTTCTCGACTGGCATCTTTTTCATTTCTCCCCCTAAAGCTTCTATGTCTTTTTGCATAGTTCTAATCAGAGCTGGCCCTAAAACTTTCTCTTCTTTTTTTTCTTTTATTTCTTCTCTTTCAGGTAACTTTTCTAGAGACGAGGAAGGTGGTTCTGCTTTCTTCTCTAGCCCTTCTTCCAATGCTTTAGAAAGATCGATTGGCTCTTGAGCTAAAATAGCTTTTGGCACCCTCTCAAAACCCATTGCTTCTGTTGGAAAAAAGTTCAAGGCCTTAGTAATTTTACCTTTATATGAGGTGTTAAAAAGATGTTTTGGTAAAACAATTTTAATTCCTTGGTTGGTTAGATAATCATCAAGAGCTGCCCTGGTAATATACCAATTCCTACCAAATTTTTTTGCCTGCAACTTTCTTTGTCTGGCTAGTAAACTTAAATACTCCTGAGAGTAAGGAGAATCTTTTGCTATCTCAGCCAAAGTAATATAACCTGGTTCAATTTCGAACAGTTTATTTTTTCTTTTTCTTCGGTTTTTTCTCTTTTTAGAACTCATATTTTTACCCTTGACAGTTGCTTGAATTTAAGTAAAATATAAATGAGAGCCCCAAATTAAAATCGCGTTTAAGTTCACAGCTTGGACCGATAAATATTTGAGGGTTCTCTTTTTATCGTAAATGAATTCGATTTTCCCCTCTACCCGATATCACATCGGATAGATTAAGTTATTATCGGTTCTTCAAATAACAATGTCAAGACTAAAACTGTGGAAAACTTAATACAACAATAATCTCGTATATTGTATATATCTTTTTAGTTTAAATAGGGCTGGACCCCGTTAGAAATCTGCCTCTAAATTACTTCACGAAGTGCGCACACCGAATAGATGCCTCCTTTGTTGGGCGAAGCGCTGCGCCCTGAAATAAAATGTGGCTATTTACCACTCGTACCTCACGATTATCTCATAGTAGATTTCTAACGGGGTTGACAGGGTAGCTTGATAAGTTAAAATAGAATAAGAAGTCAAACATTATAAAACATTGATAAACATATTAATAAACATTAATAA
>CAYZXA010000014.1:2088-8909 GCA_964482335.1 uncultured Candidatus Saccharibacteria bacterium
ATGACAAAAAAATATCTAACAGTGAAAGAAGTATCTAATGTCTTAGGGGTAACTCCTCTTACATTACGCAATTGGGATAAGGCTGGGAAATTAAAAGCCTATCGCAACCCTATAAATAACTATCGAGTTTACAAGCCAGAAGAAATTGAGCTTTTTTTAAGAAAACTTGAATCAAGTAGAAAGCTTATCTTTGGTTAATCCTATTTATCTTTTTTGAAATAAACAAAAATCGGCTAATAAATAGCCGGTTTTTATTTTAGATGTCTCAGATATTATATAATATCTTCAATCTTTATTTCTAATATTTGATCTTTAATCCATTGACCGTATTCTTCAAAAACATTAGATAAAAACATTGAAGTATCTTGATAATTGACGGCTGCTAGATAAAAATCATCAGAAAAACTTTCTATGTCTCGAAGGGTTTCCAAAACGCTCTGACTAGCGTCTGCAATTATAAGATCTCCAGCTTTGCCAATTTCTTCTATATAAGGCGAAACATTATTGTAGCTTTTAATAAAGGTTTCTCTCTCAGAAATTCCTCCAACTATAATCAAAAGAATAACTAAGGCTGCAACCAAGGTTGGTCTTATGTCTTTTAGGCTGAATCTAATCTCGATTAATTTTTTAATCGGGAGGTTTCTGGGTGGAGCAGGTTGAGTTTTTCCTTCAACAGATTTCTTTTTAAATTTTGCTTTCTTTATCTGAGCATCATAATCTTCAACTCTCTGAAAGTATTCTTGAAGCCATTCTTTTTTTGTTACCCAATTTCTGCCAAATTTCAGGGCTTTCAATTTTCCCTGTCGAGCGCGCAAACTTAAATACTCCTGAGAATAATGGCAGAGTTCTGTTGCCTCGCTTAAAGATAAATAATCTTGATTGTGATTATCTTTATTATAATCCTTCATTTTTTGATGGATAATTAAATAAATAGTATATCCGATATATCTAAACTAACACATTACTCTATTTTCTCGCAATCAAAAACTCCCGTCAAGGGGAAACTGTGGAATAACCGATATACTTCCGATATGTCTTTAGTACGAACTTTTAATATTCTGTAAAATACCTATTGCAATAAAGCAAATAATTAAGCCTGAACCACCATAACTAATAAAAGGTAAAGAAATACCAATAATTGGTAAAATACCAAGGTTCATGCCAATGTTAATAAATATCTGTAAAAATAATAAAACAGCCAAGCCAGAGGCAAAAATTCGAGGAAAATTTGACTGAGAATTGAGAGCAATTCTAATAATCCGCCAGATAAGGATTGAAAATAGCACAAACATAACTAATACGCCCATTAAGCCAAATTCTTCGGCAATAGCTGAAAAGATAAAATCGGTCTGTGGTTCAGGCAAAAAGCCGTACTGAGATTGCGATCCTTGTTTGAAGCCCTGGCCAAAAACCCCTCCAGAACCAATGGCAATCTCCGATTGGGCTCTAGTCCAACCAGCACCTAAAGGATCTGTCTGTATGACAAAGCTTGAGATTCTTCCCCTTTGATAATCCTTAAGCAAGAAAGACCAACCCAGGCTCAAAACTAAAAGACCACAGAGAATAATAAGTAAAAAAGCCCGCACTCTTATACCAGAAACAATAAGAATGGTTAACCATAAGGCAAGAAGAATAAGAACTGAGCCTAGATCAGGCTGAAAAAAGATCAAAACACAGGGTAAAAGAACATAAAACCCGGAAAACAGGATGTGTCTTATTCGATATAGTTCAACATGGCGCATGGAAAAGTACTTAGCTAAGAGCATAATCAAGATAAGCTTGGTAAATTCAATGGGGTCAATGGAAACAGACCCTAGTTTATACCAGCCCTTGACTCCCCTTATCTCTGGAGCAAAGAAGAAAAGACCAGCCAATCCTAAAAGACATACTAGATAAAGGATTAAAATTAAATAAGGGTCACCTCTTAAAATTCGGTAGTCAAAAAGCGAAAAAACAATCATTAAAACCAGGCCTATGCCCAAAAAAATAGCCTGTTTATAGAAATTAGAGAAATCAGCCCTGCCAAAGGAAGTGCTGTAAAGAGATAAAAGCCCGATACCTGTCAAAAGTAAAGCTGTAACAATTAAAACCCAATCGAGCCTATTTAACCATATTGAGAAATTCCTTTTCATGGATGATTTTAACGTCTAGTTTCTTGGCTTTGTCCAGTTTGGAGCTGGGATTTTCTCCAACTACCAGATAATCGGTCTTTTGAGAAACAGAAGCTGAGGGATGACCACCTAATAATCTAATCTTTTTATGGGCTTCATTCCTGGTTATTGATTCTAAAGCACCGGTCAAAACAAAGGTTTTACCTTGCAACTTCTTACTAAACGTCTTGGGAGGTAAAATATGAATTCCAGCTTTAAATAGATCCTCAATCAGCTTAAGGTTTCTTTTGTTTTTGAACCAATCATAGATGCTTTCAGCTACTTTATCACCTATATCGGATAAATGTTCCAAAGTTTCCTTAGAAGCTCTCTTTAGTTTATTAATACTGCGGAAGTACTGAGCCAAGCTAATAGCTGTTTCTTCCCCCGCATGACGAATTCCTAAAGCATAAATGAAACGAGCCAAAGGAATTTTGACACTGTGTTGGATGGCTGTAATTAGATTAAAAGCAGACTTCTCAGCAAATCTCTCTAAAGGAATTAAATCACCTTGTTTTAGTTCAAAAAGGTCAGTAGCAGTAGAGATTAAATTCTCATCTAAAAGCTGGTCAATAATCTTAGGCCCCAAACCATCTATATCAAAGGCTTTTTTGGAAGCAAAGTGATAAAGAGATTTTTTTCTTCTTGCTCGACAATTTAAGTTAGGACAACGCCAAAGCGCCTCTCCCTTAGGCCTAATTAAAGTACGAGAGCAAATAGGGCATGTTTTGGGAAATCTAAACTCCTTTTCTTTGCCACTCCTTAGATCTTTAAGCACTTTGGCTACAGCCGGGATAACATCGCCAGCCCTTTCCACAATAACTGTATCCCCTATTTTAACTCCTAGTCTTTTAATCTCATCTTCGTTATGCAAGGTTGCTCTGGAAATAGTCACTCCAGCAATTTTAACTGGTTCTAAAATAGCCACTGGAGTTATAGCACCTGTTCTGCCTATTTGTACCTTAATATCCCTAACCCTAGTGGTTGCTTGCTTGGGTGAGAACTTAAAAGCACGAATACCCCGTGGGCTCTTACCAGCTACGCCCAGCTTCTCAAATAAGGCGTTATCATTAACAACTATCACCAAACCATCAATTTGAAAAGGCAAAATCTCTCTTTTTTTAGCAAGCTGTCTCCAAAAATCAACTATATCGGATAGCTTCTTACATTCTTTGCCTTGTTCAGCTTTAAAACCTAAGTCCCTAAGAAGCTGATGCTCTTGAGAGTGCTTCTTTTGCTCTAAATCTGTTACTAAATTATAAGCTAAAAATTTAAGAGGACGAGAGCTAGCCAATTTTGGATCTAACTGACGGATAGAACCAGCAGCCAAATTCCTGGGATTGGCATAGGTTTTGCTGAATCTCTCAAAATCCTTTTTCTCCATATAAACCTCTCCTCTTACCTCAACTGTCTTATGAGTGTTTTGGCGCAGCTTCAAAGGTATGCTCTCAATGGTTTTTAAGTTCTGAGTAACATCCTCACCTACTTTACCACTGCCTCTGGTAGCCCCTGTTTCTAAAATGCCGTTTCGATAAATCAAGGTTACAGCAAAACCATCAATCTTGGGTTCGCAGAAATAGCTGAGAGTTTCAGTTGGTATCAACCTCTTTAAGTAATTTTCCCAATCCTGCAATTCTTTCTCAGAAAAGATGTCTTCAATGCTGAGCATGAAAGTCTTGTGCTCTACCTTCTTAAATCCCTTTGAGGGCTTACCAGCTACTCTCTGGGTAGGAGAATCAGCAGTAATAAGCTCTGGATATTCTTTCTCTAGCTTAAAAAGCTCATGTTTTAAAGAATCTAAAGCCTCGTCCGATATCTCCTGACGATTTAAAACATGATATAGATAGCGGTGGTGTGAGATAACCTTTTTTAGCTTTTCTATTCTTTTTTCAGCTTCTCTTTTATCCATAAAACTACCTTCATTATAGCTCTTTTTCCTTAACAAAAAAACTCCTAAAAAGGAGCTTTTAACTAAACCATTAGCTGAAACTAG
This sequence comes from uncultured Candidatus Saccharibacteria bacterium, assembly GCA_964482335.1. Classification (GTDB taxonomy): domain Bacteria; phylum Patescibacteriota; class Minisyncoccia; order Minisyncoccales; family MHMH01; genus CAYZXA01. The sequence goes on from CAYZXA010000014.1 coordinate 6,232, forward strand.
TAGACTATTTCAATAGCTCTTCTGATCTCTAGATAAACACCAATTGATTTGATACAGTAATTGTTCTCTGAAGCGCAGTCCCCCACTCCGCCAGCAGTAACAAAGACCTGGTACGTGGCACCGTTGGGTAAATTGGTTTGAGGAATATCCGAAGGATTAGTTCTGTTTATTAAAACCTCTTCTACTCCAGCATCAGCTGCATAAAAAGCAATGACAGAGTTGCCCAGCGCCTTGATCATTTTGCTTTGGCCAATAAAAATAGTACTCAGCCCCAAAGCAATAGATAATAAGATAGTCATAATCATCAAGCTGAGATAAAGAGAAGTACCTTGTTGTAATTTAATTTTGAACATAGTAAGAAATCAAGGTTCTTGAGCGAAGCGAAAAATTCTTATTGTCTAACATCTAAGTTTCTTTGAGAAATAGTAGTTTGTATCTTAATGTTTGATTGCTCTCTACCTTCAATATCTAAAAAGATAGTTATTTTTGGCTGAAGAGTATCTGTTTGGTCTTGGCCGACCAGATTAACATTAAAGCTCTTTATATTTAAATTAGCAGAAGTTAAATAATTACCTTCTTCGTTCCTCAGCCTAGTGCCGACTAAACAGAAACGCTGGCATTCGTCTTTATAGTTTATAAACTTGATGCACTGGTTTTCAAATTGATAGTTCAATTTAGCTGTGCCAGTACAAGTGCCTGTTATATCCTTTTTGGCCATTCTCAAGGCTCTAGACATATATTCCATAATATAGGAGGTTTGGTCTAAGACTTCCCGGGTGGCTAAGCTCTGTCGCTGTGCTCTTAAAGAAGAAACAAAAAGACCACTTGAGGCTCCAATAACCAAGCTAAAAACAGCTACGGCAACCACCATCTCGATTAAAGTAAAACCTTTATTGTTCATAACTTTATTTCCAATTATAAAGCTTGGTCTGAACAGTTACTTGATGAGTTCTCATTCTTTCCTGCCAGGAAATTTCAACTTGGACGTCTAAAACATCTACACCTGGTGTTATGGTAATTCTTCTTTGGAAGTTTGTCGCTTGACTATCCATCTCAACATCTTGCCAATCTCCAGAAGACAAGCCTTGGTCCCAAAGGTTGCCCGAAAGCCAATTAGTATCTCTAGTATTTCTGACAATCTCAATGCCTTCCTGAGCTAAATTAGCTGCTACCAGCCTAGAAGAAGAGATAACTGTAAAAGCAATGGTTCTTTGAATCAAAGAAAAAGCTCCTACCGTTCCCATAGTAACTATGAAAATAGCAACAACAATCTCAATTAAAGTAAAGGATTTATTAATCATGCTTATTATTGAATAGCAATAAGGCCAGCTCTATTTATATGGATTATCCGACCAGTTCCTCCAGATGCTTCCTTAAAAAATTCTTTGCTCCGCTTGCCCTCGCTAGGATGCTGAAAGCGATCATAAACCACTATAGGGTCCAAGAGGTCAGCAGGAAAGGAATCGGGGCATTCTTCGGTCTGGGGGTTTTGGTCACAATCAGCTTTAAGCTCAGGGTCAACCCAGTCAGAAACAGTCTGTAAATAATTATAAACATACTGAGGGACTTCGATTATTGATCCCTCAATTGCTACTTCAATTAGGGCTGAATTAGCATCTGGAGAAAATGTTGTAGTTGGATCAGGAGGAGAAAAAACAATGTGCAAACAAGACTGATGAATAGGATAAAACTCTCTAATTTCTATGTTTGTTTCTAAGGTTATTTCTTCCACCTGTTCATTTAATCCTGAATACTCTTGATTACTATCTATGTCAGCGAATAAAATGTATTTGGTCGGTTGATTTTCGTTTAAATATATACCATAGGCGGACACCTCTCCTTCAAATTCTTTAGCAGAAATTGCCATTTCTTGAGCCCTTCTTAAGTCCTGAGATAATTTATGGGTTGCTCTCTGAAGAGCTAATGATTTATCTCCTGCTCTATAATTTGGCAAAGTTAAAGCAGTTATAAGAACAATAATGCTAATAACGACTATTAGCTCAACTAAAGTAAAACCTTTAGACATAAAAGCTTAAATACCAATTAATAAGCTGTTCTCCCCAAAATAGGGCAATAAATGTGCCCCCGACCAAAAAGGGTCCGAAAGGCACCTCTGACTTCAATGTCTTTTTACCAAAAACAATCAAGCCTATTCCTATTATAGCACCCATCATAAAAGCTAAAAATAAGCTGACTAAAATATTAGGGAAACCAAGCAACAATCCCATTAAAAAGCCTATCTTAATATCCCCTACTCCCATCCAGCGGCCTCCAGAAACCAAAACAATTGCTAAAAAAAATCCAGCTGCCGCCAGAGCGCTTAAAAGATTCGTAATCTGGAAATTGAAAAGTGCTGTGATAATAATGGCTGGATAAATGATTTTATCAGGGATAAGAAAGTGCTTTAAATCATAAACGAAAATAACAATGAGAAAGGAAGCAATAATAAAATTAAAGATTGGCAGTTGAAAATTGAAAATTAGGAAAAATATCAAGCCAGTAAATATTTCAACTGAAGGATACTGCCAAGAAATCTTTTTGTGGCAATAGCGGCATTTGCCTTTCAGAAAAAGAAAACTTAAAACAGGAATTAAATCAGGCCAGCTCAGCTTGTGACGGCAGAAAGGACAAAAAGACCTGCCCTGCAAAAAAGACTTATTCTCCTCCAGCCGGTAAAT
>CAYZXA010000015.1:0-6222 GCA_964482335.1 uncultured Candidatus Saccharibacteria bacterium
TATATCTCACCGATTCTTCCTGAATTTTTAAAACCAAGGTTTATCTCTTCTGAAATTTTAACCGTACCGGTTTCTGAAATTTCTTTCAAGACCGTTCCTATGGATACTTTTTCCAAAACAAATTCCGGTTCTCCGTCTTTAATAAAAAACTGGTAAATAATAACACTCAAAACAGCAACGATAACGATTATTATTAAAATTATTTTTCTGTTCACCCTCACGACCAAACGAGCTTATATCTTAAAAATAAATATATCCTAAGAATTTCACTCTTTGTTTTTATTATTTCCCTCACACCAAACAAATTTTATTTTCTGCACGAAGTGCAAAGCTCGTTATGGTGTGAGGGTTCATAATTTTATTAAACCCCGTTAGAGATTCCGAGGACAGAGATAAATTAAAGAAACAACATATCTCTAACGGGGTAAAACTACTTGTAATATTTTATTTTATATCTTTTTTGTAAAAAAGTAAAGTCAGATTGACAAACGAAATAAAATTTTTTATAGTTGAGTATCAGTACTTTTACATATTAATAATGATTGTTTCTCAAGAAAGGAGATAAAAAATGTTACGATTTTTCAGAAAACCTGCTTTGAGTAATTCAGCAGTAGAACAAATTCAGTTTAGTACAGAAAGGAGTTTAGGGATTAAATTTGATGAGATAGCAACCGAATGGTGCTTCTACATCCAAACCACTGATGCTCTAAGATATAAAGAACTGGAAGTTCTTCGTTGGCTTTTGGTTGAAACATTTGAACCTTCCAATTTCAGCAGAGATTCTTTTCTTCAAAGCTATCCAACTCAACTTGAGGTAGGGCCACGGCTCAACTTTGAAACAGCTTGGTCTTCAACAGCGGTCTCTGTTTGTCATGCCTGCGGCCTAAAAAAGATAGTCCGAATAGAAAGGTCTATTCGGTATGGTTTATCAGAACCACTAAGGGAAGAACAGAGAGTTGCTTTCCTTGTTCCGCTTCATGACCGGATGACTCAAATTCCCTATCTTAAACCATTACAAAATTTTGATATAGGGCTGAAACCAAAGCCTGTCCAAGTTGTTCCAGTAATTGAAAAAGGTATGAATGCCTTGCGTGTCATTAATATTGAGCGTGGATTAGCTATGGACAAGCAAGATCTTAGATTGTACCACGATCTGTTTGTTAATCGACTTAAGCGCAACCCTACAGATGTGGAGCTTTTCCAGCTCGGAGCCTGTAATTCAGAACACTGCCGCCATGGTTTTTTCAATGGCAAATTAGTGATTGACGGACAAGCTACGGGTAGAACTCTTATGCAGATTGTGAAAGCTCCCTGGCAAATTAATCCAGGAAATTCACTTATTGCTTTTTGCGACGATAGTTCAGCAATTCAAGGTATTGAAATTTTAACTCTTGTGCCTGTACGACCAGGTGAGTGCAACCAATTTGCTCTTGATAAACGTCTTTACCACCCCACTCTGACTGCTGAAACCCATAATTTCCCTTCTGGGGTAGCTTCTTTTCCTGGAGCTGAAACTGGTACTGGCGGACGAATCCGCGACAATCAAGCAGTAGGTCAAGGAGGATTAGTTATAGCTGCTGGAGCTGCTTACTGTGTAGATAATTTGCATATTCCAGGATATAAACTTCCCTGGGAAGACGAATGGCCCCATCCACCTAATCTGACCTCACCTTTGGAAATCCTGATTCAGGCCAGTAATGGCGCCAGTGATTACGGCAACAAATTTGGTGAGCCAGTTATTTATGGTTTTACCAGAAGTTGCGGCATAGAATTATCTGATGGTCGTCAAGGCTGGTTCAAGCCAATAATGTATACAGTGGGCTCTGGACAGATTGATGACCGCCATACTAAAAAGGGTACACCTGAAAAAGGTATGCTTGTGGTCCAAATTGGTGGACCAGCTTACCGGATTGGTTTGGGCGGTGGACCTGCTAGTTCTATGATTCAAGGCGAAAATGTTGAAGAGCTTGACTTTAATGCTGTCCAACGAGGCGATGCCCAGACGGAGCAACGGATGAATCGTTTAATCCGAGCTTGTGTTGAGCTCGGTGATGACAACCCCATTGTCTCTATACATGATTTAGGAGCTGTTGGTGACTGTAATGCCTTAACCGAACTGATAAATCCTGCAGGTGCTCTAATTGAATTGCGGTCTATTCCTTTGGGCGACCAAAGCTTGTCTGTTTTAGAGTATTGGGGCAATGAAGCTCAGGAACGGAATGCTTTTCTGGTCTGGCCTGACCGTTTCGACCAAATTAAAGCAATCTGTGACCGGGAAGGTATTCCTTGCGCAACTGTTGGAAGAATTACTGGTGATGGTTGGATTATTCTCCACGACGAAAATGATGGCACTACTCCTGTCCAGCTACCCCTAAAAGATGTTATTGGCGAACTTCCCCAGAAAACTTTTAAATCAGAGCGGATCCCTCCCAAACGAAAGCTGCTTGACCTCCCAAAAAATCTCACTGTTAGGGAAGCATTAGAGCGAGTGCTGCGTTTGGTTTCAGTTGGCTCTAAGCGATTTTTGACTACCAAGGTTGATCGGAGTGTTACTGGTTTAATTGCCCAACAGCAATGCGTTGGGCCGAACCAAATAACCTTGTGCGATTATGCTGTAGTCGCCCAAAGTCACTTCGGATTAACTGGTACAGCTCTCTCTCTTGGAGAACAACCTATTAAAGGATTAATTTCTCCCGGAGCTATGGCCCGAATGACAGTAGCAGAAGCTCTGCTAAATATGGCAGGAGCTAAGATTACTAAGCTTGAAGATGTCAAATGTTCAGCTAACTGGATGTTAGCTGCCAAACTTCCTGGAGAAGGTGCCTGGCTCTATGATGCAGCTCTTTGTTTAGAGCATATTTGCGAAAAACTTGGTATTGCTCCTGATGGCGGCAAAGACAGCTTATCAATGGCTGCTAAAACTACAGCTCCTGATGGAAGTCCTCAGATTGTTAAAGGCCCCGGAGAATTAGTTATTGGCGCTTATGCTCCAATACCAGATATTACTTGTAAAGTTACTCCTGATTTAAAGCAGCCAGAAAATGCTTTGATGCTTATTGATCTGGCGCTAGGGGAAAATCGCTTAGGTGGTTCAGCCCTGGCTCAGGTTTATAAACAAATAGGAAATGATTGTCCAGATGTCGAGGACATCAGATTGCTTTCTCGGGCTTTCAAAGTAATTCAAGAATTGGTGGAAAAGAAACTGATTCTTTCAATCCATGACCGCAGTGATGGTGGATTGATAGTTACTTTGCTTGAAATGGCTTTTGCTGGTAATGTTGGCCTAAAAATTAACTTCCAAACATTAGCTGACCCAATCAGAGCTTTCTTCAGCGAAGAACTGGGTTGGGTTATTGAGTGTAAGAAACTTAACGAAGTTAGAAAAATTCTTAGGAACCATAAGATTCCATTTCAGACAATTGGAAAGATTGCTCCAAAAGGCAATACAGAAATAGTGATTCAGCACAATGGTGAAGAAGCATTGAAAGACAACATGCTTCGCCTCCGGCAAATTTGGGAAGAAACAAGCAGCCAAATTGACCAACTCCAAGCTAATCCTAAATGCGTTAAGCAAGAAGCTAAAGTTAATGCCGAGCTGATTACTACTCCCAAGTATCGTTTGAGTTTTGAGCCCAAGTTAACGCCACCAAAAGATATCTTTACTGCGTCTCAAAAGCCAAAAGTTGCGATTTTACGCACAGAAGGAAGTAATGGTGATCGAGAAATGGCCTCTGCCTTCTTTCTAGCTGGGTTTGATGTCTGGGACGTTACTGTAAGCGACTTACTCTCTGAAAAAGCAAATTTAGATGATTTTAGAGGAGTAGCTTTTGTTGGTGGTTTCACATATGCTGATGTTCTGGATGCGGGCAAAGGTTGGGCTGGTGTAATTCGTTTTAACGAACAACTGGTAAAGCAGTTCAAACATTTCTACGAACGGCCAGATACTTTCTCTTTGGGAGTATGTAATGGCTGTCAACTGATGGTTCTGCTTGGTTGGGTACCCTGGCCTGGTTTATCAGATAAAGAGCAACCGCGATTTATCCGGAATACCTCTGAACGTTTCGAATCGCGCTTCTCCACAGTGAGAATTCTACCTAGTCCCGCGATAATGCTCCGAGGCATGGAGGATTCGATTCTCGGTGTTTGGGTAGCTCATGGTGAAGGCAGATTCCATTTGCCCAAAAGAGAAATATTTGATACGATTGGTAAGAAAAATTTAGCGCCTCTCCGTTTTGTTGATCCTATTGGAAATGTCACCGGAACTTACCCATTTAATCCTAATGGCAGTATTGAAGGAATCGCTGCATTGTGTTCTCTCAACGGACGACATTTAGCAATGATGCCTCATCCTGAAAGAACATTCTTAAAATGGCAATGGCCATGGATGCCGAAAGATTCGGAAGAAAATTTAGAAGCCAGTCCCTGGCTAAAACTTTTCCAGAATGCCAGAGAATGGTGTTAAAAAAATAATATTCAAAAAAGCCCCCGCTAATCGAGGGCTTTTTTAATTAAACTGCTTCTTGCTTTTTTGGTCGGTAAAAGAGATACCAAGCAGAAAAGAATAAAATAAATAATAATAGCAAAACAATTAATAAATTCCTTCCTTCGGACAATTCGCTTATTCTCAATCCTACAGCTGCTAACCAGGTACTCTCTTTCTCTTCCGGAGGAGAAGTAGATTCTTTCTCTCCTAAAATTGCAGTTATAAGTTCTTGGTCTCTACAATCCTCAAAACAGGCGCACATGTCCTCCTCGCAGTTACAATTTTCGTCTCCGCAGTGCTCACAGTTTTGACAATAATCTGAAGAGCCAACCTCGCAAGCTGCCTCATCGCAGGCTAAATCGCTGAAACAAGCGCCCTCCCTACAGCCATCAAGAGTACAATTATTATCATCTGAACATTCTTTATATTTATCTTGCCTTATTCCATTTACATCAAACCAATAAATATCGTCATCATAACAATCCTTTTTATAAGATTTAATATAAGTAGACGTTGGCTTATTGCAAGCTGAATTATATTGACATTGAAGATTGCCTACCAAGCAAGTTTCGTTGACCGAACAATAGTCAGAAATTATCCAATTGGTCAAGGATTTCCATTCACTTAATTTACCAGTACATTGAGAGCTATTTCCTGAACAATATCTAAACCTGTTCTTTGTCTTATTTCCAACATCGGCGCCACAAGCTGAACCCCAAGGACATCCATATTCAGTTTTAATTTCAACATCACAAATTGCAGTGGATAGCTTAAACTCCCCATTCTGGCAGCACGACCCTTCCGAACATTCGGAAGAACTCAGACACTCCCCATTTTGGCAGCTCTGGCCTGATCCACAATCCTTAACAAGCTGGGTGTCTTTATAAGAATCGCTGTAACAAGAATTTTCTTTGCATCCTTTCTGATAACAAGTTCTCTTCTTATAAACATCGTTATTGTAACAATAATTTGAGCCCCAGCTGCCGCAGTAATCTTCTCCACATTCTTGATATTTACTCTGTTTATTCTGCCATGAATCATACCAATAAAGATCATTATTATAACAAGCTAAATAGTTATAATTATGGTTTTCGTCGCAACTTGAGTCATAGAGACAAGTATAGTTGCAACTTCCGGCAGAACAAAACCAACTGGGTCTTTGATTATAGTCACAAACTCCATATCCGCAAGAAGTGTCGCCTGAGCACAATTGAGGCGAAGACAATTCTAAACAAGAATCAGAGTCATAATTGCCGCAGGTCTGCTCGTAATTGGAGCTAGAACACCAGATCTGCCCAATAAAGCCGCACTCATCACTACATCCAGGCGGCGGAAAAGTATAAGTGCTAGCTCGGGCATTATTGAACGAAATGAAAGATATTACTAAAACCAAAAACAAAAGAGGAAGAGCTATTTTTACCCCGTTAGAGATACCTTTGTTCTGTGTATCTCCCTCGTTCTCAGAATCTCTAACGGGGTTTAACGATAATGGCTTCATCATAATATTTAGATTTTATGCTTTTGGATAATTTTGTCAACCCCCATGCTATTTCTAATCCATACTTCGGTTATTTCATAAGCTCCGGAAAAGACAGTTTCATAAAATAAATTTCCCGGAAGAGTATTTTTGAAAAAAAGAAAAAACCGAGAGAATAACTCTCGGCTATCTATGATTTTATAAAATATTTTTATATAATTTTTAACAATAACATTAAAACTATCCCAAGTAAAAATACAAG
>CAYZXA010000016.1:0-2796 GCA_964482335.1 uncultured Candidatus Saccharibacteria bacterium
CCATCAAGCCTTCTTATCAGGTCATCTATCTTCTTTTGCTCTGTAGGATCTTTTCCTTTAAGCTTTGGAGCAATGACTTTATTGATATTCTTAACTGCTTTACTGACTCCCATGCCATGATATCTTTGGCCGCCGTCTCTTAATTCTTTTGCTTCATACTTTCCCTTTGAGGTGCCAGCCGGGACTGAAGCGCGAAAAAAACCAGAGTCTGATTCTAAATCAACCTCAACCGTTGGATAGCCCCTTGAATCTAAAATTTCCCTGGCCTTGATTGTTTTAATTTTAGACTTTGCCATGTTTCTGAAGATATTTATCAACTGACAAAGCAGCTTTAGCTCCTTGGCCAGCAGCAATAACAATCTGCTTAAAAGCTACGTCACCAACATCGCCAGCTGAAAAAAGACCAGCTGTCTTGGTTTGGCTGGTTTTGGCATCAACAACAATCTCATCTTTCTTATTAAACTCAACCAAACCTTTGACAAAGAAAGTGGCTGGTTGAGAACCTATCTCAACAAAAACTCCTTTAACTCTCAAAGTATTAAGCTTTTTTGATTTTCTGTCTTGATAAACAATTGATTCAACAAAGGCTTGGCCCTGAATTTTCTTTAAAGCAGCAGAAGTAATAACTTCAATATTGCCTGTTTCTTTAATTCTCAGTTGATTGTCTACGTCAGCTTTAACTTTATCGCCAAACTCTAAAATATATATCTTTTTAGCATAACTACTCAAAGATATGGCAGCTTCAAAACCAGCATTGCCCCCGCCAACCACCACCACTTCCTTGCCAGTATACATCGGACCATCACAAGTAACACAATAAGAAACTCCCTTGCCAATAAACTTTTTCTCGCCAGGAACTTCCAAAGGCCGGGGGTCAGCACCCGAAGCTATAATAACAGCCTTTGATATATATCTTTTCTTTTTCTTAGTCAAAATAGAAAAACCTTTTCCTTTTTTCTCAACTTTAGCTACTGAGCCCTGAGAAATCTCGATCTTCTGGCTTTTTAAATGACTGACAAACTTTTCAATTAAATCCAAGCCGGAGATTTTTTTGAAGCCAGGATAGTTTTCAATCTCAACAGCTTTTCTTGTCATCTGTCCTCCAAAACTCTTGGTGATCAATAGAGTCTTCAATCTTTGTCTTGCAGCATAAATACCAGCACTAATGCCAGCTGGCCCACCACCAATAATAATCAAGTCGTAATCTTGCTTCATTTAATTATTTTACCATAGAAAAACAAACAAACAAAAAACCCCTGATTGCTCAAAGGCCTTTTTTGACTACTTCTCTTGTTCTGGCTTCCTGCGTAAGAAAGCTGGGACATCCCACTTCTTTTCCTGTTCCAGTATTTCTTCTTCAGCTTTCTCTGCTTCTTTTCTCAAATCAAGCGCATTCTTGCGCATTAAAGTCTTAGTTGGCACTTCTTTTTCCACTTTGACTGGAATAGAAACTGGGGCTGGATTTAGCTTTCTTCTTTTTTTCTTCTTAGCCACCGGAGGTTTAATAGAAACAGGTTTTTTTCTCTTTTTTTTAGGTTTGGGGCGTGGCCGAGGTTTAGGCTTGGGTCGAGGCTTGGGTTTAGATTTTGGTTTAGGCTTGCGCCTTGTCTTCGGCTTAGATTCAGGTTTTGGTTCTGGCTTTGGCTTAGGCTTTGGCTTTGGCTGAAGTTTAGGTTCTTTGCCGCAGCCAACAGCCAACAAAACTATTCTAATTTTATTACGGTAATTGCTATTTTGAGAAACACCAAAAATAATCTTGGCTCTACGATTGAAATCAGAAATAGTCCGTGAAATATGCTCAACCTCTTTCATACCCAAGTCTTGATTGGCTGTCATGCTAAAGATAATCTTTTCTGCTCCCTGAATACCGTACTCTGACAAAGGACTTTTCAGAACCTGTTCGGCTGCTTCTTCTATATGATCAGGACCCTGACATGTAGCACTGTTTAAGTAGGCTAATTTTCCCCGACCTTCCAGTATTGCTTTAAGGTCAGCAAAATCAATGTTAATGAGGCCTGGCAGATAAATCATCTCACAGAGTCCCCGCAGATTTTCTGCTAATCTCTTGTTAACAGCTGAAAAAGCTTGTTTAAGAGGCGTCTTTTTATCAATAATCTGAAATATATTTTCGTTGGGGATAACAGATAAAGCATTCAAATTAGGAGTTATCTTCTCTAAACTCTTTTTAGCAACCTGAGCTTTTTTACCTCCTTCAAACTTGAAAGGCAGAGTAAAAATACCAAGAGTTTTAACTCCCATATCCCTGGCAATTTTAGCAAATTCGGGAGAGGCTCCAGAGCCAGTACCACCTCCCAGGCAAGAAACCAAAACGCACAAGTCAATTCCCTTAAACAGTTTAGCTATTCTATCCTTGGCCTCTCTGGCTGCTTTCTGACCCAGTCTTGCATCCATGCCACAGCCCAAACCATGAGTTAAGTTCTGACCGAAATGTAAACGTTTAACGCTTCGGGAAGCTTGCTTGAGCGCCTGCATGTCAGTATTGGCAACAACAAAATCCACCCTTTGGACTTGAGAAGCAATTTCAGAAACAATTGAACTGCCCCCGCCCCCAATGCCAATTACCTTAATGCGAATTCGGTGGATTAATTCTTGAGGTTCGATCTTTTTTTTCTTCTTAGCTCTTTTCTTGCTTTTTTTGATTTTTCGCTTTCTTTTAGCCATATAAAGCTTCTTAAATTATATAATTATACTCTATGGCAAGTCAACAGCTGAAAGAGAGTTAATCTCCTGGATAGTGTCTGCCGTATAGCTTAAAATTCCCCAGGCAGCTATTGC
>CAYZXA010000016.1:2896-5126 GCA_964482335.1 uncultured Candidatus Saccharibacteria bacterium
TAAAGCAGCGGTCACTCCATCGCCTTTAATAACTTTGCCAGAAAAAGTGCCATCATAAATCTTGCCACAGCCACAAGATGAACTTCTCTGTTTTAAAATTGCTTTTTTAATCCCAAGCAATTTGGCTATTTTCAAAACTTCTCTGGCTCCTTTCTTGAAATTCAAAGTTACATCTTTGCCTGATTTTGTAATAACTTTTCCCTTTTTCTTTTCAGCTGTTTCTCTCGGTGTTGATAAACCACCCATTTGCTCTGAGCAAACAGGAATCAAAGCCTCTTTCTTAGATAATTTAATTACCTTCTTATTTGGCTTACCTTTACCATTGTACCTGCACTTTATCCCCAATAAACAAGCACTACAAAATTTCATGCTTTCTTTTAAAGCTCTTCTTTCTTGAATTTCTCTTCTTGCGTTGAGTCAAGCTCTCTGAGCAATTTAGTCAGTTCAGCCATATGCTCTTTTTCGTCGTCCCGAATATGGCCTAAAACCTTCTTAATCTCTTTGTTCTCAGTCTCATCTATATGCTCTTGATATTGATTAATAGCTCCTAGCTCTCCTATTAAATCTTCTCTTAAGTTTTTTAAATCTTTATTTTCCATAAATTTTAAAAATTAATCATTCGACCTTCTATCTCATTCTACCAAAAAACTGCTCTTCTGCAAATAAAAATAGCTGCTTAGTCGGTTAGTTGAGCAGCTATTATTTCCTAATGAGCTAGAGGTAATTTTCTATCCCAGGAGTATTATCTCGGTAGGAATTTTACTGGTGTTAACTTTAATTCTGGCTGGCTCCTTATGATTTTTAAACCACTCCTCTGGTACGCAAAAATCGCTACCGTTACCGTCTTCGAACCTTACCACTTTTGTAAGTCCGACACCATCATCACCACCACGAGCCAAAAAGGGATTTCCATTGCGTCGCATCTCATATGTTCTCCCATCAAGACAAATCCCTGGCATTGTTTTACCTCCTTAATGAATTTATTACTTCACAATATAACAGCCAAAAGGCCAGTCAAGTACTCTTCTCTGTGGAAAACTTTTTTGGCGATTTTCGGCTAAGTTTGACTCCTTAAAACAAAGCGCCATTTCTTATTTGCCCAATAATTTCCAGCATAATCAATCCCTATTCTTTTGCTAGCTTTAATTTGAAACGGTTTAACTTTCATTCCTCTGTTTTCCAACCAAATCTTTTTGCTTTTAGTTACGTCTTCACCATAAAATGATTTGTCTAATTTAAGGTACTGGCAAAGCTTGCCTGGTCCCGAGGCCAACTTACCCAAATTGGAATCTAAGGCTCTAATCAAAACACATTCTGACTTACTAGCTTTTCCTGTTGAGATATTTAACTGCCAATACATGCCATAAACCAAGTAAATATAGACATGGCCGCCAATTAGGTATTCAGCCTTATTACGAGGAGTCATTTTGCCTTTATAGGCATGAGAAGCCTTGTCCTGAGGCCCAATATAGGCTTCTGTCTCAATAATCATACCTGATAGCTTTTTCTTGCCATGCTTCCTGACAATGTATTTGCCTAAAAGCTTTTTAGCAATTTCTAGAGTCGGCCCAGTATAGAAACTTCTGGTTAATTTTCTGCTTTTCATTGTGCTATTCTATCAAAAAACCGCTATTTTAGCGACTAAAACTTAACATGGTTAAACTTTTACTATTATTTTTGACCTTATTTCTTAACGTTTTAATATTTTAGTGGCAGAAAGAGGTATTCCATCTTTACCTAAAATAAACTCTATTTTGACGATTTTTAGTGGCTTTTTTCTTCTTTTTTGACGTTCTTGGTTTATTAATACTGCCGTAGCATAAGTAGCAGGTGAAACGACAATATAATCAAAACCTTCTTCCAGGGTAGGACCGAATTTATCTTTGATTTTTACTATCTTTGGCTTTACTGAAAACTCCTTCATTGTAAAATCTTCCAATCCTTTTTTCCTATCTTTAAAGTCTTTTACCCTTTTTCTCCTAGCCTTACTGGCCATAGAATTTGAAGTTAAACCGATGGTCACCTCTCCCAAGTCAAAGGCTTTTCTTAATAGTACCTCATGGCCTTTGTGTAAGACATTGAAAGTTCCGCCAATAACCACTTTTTTCTTTTTTATTTTTACCATGTTCTCAAGCTAAATAGGATTAAAAATGTGTCTTATAACTTTAATCAAGCCAATGAAAAGAATTATAAAAAACTGAATGACGATGTTGGTTAAAATCAAGCCGAT
>CAYZXA010000017.1:0-1805 GCA_964482335.1 uncultured Candidatus Saccharibacteria bacterium
TAATTAAGAACTTTGTTTTTGTTTTGCTAATCTTTCTGATTATCTCAGGTATTTTTGCTATGTTCGCCAATCCTTTTGAAGAAGAACAAGAGATTTCTCTAAGTCAGTTGGTTGAAGATATTAACCAGGGCAAAGTAAAAAAGATAGTTATTTCCGGGAACAATGTAGATATTACCTATCAAGATGACGCAAAAGCAAAAACAAAAAAGGAAATAGAATCAGCCCTTTCCCAATCTTTGATCAATTACGGAATAGACCAAGAATTTCTTAAAAGCGTTGAGGTTGAATCAAAAGAAGAAAGAGGAATAATGTTCTGGCTAGGCCCTATTTCTTTATTACTATTTCCCTTATTAATCTTTGGACTTTTCTTCTGGTTTATTTTCCGACAAGCTAAATCAGGTGCCATGCAAGCTTTTAACTTTTCTAAAGCCAGGGCCAGGCTTTTTGGTGCCGAAGGCCATCCTAAAGAAAGAATAACTTTCAAGGATGTAGCTGGTTTACTAGAAGCTAAGGAAGAATTAGAGGAAGTGGTAGATTTCCTTAAAAACCCGAAGAAATTCCTAAATATGGGAGCGAGAATCCCCAGAGGGGTTCTATTAATGGGACCGCCGGGAACAGGAAAAACGTTATTAGCCAGAGCAGTAGCTGGTGAAGCCCATGTTCCTTTCTTCCATATTTCAGGTTCAGAATTTGTCGAGATGTTCGTAGGAGTAGGAGCTTCCAGGGTAAGAGATTTGTTTGCTACTGCCAAGAAAACAGCTCCAGCTATTATCTTTATTGATGAATTAGATGCTGTTGGCAGACAGAGAGGGGCTGGCTTGGGTGGTGGACACGACGAAAGAGAACAAACCTTAAATCAAATCTTAACTGAAATGGATGGTTTTGAAAGAGACACCAATGTTATTGTTGTTGCTGCTACCAACCGTCCCGACGTTTTAGACCCAGCTCTTTTAAGGCCAGGCAGATTTGACAGAAGGGTTATTTTAGATCTACCGGATATTAACGACAGAGAAGAAATTCTAAAAATCCATGTTAAGGGAAAACCTTTGGCTCTAAATGTTAACTTGAGAGAAATTGCCGAACGTACTCCTGGTTTTTCTGGAGCAGATATAGCCAACTTGGTCAATGAATCGGCTATCCTTGCTGCCAAAAGAAACAAACCACAGATCTATCAGGAAGAATTATTAGAATCAATTGATAAGGTTCTTTTAGGTCCGGAAAGGAGAAGCCATATCTTGTCTAAAAAAGAGAAGAAGGTAGCAGCCTATCATGAAGCCGGTCATGCCTTGGTAGCCATTTCCCTGCCAGGAGCTGAACCAATCAGAAAGATATCAATTATCGCCAGAGGCAGAGCGGCTGGCTATACCTTGAAATTGCCGACCAGAGAAAGACACCTTAAAACAAAGACAGAATTTCTAGCAGAATTGGCCACACTCCTTGGCGGCTATAGCGCTGAAAAGCTGGTTTTTGGAGAGATAACGACCGGGGCTTCCAATGATTTAGAAAAATCCTCAGAATTAGCTAGAAAATTAGTCAAAGAATACGGCATGTCAGAAAAGCTGGGGCCGATTTCCTTCGGTGAAAAAGAAGAAATGGTATTTTTAGGAAAAGAGATCGGTGAACAGAGAAATTATTCTGAAAGCGTGGCAACCAAGATTGATGAAGAAGTGGCCAAATTTATTAAAAATGCTCAAAATACTGCTAAAAAAATCTTAAGAAAGAGGAAAAGATTACTAGATAAAATTGCCAAAACTTTAGTTGAGAAAGAAACAATTGAGAAAGAAGAATTTGAAAGACTGATCAAA
>CAYZXA010000017.1:1905-4660 GCA_964482335.1 uncultured Candidatus Saccharibacteria bacterium
ATGCGCACGTAGCTCAGCGGCAGTAGCAGGGTCCTTATAAGGCCAAGGTCGCAGGTTCGAGTCCTGCCGTGCGCACATTATGCAAACAAAATTTAAAAAAATTACCTTACCAATTTTTACGGGAGTTATCTCTCTTTACGTTTCAGTATTGTTCTGTTTTGGAATAATAGTAGGGTATGTTTTTGCGAAATATTTGTCTGTCAGAGTGAAATCAGTCGAATTTTCTTTCAGTAATTATAAAATACACTTACATCATTGGCTTCTTTCTTCGTTGGCGCTTGCTGCAATACTTATCACTGGCATTCATAATTTCTTTCCTGTTTTTGCTTTAGGATTCGGAGGTGGGTTTGTTTTCCAAGGTATTTATTGCTATGGTGATTGGTACAAAATTTTAAAGAAGAAATAGTCTTGGGCGGCTAGCTCAATTTGGTTAGAGCGTTTCGGTGACATCGAAAAGGTTACAGGTTCAAGTCCTGTGCCGCCCACATGGAAATAATTTATGAGGATGAGAATATTCAAGTTGTCAAGAAACCAGCAGGAATCAGTATTGATAAGTTTGAAAAGCCAGCTCACCGTTTAGATAAAGATACTTCAGGCGTACTTTTACTGGCTAAAGACGATAAAACTTTAGAATTTTTACAAAAACAGTTCAAAGAAAGAAAAGCAAAAAAGAAATACCTTGCTTTAGCAGTTGGCAATCTTAAAAACAAACAGGCCAAGATTGAAACATTGTTGGGCCGTTCTCCAAAAGATAGAAGAAAACAAAAAGTTTACTTATCTCACGACCCCAAGGCTAAGGGGAAAAGAACTGCCATAACTGAATATAAAGTATTGCAAAGATTTAAAAATTATGATTTGATTGAGGTTGAGCCTCAAACAGGCAGAAAACATCAGATAAGAGTACATCTGGCTTATCTTGGCCATCCGATTGCTGGTGATAAAATGTATGGCTTCAAAAACCAACCTTGCCCTAAAGGGCTCTCACGACAGTTTCTCCACTCAAGTTTCTTGAGGATAGAACTGCCCAGCGGAGAAATTAAAGAATTCGAATCAGCATTACCAAAAAATTTAAAACAATGCCTACCAAATTAGAATCATTTATTAAAACGCAGTTAAAAACTAATTTGCCTGATATCCGACCAGGTGATACTGTTAGAATTCATCAAAAAATTAAGGAAGCTCTAAAAAAGGGTAAATCCTCAAAGGAACAGGAAGCTAAAGAAAGAATTCAGGTGTTCGAAGGCTTGGTTATCGCCAGAAAGCACGGCAAAGGTATGACAGCAACCATTACTGTCAGAAAAATAACTTCAGGCATTGGCGTAGAAAAGATCTTCCCCTTGCACTCCCCTATTATAGAGAAGATGGAGATTGTCAAAAGAGGCAAGGCAAGAAGAGCCAAACTCTATTACTTAAGAGAAGCTAAGGGGAAAAGGGCGAGGTTAAAGAAAAAAGAATTTGCTGAAGCAGTAGTGGAAGAAGCGCCTGTTGCAACTGCAGAAACTGAAACGACTGAAAAACCTGAAGAGCAAACTGAAGAACCTAAAAAACAAGATTAAATGCGGACGTGGCGGAATTGGTATACGCACATGCTTGAGGAGCATGGGGGATTTTCCTCATGTGGGTTCAAGTCCCACCGTCCGCACCAAGGGGCACTTGGCGCAGCGGCTAGCGCGACTGCTTTACACGCAGTAGGTCGGGGGTTCAAATCCCTCAGTGCCCACAATTGAAAAAATAAAGTTTTGAGGTAAAATAAAAATACGCTGGAGTAGCTCATGTAGTAGAGCGCGGCTCTGAAAAAGCCGAGGTAGCCGGTGCAACTCCGGCCTCCAGCACATCAATATATATTGACAATAATATCGAACGCACAGTATAATTAAATAATGGGTGCACCATCTGTTCGATTAATTCCGACTTATTTAAAGAAGAAAAAGAAAGCAATTAAACTGCGTAAAAAAGGTTGGAGCTATAGAGAATTAGCTCAGACTTTTCAAGTTTCTAAAGCAACAGTTTATGCTTGGACCAGGAAAACTAAATTATCAAAATCCGCACAGAATAGAATTCAAAGAAAAATAAAAGAAGCACTAAAGAAGGGACTTATTGCTTATAATAAAACTCACAGTAAAATTCGTTCCCAAGAAGCAGAAAAAATAAGAGAAGAATATAAACGCAAGGCGTTAAAAGAAATAAAAACTTTATCGCCTAAAGATTTGAAATTAATTGGTGCTACGTTTTATTGGGCAGAAGGTTTTAAGAAAAGCCGAAATACATTTAGATTTAGTAACTCAGACCCTCTTGCCATTAAAATCATGATGAGATTTCTTATAGAAATTTGCAAAATACCTAAAGAAAAGGTGGTAGTCAAAATGCACCTCTATCCGCAAATTGACCCAAAGAAAGCTACTCTTTATTGGTCTAAAGTCACAGGTTTATCAAAAACTCAATTCGCAAAACCCCAATTTCAAATAAGTAAAGCAAGTAAGCGAAAGAGAAATCCGAATACTCTTCCATACGGAACTTTACATTTAGATGTTTATAGTACAAAACTTACTTGGAGAGTAAAAGGCTGGATTCAAGGAATAACAGAAAAAATTTAAGTGCGGGTGTGGTATACCGGCTATTATGCAACCTTGCCAAGGTTGAGAAGAGGGTTCAACTCCCTTCACCCGCTCCATCTTGTGAATAATTAGGCTTGACATTCCTTTATAAATAGACTAAAATGATACAACCCCTGAAAAGGGGTTTTAAGATACTTATG
>CAYZXA010000018.1:0-4187 GCA_964482335.1 uncultured Candidatus Saccharibacteria bacterium
CTGCAGGATTTGAAAGTTATACATTTCACCAGTCTCTAACCTTTCTTCCATTTTAGTTCGGTTGCCAAACTCAGAAATATGCACAAGTCCCTGGATTTTAGGAGAAACTTCCACAAAAGCTCCGAAAGGATTGAACTTAGTCACCTTTCCTTTGATTTTTTGCCCTTTTTTGTATTTCTTTTCAATTCCTTCCCAAGGATCTTTTTTAAGAGCTTTTAAAGACAGAGAAACTCTGCCATCTTTGGTAATTTCAATAATCTTGGCTTTGACTTTTTGACCAAGTTTAACAACTTCTGCTGGATCCTCAATAATCTGCCAGTCTAATTCAGAAATATGAATTAGACCTTCTAAGTTGTCAGGCAGGATTTTAATGAAGACTCCAAAATCAACAATACCAGTGATCTCTCCCTCAACCACGTCCCCCATCTTATATTTCTTTAAGGTTTCTTTTATCTTTTTTGTTTCAGTAGCTTTTTCAGAGAAAATGAGCATTTCTTTTTTAGGGTCAAGAGTTAATATTTTAACCTCTAATTCTTTACCAACAAGCTTCTGCAGTTTAGTTAAAATCTTGGTTTTATCCGCTCCCTCAACTCTAGGATAATGCTTGGGCGAGAGCTGAGAGACAGGTAAAAAGCCCTGAAATTTTTCAGCTTCTACCAATAGACCTCCTTTGTTAGCGCCTAATATCTTGACAGTGACTGTTTCATCAGCCTCTTTCTTTTGCTGAAGCTTTTCCCAACCGAGCTCTTTTCCTGCCTGAGATAAAGACAACTCAACATAGCCATCTTCATTCTCCAGGTCAACTATTTTTAAGAAAAGCTTATCACCAATTTTAAGGCTTCTGAGAGCACTTCTGGCGTCATAGAACTCTTTACCATAAATTATCCCTGCACCCAAAGGCCCCAGATCAATGTAAACAGCCGAACGGCCCAGGCCAACAACCATACCCTGGATAATTTCACCTACTTTTGGAGGTCTGAGTAAATCATCGCTCTTATTCTCGAGAATATTTTTCATAAACACAGTATAATATAAATTTTCATAAATGGCAACAGTTGAATGAACAATAATTTCATGATATAATGAATGAATATGCATATTAATTGGCACGGACAATCATGCTTTCAAATACAGGTCAGCCGCAATAAAGGCGAGCAATGCTTTATTGTTATTGACCCGTTTGATGAAGCAACTGGTTTGAAAATCCCTTCTTTGTCAGCCGATATTTTATTGATAACTCACAGTCATCACGACCACAATAATAAAAAAGCTGTCAAGGGAAATCCTTTTTTGATTGAGGAACCAGGAGAATATGAAGTAAAAGATATTTTCATTCAGGGGATTCCTTCTTTCCACGACGAAGAGGAGGGGAAGAAAAGAGGACAAAATACTATCTATACTATTGAAGCTGAAGACATAAGGCTTTGTCATTTGGGAGATTTTGGGCAAAAAGAATTAAACTCTGACCAGCTTGAGAAGATAGGCGACATTGATATTTTAATGGTGCCAGTTGGTGGTATTTATACTATTAATTCCAAAGGCGCTGCCAAAGTTATTTCTCAAATTGAGCCCCGCTTGGTTATCCCCATGCACTATCATATTCCCAAGCTGAAAATTAAGCTGGAAACACTCGATAAGTTTTTGAAAGAAATGGGCCAGAAATCATCTCAGCCCCAGCCAAAGCTGTTAATTAAAAAGAAAGATTTGCCAACAGAAACAAAAGTAGTTGTCTTGCAACCATGAGGTTTCTAGAAAAAATACAGCGGTTGCCAGAAAAAAAAAGAAAAGTCATTCTTTGGTCAATTGTTACAGTTTTAGCTGTTTCTTTATTATTCTGGTCGCTTAATAGTTTCCAAAACAGAGTCAAAGGTTTTCAGAAAGAAGAATTTATTGAGGAATTAAACCTGCCAGAAATTGAAATACCACAAATGCCAGAGATAAATTATGGCCAATAAATCAAGCAAACAAAATAAAGATACTGAAGTCGGCTACGTAAAGCCTCGGGAGATTGTTACTGAGATGAAAGCGTCATACATTGACTATGCTATGTCAGTTATTGTGGCTCGTGCTTTGCCCGATGTCAGAGATGGTTTGAAGCCAGTTCACCGCCGCATTCTCTATACTATGCATGAGGATGGTTTGACTCATGCAGCCAAATTCAGAAAGTCAGCAACAGTGGTGGGCTCTGCACTTGGACGCTATCACCCGCATGGCGACCAGGCTGTTTATGATTCTCTGGTTCGCATGGTCCAAGATTTTTCCTTAAGATATCCTTTGATTTTAGGTCAAGGAAATTTTGGCAGTTTAGATAACGATCCGGCCGCTGCCCAGAGATACACTGAGTGCAAGATGTCAAAAATAGGGGAGGAGATGTTAAAAGATATCTCTAAAAACACAGTTAATTTTATTGATAATTATGACGGGACAAGACGCGAACCAACTGTTCTCCCATCTCCTTTGCCTCAGCTTCTTTTAAATGGTTCTTTGGGCATTGCTGTTGGCATGGCAACCAACATCCCTCCTCACAATCTTACAGAAGTGGTTGAGGCCAGTATTTATTTGCTCTCGCACCCCAAGGCCGATACCGAAGACTTATTCAAATTTGTCAAAGGGCCTGATTTTCCAACTGGTGGCATTATCTATAATCAAAAGGAAATCATTGAAGCCTATTCTCAGGGCAAAGGCGCAATTGTCACAAGGGGCAAAGCAGATATTTCAGAGAAAGAGAAAACTGGCAGAACCAGAATTGTCATTAGCGAGATTCCATATCAAGTTTTAAAATCAACCCTTATTGAACAGCTTGCCAAATTGGTGCAGGAGAAAAAGATTGTAGGTATTAGAGATATCAGAGATGAATCAGATAAAGAAGGCTTGAGAATTGTCATTGATTTGCTGAGAGATGCTTATCCCCAGAAGGTTCTCAACAGATTATATAAGTTTACTGACTTGCAAAGGACCTTTCATTTGAATATGTTAGCTTTGGTTGACGGCATTCAGCCAAGAGTTTTATCTTTGAGTGAAGTTCTGAGTTATTATTTAGAGCATCGCAAGGAAGTTGTTTTCCGGCGCACTAAATATGAATTGGAAAAAGCCAAAGAAAGAGCTCATATCTTAGAGGGGCTGCATAAGTGCTTGAGCAAAATAGATGCTGTTATCAGAACTATTAAGTCTTCTGCCAGCAGGGAGGATGCTTTAAAGAACTTAATGAAGAAATTTAAGCTGACCCAAATTCAGGCTAATGCCATTTTAGAAACCAAGCTTGCTGCTTTAGCCAAGCTTGAAAGGAAAAGGATAGAAGATGAACTAAAAGAGATGAGAGCCCGCATTAAAGAATATACAGCCATTTTGAAGAGTCCTCAGAAGATAAAAGAAGTGGTTAAAGAGGAGCTAGAGGAAGTTAAGAAAAACTTTGGCGATGAGAGAAAAACCAAGGTTAATCTGCAGAAAGTTGGCGAAATAGCTGAAGAAGACTTAATACCCCAGGAAGAAACAATCATTGCTTTAACCCAAGGAGGCTATATCAAACGAATCAACCCCTCTCTTTATAAGAAGCAGAGGAGGGGCGGAAAAGGCATGGTTGGTATGAAAACCTTGGGAGAAGATATTGTTGAGCACTTCTTAACTGCTATGACTCATGACTCTTTGCTCTTTTTCACTGATTCGGGCAAGGTTTTCCGAACCCAGGTTTATGAAATTCCTGAAGGTCAAAGAGTGGCTAAGGGCAGGGGCCTGCTTAATTTCTTAGAGCTCTCTTCTGAAGAAAAAGTCTTGTCTTTGCAGACACTGGGCAAAGAGGATATAGAACAAGGCGTAAAATACCTCGTCATGATAACTAAAAACGGTATAATTAAGAAAAGCACTTTAAATGATTTTGAAAATATTCGCCGCTCAGGCCTCATTGCCATTTCTCTTAAGAAAGGCGATGCTTTGAAGGGCGTGCGCAAAACTACAGGTAACAATGACATTATTTTAGTAACCAATAGAGGTCAGTCCATCAGGTTTCAGGAGAAAGACGCCAGAGCTATGGGCAGGCAAGCTGCCGGAATCAGAGGGATTAGGCTGAAGAAAGGAGATGAAGTTATTGGCATGGATGTCATAGAGAGTGTAAAATTAAAAGAAAAACAATATTTATTAGTTGTTACAGAGAATGGCTATGGTAAGAGGACTGATTTGAAAGAGTACAAAAA
>CAYZXA010000019.1:0-3817 GCA_964482335.1 uncultured Candidatus Saccharibacteria bacterium
GAAGAAAGCAATAAGAAAGTTGCTCGTGATTTAGAGAATTTTAAGAAGCACAGTAAAAAGACTTTGCAGAAAGTAGGCATGGTTAGGTTTAATCCCTTTAAAGAAATGGGAGGAGAACAAAGCTTCGTCGTTGCTCTGCTTGATGCTGACAACAATGGTTTTGTCATTAGTTCTCTTTATGGACAGGAATCAAGCCGTGTTTATGCTAAGCCAATTGCCAATGGTGGGTCTTCCTACTCATTATCAAAAGAAGAAGAAGAAGCAGTTACCAAGGCTATGGGAAATAATTATGAAAGAAGCAATTAAGAAACAAAAAGAAAAGTTGCAATCACGACCACCAGTAGTGGTCGTTTTAGGCCATGTTGATCACGGTAAGTCTTCAATCTTGGAAGCCATTAAAGACCTGAAGATTACCGAGAAAGAATCAGGCGGCATTACCCAGCACATTGGTGCTTATGAAATTGAACACCAGGGGAAAAAGATCACTTTTATTGATACGCCAGGCCATGAGGCTTTTTCAGGCATGAGGATGAGAGGCGCTAAAGTAGCAGATATTGCTATTTTAGTTGTAGCAGCTGAAGAAGGTATAAAACCGCAGACCAAAGAAGCTATTTCCCATATTAAGAAATCAGGATTGCCTATGATTGTTGCCATTAACAAAATAGATAAGCCTGAAGCTAATCCAGAAAAG
The DNA here is from genome assembly GCA_964482335.1 of uncultured Candidatus Saccharibacteria bacterium. GTDB lineage: Bacteria > Patescibacteriota > Minisyncoccia > Minisyncoccales > MHMH01 > CAYZXA01. Next base: position 692 of record CAYZXA010000019.1, read on the forward strand.
GTTAAAAGAGAACTGTCTCAAGAGGATATCCCAGTTGAATCAATGGGCGGCAAAGTGCCTTCAGTTGAAGTTTCAGCTAAAACCAAACAAGGCATACCAGAACTTTTAGAGATTATTTTACTAGTTGCTGAAATGGAGGATCTAAAGGGAGACGTCAAAAAACCTGGCGAAGGCTTGGTTATTGAAGCTTACTTAGATAGTAAGAGAGGACCAACTGCCACCTTGCTTTTAAAAGACGGTTTTTTAAAGAAAGGAGATATTGTTGGTACAAGGTCTACTTTCGGCAAGGTTAAAATCTTAGAGAATTTTCAAGGAGAGCAGATAGACCGAGCTCTGCCTTCCATGCCTTGTATTATTATCGGGCTGAGCAAAGTACCCGGAGCGGGGGAAAAGTTCGAGGTTTATTCAGACACCGAGGCTGCTCAGAAGTACATTGAGAAAAAAGAAAGGAAAGATGAAAAAAGAGAAGTTTTTGTAATTGAGGAGGGTAAAAGAGTTTTAAATCTTATTTTAAAGGCTGATGTCCAGGGTTCTCTGGAAGTAATCGAAGATGTTTTAAAGAATCTGCCTCAGGAAAAAGTTATCTTAAGAATTTTGGAGTCAGAGGTTGGCGACGTGCAAGAAAACGATATTAAGTTAGCCAAGCCAAGCCTGGCTAAGATTTTAGCTTTTCGGGCAAAAGTCAGTCCAGCCATGTTAAAGCTTGCTCAAAGAGAGAACGTCAAGATAATGAGCTTCGATGTGATTTATGAGTTGGCTCAGGGAGTAAGAACATTGATGGAAAAATCTGTAATTCCTGAGAAAATCAGGACCGATTTGGGCAAGATGAAAACATTGATTATCTTTTTAACAGAGAGGAAGCGTCAGATTGTTGGTGGCAAAATCATTGAAGGAGAGATTAAAAAAGGCACTCAAATTGAGGTTTTCCGGAGAGAGGAATTGGTAGGCAAAGGAAGGCTGATTAACCTCCAGAAGAATAAAAAAGACATAGAGAAAGCTGGCAAGGGAGAGGAATGCGGCATTCTTTATGAAGGCAATGTCAAAATTGAAGAAGGAGATGTCTTACAAATTTATGAAACGAAATCTACGCGTCAATCAATTGATTAAAAAAGAACTGTCTCAGATTATTTTGCGGGAAGTAAGCTTTGCTAAAGGTATTTTAGTCACAGTTACCAGGGTTGACACTTCTCCTAATTTGATTCAGAGCAAAATCTATATTTCAGTTATGCCCGAAGACCAAAACAGCCAAGTTTTAAAGATTTTAGACGAGAACATTTATGATATTCAACAGTTATTGAATAAACGCTTGAATATGAGGCCGATTCCCAAGATAAAATTTGTTCAGGAGAAAAAAACAATTGAGGCAGCTAGAATTGAGGAGCTTTTAGCAAATATAAACAAGAAAAATGTCTGATTCTCTTACTGCACAATTTCAACAAATTAGCCAGTTGCTGAATAATGCTCGCAGGGTTTTGATTGCCTCTCATCAGAATCCCGATCCTGACGCAGTAGCTTCAGTGCTCTTTTTCCACCACATTTTTCAAAAGAGAAATATGGCAAGCTTGCCCTTTTTGCCGGATTTGCCGCCAAAGAATCTTAATTTTTTGCCTGGTTTTTTTGACATTAAGAATGAAGTTGATTCTTTTGAACCAGATGTTTTACTTTGTTTGGATTATGGTGATTTTAAAAGATTAAGACTGCCCGAGCATGTTCTAGATAGAAACCCTTCAATTATCACTATTGACCACCATTTGCAAAGCGACCAGAGGGGAGAAGTTAAGATTTTAGAGCCAGAGCTTTCTTCTACTACAGAGATTCTTTATCATTGGTCGAAATATGAAAATATTGAAATTGATAAAGATATTGCTACTTATCTTTTAACCGGCATATTTTCTGACAGCGGTGGCTTTCGTCATGTTTCCACAACCTCTGAAACTCTTAACATCGTAGCTGAACTTCTTTTGAAAGGAGTTTCTTTGAGTAAAATTTCTCGCCAAACCTTGGATTTCAAAAAACCCCTTAATCTCTCTCAGGCCTGGGGCCAGATTTTGTCTCGTACTCAAAAAGATGAAGAGACTGAATTGGCTTATTCCTGGATTTCAATTGATGATTTGCAGAGATTTAATGTGGCATCGGCTGACTTTGACGGCATTACCAATATTATCTCATCTGGTTCTTCTTTAAACCTAGGCCTATTCTTAGTTGAGTATGAAAAAGGTAAAGTAAAAGGCAGTTTAAGGTCCGAACCCAAGGGAGGTAGGAATGTTGCTGATATCGTCAGACCTTTAGGTGGTGGCGGTCATCCGTATTCGGCTGGTTTTCAGCAGGAAGGGACGATTGAAGAGGTCTTGAAAAAAGTGCTCAATTTGATAAGATGAACAGGTGGCCAGGTAGCCAAGTAGTAAGGCATTGGTCTGCAAAACCAATATACATGGGTGCAATTCCCGTCCTGGCCTCAAGGTTTGCCGCGGTGGCGGAATGGCATACGCGAAGGGCTTAAAACCCTTTGGGGAATTATCCCTGTGTGGGTTCGAGTCCCACCCGCGGCACAAAAAACAACCTGCATTAAATGCAGGTCTGTTTTTGTTTCCGAGTTATTAAACTTAGCTTTCTAATATTTCAACGTAGGTTTTTTTAGCGCCAAAGTTTTTAGCTTCCCAATAAGAAGGGAACCAGATATCAATGTGATAGCAGCCTTTCTTTGAATTCATTCTGTCTTCAACTACGAATATCTTGTCACCGTAAAGTTCAGGTATTTTAATTTTTGTTCCAAAAGGCAAAAGATTATTAGCTACAATTCCGTCTCTAACCCAAGTTCCAGCGGCGGTAATATATGGAGTACTATCAGTTTGTTGGACTGTTGAAGAATAGGCCGTAGCTACCATCTTTACTTTTTTGACTACTCTTGGAGAAGGAAGAGGAGACCAACCGAGCAAGCTATTCTCTTGAATAGTTAAAAGTCCGGAGATGGCTTCTTCCGGAGAGATGAGGTTTTGGGTTTGGGAGTTAAAAAGCAAAAAACCACTAACAATTAGTGCCGGAGTAATTAAGAATATGATAAGTTTTATTTTCATAAGTATCTTAAAACCCCTTTTCAGGGGTTGTATCATTTTAGTCTATTTATAA
>CAYZXA010000020.1:0-3202 GCA_964482335.1 uncultured Candidatus Saccharibacteria bacterium
GAAAAGATCCTACAGAGCAAAAGAAGATAGATGACCTGATAAGAAGGCTTGATGGGACGCAAGACAAGAGAAAATTGGGCGCCAATGCTATTTTAGGAGCGTCTCTGGCTGTTTTAAGGGCTGGGGCAGGTGCTCAGAAGGTTCCTTTATGGCAATGGATAGCTCAGCTTTCTCAAACAAAACCCAGCTTGCCTGTACCTTGTTTCTTATATATTGAGGGCGGGCTGCACGGCAGAGGTGATTTGGACACGCAAGAGTTTATGGCCTTTTTGGAAACAGATTCTTTTAAAGACAGAATAAGATTTGGCACTGAGCTCTATCATACCTTGAGAGAGATACTCAGAGATAAATTCGGCAAGGTATCAATCAACGTTGGTCTAGAAGGAGGTTTCACTCCGCCCTTGCAAGAGAGCAAAGAAGCCCTGGATTTAATTGTTAAAGCTGCTAAAAAATCAGGCCATAAAATAAACATCATTCTTGACATGGCAGCCTCCACCTTTTTTCAGGATGACAAGTATTACTTTGAAGGAGAAATCCTTGAAAGAGAAGACCTTTCAAAATTTTATTCAAAGATCTGTCAGCAATATCCTATTGTTGGCATAGAAGATCCTTTTTCAGAGGAAGATTGGCAAGGCTTTCAAGATATTACCGAGAAATTATCAGAGAAAGTTGATATTATTGGCGATGATCTTTTAGCGACTAATCTTTACCGAATCCAGCAAGCAGAGGACAGGGGAGTTTGCACTGGCTTGGTTTTAAAGCCCAACCAGATAGGCACAATTACTGAAACTTTGGAAACAGCCAGGTATGCCCTCGAAAATAGCTGGCAGGTTTTTGTCAAACATAGATCAGGAGAAACTTCTGATACTTTTATTGCTGATCTTTCAGTTGGCCTGGGAACTGGCTGGATTATGGCCGGGGCTCCCAACAGAGGAGAAAGAGTGGCTAAATACAACAGATTATTGAGGATAGAAGAAGAATTAAAAACATTTAAATAATAATGGCTACCTTAGTTTTATTAAGACACTTTAAGTCTCAATGGAATTTGGAAAACAGGTTTACTGGCTGGGTGGATGTGCCTTTATGTTTGGAAGGGGAGAATCAGGTTAGAGATGTTGCTCAAAAAATATCAGTTTATGACATTGATAGTATTTATACTTCTCCCTTAACTCGCAATCAAGACAGCGTTTTAAAGATTTTGTCATATATTGACGAGGAATACCCTATTTTTATTCATTTTGCAGGCAGAATGAAAAAATGGGCTAAATTTGCAGAATTAAACAAAAATTATGTGCCTGTTTATATTTCTGAAGCATTGAATGAAAGGCATTACGGTAAACTACAGGGATTGAACAAGGCAGAAACGATTAAAAAGTATGGTCAAGACAAGGTTCATCAATGGAGAAGAGGCTTTAAACAGAGGCCGCCGGGTGGTGAAACCTTAAAGGATGTTTTTAACAGGGCTGTTCCTTTTTATAGGAAATATGTTGAGAAGGACCTGAAGCAGGAAAAAAACGTCTTAATAGTTGCCAGCCATAATTCTGCCAGAGCCATTATCAAATACATTGAGAAGATATCTGATAAAGATATTATTAAACTTGAGGTGCCTTACGCTGGCTTGATTGCCTACGATTTTGATAAGTCTTTGAACCTCAAAAGTAAAAAGCCGCTCTAGTCTATTTACAAAAGATTAAACTCATAGTAGAATTCTAGTGTATGAAACAAATTTTAAATAAGAATTTAATAGCAATAGCTATTGTTATAGCTGGAATTATTATTGGTGGAGCATATTTCTTTACCAATCAAGAAACAATTCAAGGCCTCTCTGCTCAGGAAGCAGCTGATAAAGCCATTAACTTCATTAACCAGAGTATAGAAGAAAACGTTACTGCTTCTCTGCTGGATGTAACAGATGAGGGCGTGGTTTACAGAATCCATCTTAAAATTGCAGAAACAGAGTATAACTCTTACATTACCAAAGATGGCACGCTTTTGTTTCCCAATGCTTTTAACTTGGAGGAGCAAGCAGAGGAAAGTTCTCAGTCGGCTTCCCAAGATATTGCTACAACAGATAGGCCAGATGTTAAGTTGTTTGTTATGAGCTATTGTCCTTATGGCTTGCAGGCTCAAAAGATGTTTTTACCAGTTTATAATTTATTGAAAAACAGGGCGGAGATGGAGATATATTTTGTAGATTTTATTATGCACGGAAAGAAAGAAATTGATGAGAATTTAAGGCAATACTGTATTCAGGAAGAGCAGCAAGATAAATACTATGATTATTTAAGTTGTTTTGTTAGAAAAGGTGATTTTAACGGTTGTCTTTTGGAAACCGGTATAGACAAAGAAATTCTAGAGGCCTGTGTCTTAGAAGCTGACGATGAATATGATATTACGGCTCAATACAATGACAAAAATACTTGGCTTGAAGGCAGTTATCCAATGTTTGATATTCATAGAGATCTTAATGAGAAATATGGAGTTCGAGGTTCACCAGCAGTGGTTATTAATGATACAGTTATCGTTTCAAACCAGACATACTGTCCACAAGGAGAAATAAAATGTAGTGTGATCCCTGATTTTACAAGGTCGCCGGAAAAGTTCAAAGAACTTATTTGTCAGGCTTTTAATTCAGAGATTTCGGAGTGTTCTCAAGCCCTTTCAGAAGATGCCTTTTCTCCTGGTTTTGGCATGGAGCTAAGTCCCTCCAGCGGAGGAAGTTGTGAATAATAATATGCCTAAGGTTCGGGTATTTTCAACTCCTATGTGTCCATACTGTGTTACTTTGAAAAAGTTCTTGAAAGAGAAAAATATTGAGTTTGAGGATATTAATGCGGCAGAAGATATTCAAGCTCAGGAAGAGATGATTAAAAAATCAAAACAGATGGGCGTACCAGTTGTTGAGATAGACGAAGAGATTGTTGTTGGCTTTGACAAAGAGAAAATTTGTAAATTATTAAACATTAAAGAATAAATCTATGATAAAAGTTGCTATCAATGGATTCGGACGCATTGGCCGGCCAACCCTTCGCCATATTTTAGACAAGCATCCTAATATTGAAGTGGTGGCAATCAATGACTTAACTGACCAGAAAACCCTTAAGCATCTTTTTAAATACGATTCTGTTTATGGTATTTATAAGAAATCCATTGGTGCTCAGGTTAAATTTTTAGCTGAGAAAGATCCAGCAAACCTGCCTTG
>CAYZXA010000021.1:0-2922 GCA_964482335.1 uncultured Candidatus Saccharibacteria bacterium
AAGTCTTTAATATTTTTCAAAAAATAATCTCTCACTTTTTCTCTGATGCCAGCCACCAAAACTACTTTAACTTCATTAGCTTCAATTTTCTTTGCCAGTGCCTTAACAATTCTAATGCCGATTTCCTTTTGAGCTCCCGCTCCGCCGACAGCAAACATAATTGTCAAAGGATGGTCTGGTTTTTTAGGCAGCTTCCCTAATTTTGCTTCAATTAAAACTTGGTAATCTTTAAAATATCTCCTCCGAGGATCTAAATTTAACATCCTATATTTCAAATCTTTCTTCAGGATTTCCATTTTTTCTCCCCCAATGTTTTCTAAAGGCAAGGGATAGCCGGTTAAAAAAATATTATCTTCCTTTACTCCATAGAGTTTTAATCTCTCAGCTACTCTCGGAGTAGGAGCAAAGTATTTAATTTTGCTTTTTTGAGGTTTTAACGGCGCCCAGGTTCTGGAAATGTCAGTATCGCAAACAACACAATAGATTTCACCAGGATAATTAAAGTGTTCAGCCATAAAAACAGCAGTAAAAAAAGTAGCAACCAAAGGCAAGGGTCTCTTGCTTAACTTTCTAATTAAATGCCTGCCCCATCCTTTTTTAATTGGCGCCAGGGTTTGTTTTAATTGAAGATTTGGTTCTGATAAATCTCTTTTAGGATAAAAACTCAAAATTCTCTGAAGTTTGTCAAAAAGTCCAAAAACCAATTTACCGATAATAGGCGTTCTCCGAAAAGTAGAAATAAACTCATAGCCAGCTTTGGCTTTTGCCCACGTCTCTCGATCTTTCTTGGTAATTCCCTGATAATTATTAGCATTAATCACTTTTCCTTGAGGCGCCAAATATCTCAAAGGATAAGCAGTTCTTTGATGTCCATAACCCATATCTACTGCTATGATCCAAGCTTTTTTGCTCATTGCTCTATTATATCATTAAGAAAAAGATTCGACTATTTTTATAATGTAGGTCAAAAGCAACCAGCTGGGCCAGGAAAGCACCCAGCCCAAACCTGACCAAATTACACCCCCTAAAGCAAAGACAAACCCCAGACCCATAATAAAAGGTAATAAAGGAACAATTAAGATGTTGGTAATTGGAGCCACAAAAGAGACATAACCGAAATTATAAATTAAAATTGGTAAGGTGAAAACTTGTGCAGAAAGAGTCATGGCCAAAATCCGGAACTTCAAGAACTTCTGCAAAAAGGGCATTAAGTATGTTATGCCCATAGCAGCTAAAAAAGATAATTGAAAACCAACATCAAGCTTTAAAAGAAGAGGATTAACTACAAGCATACAAGTTGCAGCAAAAATAATGGCTCTTGATCCTGATTTCGGTCTGCCCACTTTCTCAGCCAAAAGATAGAAGAAAGCCATAATACCAGCTCTAACTGCTGAAGCTGGCGAACCAACCATAATAATGAATAAAACCAAAATACCCAAAGCAAAGTAGAAAGCTTGCCCTCGCCAAAACCCCAAGGCCATAGCTGAATACATCAAAACGCCAGAAAGGATCATAATATGCATACCAGAAATTGCTGTAATATGTCTAACCCCAGCAGCATTTAGTTTTTCTTTCAATTCTTCTGATAATCTTCTTTTATCCCCCAAAAGCATAGCTCCCAAAATTGAGCTCTGAGGCGGTGATAGGTTCTGATAAATGCTTTCTCTCAATTTGTCTTTGAACCGCAAAGTCTTGCCATAAATATTCGAGGTCGAACCTCTAAACTCAATTTCAGGATAATGCATGACCGAATAAATGCCGTCTTTGACTAAATAATCCTTGTAGTTGAAATCCTCAAAGATATAGGGAATTTGCAAGTTGCCAGTAATTTTCAATTCATCGCCATACTGATATTTAGGATAACGACTAGTAGTAACTAAAACCTTGCCTAAGTTTTCAACCTTAATAGTTAGTTTTACATTGTCTATCCTTACGTCTGGTTCTTGAGACACTGTGCCGATTAAATTGGTTTTTCCTTCAACGATATTTGGTTTTTCTAGAGCCGATTGATGACGCCAAATACCAAAAGTTAAAAATAACAAACAAAAGCCAACGACAACTAACTTCTTATATCTCCAGAAAACAGAAATAGATAAGATGCCTAAAATTAAAAGTCCCAGCATTAACAACTGGGAAACTGTAAAAAATGATGAAAAAGCTATGCCAGAAACAAAACTTAGGCAGAAAAAGAGAAAAATTTTAGATTTTGTCATTATCTTACCTTGCAAACTTCAAAAAAAGAGGAAATGGTTTTTTGAATCTCTGGAAGATATTCGTCCGGATACGGCCTTATCTTTTCAAATTTGGGGTCAATTGTTTTTTCTGGCCGAAAGTTTTGTAAATAGTATTTTTTAGCTGGTGACAACCATTTGGCAATTTTAATAATATCTTCTTTGTCCAAAATTGTAGGGACTACGGTCGTTCGAAACTCATAATCAATCTTGGAATCTTTTAAAACCTTGATGCTCTCTTCAATATTTTTTACATCTACTCCTAAAACTTCTTTGTATCTTTCTTTAGGCAATTTAACATCCATAGCTACGTAATCAATCAATTCTTCATCTATCAATTTCTTTAACATTTGAGGATGAGAGCCGTTAGTGTCAAGTTTAACTAAGTAACCTAATTTCTTTATCTTTTGACAGAACTGAGGCAAATCTTCATGAAGACAAGGTTCTCCCCCACAGAGAACAACTCCTTCCAAGATTCCTTTTCTTTCCTCTAAAAAATCGAAAAGTTCTCTGTCTGAAATTTTAATCTGTTTTTCTATTTCTTCTGGCAGAACTAGCTCTCGAGAGTAACACCAGGGACAACGGAAATTACAGCCACAAAGAAAAATAGTGGCCGCTAGGCGGCCCGGGTAGTCAATTAAGGTAAGTTTTTGAAGTCCGCAGATCTCCATTAAACTTTAGCTAACTTAAA
>CAYZXA010000022.1:0-2863 GCA_964482335.1 uncultured Candidatus Saccharibacteria bacterium
AAATTAAAAGAAAAGCACTTGAGAATTTCATTGAAAAAGGTTTATATCCTTATTCTAAGTTTTATCTGTCAGATATAAAAAAAGCCAGAGATGGCTACTACGCCAATCACTTTGCCACCATCGGTTTGGTTGGCATGAACGAAGCTCTTATGAACTTTATTGGTGAGGATATAGGTTCAAGAAGAGGTAGGAGATTTTCTTTGGAGATTTTAAGTTTTATGAGAGAGAGATTGGTCCAATATCAAAAAGCAACTGGTAATATCTATAATTTAGAAGCTACGCCAGCTGAGTCCACTGCCTATAGATTAGCTCAAAAAGATAAAGAGAAATATCCAGATATTATTGCTGCTGGAACCAAAGAAGTTCCTTACTACACTAATTCAACGCAATTGCCAGTCAATTATACTGATGATTCTTTTGAGGCTCTCAAACTGCAAGACGAAATACAATGTAAATTTTCTGGAGGCACAGTTTTACATCTCTTTTTAGGCGAGAAGATATCTGATATCCAGCCAGTAAAAAGGCTCGTTAGAAGAGTATTTGAGAAATTTCGTTTACCCTACATTACTTTGAGTCCGACCTTTTCAATTTGTCCAATCCATGGCTATTTATCCGGAGAACATTTCGAGTGCCCCAAATGCACTGTTAAACAGCCTTGTGAGGTTTATTCTCGAATAGTCGGTTATTACAGGCCTGTATCACAATGGAATAAAGGTAAAAAACAAGAGTTTCAGGAAAGAAAAGAGTTTAAGTTAGCTAAAGTTTAATGGAGATCTGCGGACTTCAAAAACTTACCTTAATCGATTACCCGGGCCGCCTAGCGGCCACTATTTTTCTTTGTGGCTGTAATTTCCGCTGTCCTTGGTGCTATTCTCGGGAGCTAGTGTTACCAGAAGAAATAGAAAAACAGCCTAAAATTTCAGAAAAAGAGCTCTCCGATTTTTTAAAAGAGAGAAAAGGAACCTTGGAAGGAGTTGTTCTCTGCGGGGGAGAACCTTGTCTTCATGAAGATTTGTCTCAGTTCTGTCAAAAGATAAAGAAATTAGATTACTTAATTAAACTTGATACTAACGGCTCTCGTCCTCAAATGTTAAAGAAATTGATAGATGAAAAATTAATTGATTACGTAGCTATGGACGTTAAGTTGCCTAAAGAAAGATACAAAGAAGTTTTAGGAGTAGATGTAAAAAATATTGAAGAGAGCATCAAGGTTTTAAAAGATTCCAAGATTGATTATGAGTTTCGAACGACCGTAGTCCCTACAATTTTGGACAAAGAAGATATTATTAAAATTGCCAAATGGTTGTCACCAGCTAAAAAATACTATTTACAAAACTTCCGGCCAGAAAAAACAATTGATCCCAAATTTGAAAAGATAAGGCCATATCCGGACGAATATCTTCTAGAGATTCAAAAAACTGTTTCCTCTTTTTTTGAAGTTTGTAAAGTGAGGTAATGACAAAATCTAAAATTTTTCTCTCTTTCTGTCTAAGTTTTGTTTCTGGCATAGCCATTTCATCATTTTTTACAGTTTCCCAGCTGTTAATGCTGGGACTTTTAATTTTAGGCATCTTATTAGTTTCTGTTTTCTGGAGATACAAGAAGTTAGCTGTCGTTGGCTTTTGTTTGTTATTTTTAACTTTTGGCATTTGGCGTCATCAATCGGCTCTAGAAAAACCAAATATCATTGAAGGAGAAACCAGTTTAATTGGTACAGTGTCTCAAGAATCAGATGTAAGGATGGACAATATAAAACTGACTATTAAAGTTGAAAACTTAGGCAAGGTTTTAGTGACGACCTCTCGCTATCCTGAATATCAGTACGGCGATGAATTGAAAATTACTGGCAACTTGCAAATTCCCTATATCTTTGAAGATTTCAACTACAAGGATTATTTAGCCAAAGACGGCATTTATTCGGTCATGCATTATCCTGAAATTGAGTTTAGAGGTTCGACCTCGAATATTTATGGCAAGACTTTGCGGTTCAAAGACAAATTGAGAGAAAGCATTTATCAGAACCTATCACCGCCTCAGAGCTCAATTTTGGGAGCTATGCTTTTGGGGGATAAAAGAAGATTATCAGAAGAATTGAAAGAAAAACTAAATGCTGCTGGGGTTAGACATATTACAGCAATTTCTGGTATGCATATTATGATCCTTTCTGGCGTTTTGATGTATTCAGCTATGGCCTTGGGGTTTTGGCGAGGGCAAGCTTTCTACTTTGCTTTGGGTATTTTGGTTTTATTCATTATTATGGTTGGTTCGCCAGCTTCAGCAGTTAGAGCTGGTATTATGGCTTTCTTCTATCTTTTGGCTGAGAAAGTGGGCAGACCGAAATCAGGATCAAGAGCCATTATTTTTGCTGCAACTTGTATGCTTGTAGTTAATCCTCTTCTTTTAAAGCTTGATGTTGGTTTTCAATTATCTTTTTTAGCTGCTATGGGCATAACATACTTAATGCCCTTTTTGCAGAAGTTCTTGAAGTTCCGGATTTTGGCCATGACTCTTTCTGCACAAGTTTTCACTTTACCAATTTTAATCTATAATTTCGGTTATGTATCTTTTGTAGCTCCAATTACCAATATCTTAATTGTTCCCTTATTGCCTTTTATCATGGGTCTGGGGTTTATCTTTGCTCTAGGAGGCGTAATTTGGTCAGGCTTGGGCTGGGTGCTTTCCTGGCCCAGCTGGTTACTTCTGACCTACATTATAAAAATAGTCGAATCTTTTTCTTAATGATATAATAGAATAATGAGCAAAAAAGCTTGGATCATAGCAGTAGATATGGGTTATGGGCATCAAAGGACTGCTTATCCTTTGAGATATTTGGCGCCTCAAGGAAAAGTGATTAATGCTAATA
>CAYZXA010000023.1:0-2523 GCA_964482335.1 uncultured Candidatus Saccharibacteria bacterium
ATTTACCGCCTCCCGTAGATAGAACAGTTAAGCTATCCTCATCTCTTAATATAGATAAAATTATTTTTTCCTGTAACGGCAAAAATGAAGTATATCCCCAATATTGCTGTAAAACCGTATAAATCTGTTTTTCACGCTTATTAATTGTCATATTATGATAAAAGTAGAAAAAGTGATGGCTTTAAAATTAAACGAGTTCAAACTCTATCTATTATCTTACCAAATTTAATCCATAACTCCAAGAAAAGAGACCTGAAAAACTAAAAATTCTTACCCTCGCCATCAAAACAAAAAGGAGGTCAAGCAGACCTTCCCTAATCGGTCTCGAGTATTATAGATAAAGTCAATTTGGACAAAATCGGAGGGAATATTTTTGAAAAAAGAGAACTACTTTCATGTTTGAAAACTAAGCTGATATTAAAAAATAAGACAATATATCTTGGAAAATAATTTTCTTTATCTTGAGATATAAAACTAAAATAAAAAAAGCTCTTCGGTTTTTCTCTGCCGAAGAGCTAAGTTGTATTTAGAAACGAAATCCCAAACCTACGCCATAAAAATCCTCGTCTGGCGTAAACTTAAGTCTAAGTTCTGGGATAAAGAACCCGAACTTTGTCTTAAAGCTTCTAGATGTCTTGAAATGCCAAATTTCATCTTTCTCATAAGCACCTTCTATTTTCATGCCATTGAAACAGGCTAATCCTGTTCCGTCCATCTTATAGCTCAATCCAAATCGATGCCTATTATCTTTTGAAAAAAGAAGATAGGCGCTAAGATCATCAAAATAGAACCTTGGCCCTACTTTAAGATCGTATTCAGACTGAAACGGAATTAAGGCTCCTATTCCAAACATTCCGGCATGAAAATCCAGCATCAACTCTGCCTTAGGGATAAAGGATTCGTTCTTCCAGTCTCCCCCAAAGAGAAGTCCTGCATCAAAATTCGAAGAAAGTCTCTTAATAATCCTCACATCACCCTTTCTTATATCTCTTTCTTCGTTTTGCCATCCCTGAAAATATAAGGAAAGGTTGTCTTTCACGGGCAACATAACGAATGCCCATGTGGGACCGCCGTCATAGACAAACTTATAGAATTCTTTGTCAGAATATCTATAAGTGCCTGTGGGATCTGCAGGATTGACTGCAAAGAGAGAGCTGGCAAAAACTAATACCAGAAAGCACGAAAAAATCTTTGTCGCATTCATTTTTTGTTCCTTTCACTGTTTGGTTGATCAATCGGTTGACAACGCTAAACAGTGAATTACGAGGAATGCGATCTAGAATTTCCGGACATCTACTCCAAAAATTCTCTTTTACGAATTGAACCACCCATAAAAATAATGGTGGTTCAGAGAATTCTTCTTCTATTAAAGCATACTGATTTCCGAAATCATGATGTTCTGAACTATCGTCTTCTTGAAAGTTCTGATCTGTTTCAATGCTTATTACTGAGATTGCTGTTTTCTCTGGAAAACTTCTATCTTTAGCTTTTGCAAAAGATACAAAAAAGATATGAATAAATAGAGTAGCAAGAATTGCTACAAATAATCCTCTCTGTAGTTCTGCTTTATGCTGTTTGCGATAATTCTTAATCCAGAGATGGTAATTATCACTATTGGCAATCTCCCTTACTAATCCAATTTCTTTAAGAGAAAGTTTTTTAAACAATCCCTTAATTCTACGAAGTTCGGCTTCTACTTTTATTTCCCGAACAATGTTGTAAGGATATTTATAAAGCAATGCAGGCCAAGCTATAATTGCTAGAACAAATTTCTTTTTGTCCGCAAGTATAGCAGCAAGAATTCCTTTTCTTTCCCCCATTCTGGCGAAATAAAGAATTACTGCCAGAAACATTGTTTTTAAATAAAGTAGACCGAGCCAAGATAATCTTTTCCTATAATCAAAGTCCTTGGGTTCGGATCCAAGATTCTTTTCTATAAGCCAATTCTGAAAGATATCTGCTTGTTTTGAAATTTCTTTTTGGTCATAATATCCTTTGTTGACACTATCCCAAGAAAGCCTCTGCAGCATAAGGGTAATTTGAGGTCGAGGAATGGTCCTTTCCCCCAACTGACATCTCTCTGTAATCTTTTTAAGATCGTTAAAATAATCTGTAGGATTATAATTAACACCTTTATCCTCTGCCTTCTTAATTAAATCCTTAACAAATACTTTAATTTTCAATCTATCCTGTCTTTCAATTTCGAGGTTTCGATTTTTCTGATATTGCATCTCATCAACCCAAGATTCTTTAAGTGGATGACAAAACTGCAATGCCCAAAAAAACCACAATACATATAGACCCGCCTTAAATATGGGGATCCACTGCCTTCTGTAAAACCATAACGACTTTAATTTCCAGATTATATTACTCATCCGAGTATCTCCCAATATCTCTTGTTTATATTCAATTGACAAAGATCACGATATTATAATTATATATCAAAAATCCAAATTAGTCAAGCCCTTTTGGTAATGTGCAAGGACATATGGCGGTTTTTACCAGGATAAAGTATTGTCTTGG
>CAYZXA010000024.1:0-2270 GCA_964482335.1 uncultured Candidatus Saccharibacteria bacterium
ACCCAGTCAAACAAAAACAGCTCTAGTTTGGGCTGTTTTTGTTTATGACTTGTTGACAACTTTGAATTTTTAGATTACGATAAAGTTGTCAACTATTTTATTTAACCTATGGACATTAAGGCGCTAATCTTAAAAGAAATTGCTAAAAAGAAAACAATAAAAGTTGCCGACATTGTTAAGGCAACTGGTTTTTCTCGTACGTACATTAATCGATTTTTTCAAACATTAAGAGACGAAGGAAAGATTGTATTAATTGGTAAAGCAAATAATGCCTGCTATGTTTTAGCAGAGGAAAATGTGCTAGCTAAAGCAAAAAGAGAGTTGCTTAGTATTCACCGCATTTTAGAGAATAAGAACCTTTCAGAAGATATAGTTTTAGATGAAATAAAAAGAGACACGGGTATTTTTTCCAACCTACCAAAGAATATATCTTCTATTCTTGATTATGCTTTTACTGAGATGCTTAACAATGCCATTGAACATTCACAGTCAAAAAAAATAGAAATTTTTATGGAAAGAGATTCCAGCAACATTCGTTTTAATGTGATTGATAGGGGAGTGGGTATTTTCCGTCATATCATGAAAAAAAAGAATTTCAAAAACGAATTAGAGGCAATCCAAACTCTTTTGAAGGGAAAACAGACTACTCTGCCTAAAAAGCATACAGGTGAGGGCATTTTTTTCACCTCTAAGGTAGCAGATATGCTGACCATACAAAGCTCAAAAAAGAAATTGATATTCCACAATGTTTTAGATGATATTTTTATAAAAGACATCAAACATCTTAAAGGAACTAAAGTAACCTTTATCCTTGCATTAAACTCGAAAAAAAGACTTTACGAAATTTTCAGAGAGTATAGCAGCGATTCATATGGGTTTAGTAAAACTAAAGTTAACATTAGGCTCTATAAGATGGGTCAAGACTATATTTCTCGCTCTCAAGCAAGAAGGGTTATTAGTGGTTTGGATAAATTTAAGATAGTTATTCTTGATTTCAAAAATATTGAAACTGTGGGACAGGCTTTTGCCGATGAGATATTTCGAGTATGGCAACGCCGTCATCCTACTGTCAAAATAGTTCAAAAAAACGCTAATAAAAATATCAGTTTCATGATCCATCGAGTCAATATTTAGATGGTCGAAATAAAAAAACAGCTTCTCAAAGGCTGTTTTTTGTAATCTTTTCTATTTTCTTTCACCCAAGATTGATTGACAAATTATTTCCTTACCACTTCTCAAAGCTTTTAAACTGATAGTTTGACCGATTTTACATTTTTGTAAGATATCTTCTAAGGGTGTTTTTGCTGAGACTTTAATATTTTGAATTTCCAAAATAACATCGCCTTCTCTTATACCAGCTCTGGCAGCTGCTCCTCCTGGCACTACGCCTTGTCCTTCAGGTGCTGGCTCAGAAACAATTAAGGCTCCGCGGTCAGTTGGCAGATTAAATCTCTCTTTTAATTCTTTGTTCAAGAGAATATATCTTACTCCTAAGAACGGCTGCCTTATTCTGCCGTACTTTTTAAGATCTTTTAAAGCTTTGCTAGCATTGTTGATTGGTAGGGCAAAACCAATATTCTCAGCCAAAAAGACCATGGCTGTGTTAATGCCAATTACCTTGCCTTCAGTGTTAAGTAAGGGGCCGCCAGAGTTACCAGGATTAATAGCAGCATCTGTCTGGATAAGGCCTCTTAGTTTTGTTGTTTTTTTTGTCATAGCATCGCCAGCCATAATTTCTCGCGACAGTCCCGAAACTACGCCAACCGAAACAGTATTTCTGAATGTTCCCAAGGCATTGCCAATGGCAATAGCTGTTTGACCAAGTTTAAGCCTTGAAGAGTCACCAAGCTCAATGATTGGCAATCCTTTTTCTTTTATCTTTAATATAGCTACGTCATTAATCGGGTCTTTGGCTATAACTTGGGCTGGGTATTTTTTCTCATCACCGAGTATAACCACGTATTCAGCCTGAGGGTCGACGACTACATGGCGGTTGGTCAAAATAGTACCTGAAGAGTCAACAATAAAGCCTGAACCGCCCCCTGTTTTTATTTTTTTCTTGCCCTTAGGTATCATAAAGAATTGCTTAAGCCCAAAAGGAGAGCGCGGACCAAATGGCATACCTTTGGCTGGCGGTACTCCAAAAGGAGCCTCAAACACCGGCAAAAGCTTAGAAACAGTAATACTAACTACTGCTGGTAAAACTTTCTGTACTACTTTAGGGATTGAAGAATTTTTCATATATTTCTCCATACAAATATATTCTATCA
>CAYZXA010000025.1:0-2033 GCA_964482335.1 uncultured Candidatus Saccharibacteria bacterium
GCATCAACATTAACGTATGGATCTATTTTGATGGCGGTTACCTTAAACCCTTTGCTTTTTAAAATCTTGCCAATGCTGGCTGCAGCCACGCCCTTGCCAATGCCGGACATGACCCCTCCAGCAACAAAAATATATTTTGCCATTATTTTTCTTTTGCTTCGGTAATAATCACTTTTATTTCTACTTCTAAATTATGGCTGAAGCGGATTTTCACTGGAAACTCACCAAGCTCCTTTATGGGAGTTTCCAAAAGAAGCTGGGTTTTTTTCACCTCAAACCCCATTTCCTTAAGCTTGTCTAAAACCTTTTGTGAAGTAATTGCTTCAAACATTTGTTTTTCATCACCGACCTTAACCGGAATAATAACTTCTTGATCATCAAGAGTTGAAGCAACGGCTTGAATCTTTTTTAAATCCTCTTCTGCTTTTTCTCTTAAAGTTTCATTTTGGCTTTCCAGCCATTTTAAATTCTCTTGGCTAGCTGGTTTAACCAAACCTTTGGGAATTAAAAAATTTCTGGCATGGCCATCAGACACTTCTTTGACTTCATGCTTTTTGCCAATTTTATCAATATCTTGTAGAAGAATAACTTTCATAATAGAATTTCAAGGTTCTCGCTGAAAGCGAGGTCCTTATACTAATCTATCTTATCTTATTTCTTTGATTAATTCAATAGCTTTATTCAGTTGAGGGTCTCTGTCTTCTGTATAATCTTCTTCTGTCATCTCAATCTCAACATCGGGAGACAAGCCTTCTCCTTCAATCAAATCACCATTGGGAGTTAGCCACTTGGCAACGGTTATCTTGACTGAACCCTGCTTTAATTCCTCCAGAGTCTGCACTGAACCCTTGCCAAAGGATTTTTCACCAATTAGCAATATTCCCCGGTTATCTCTTAAGGCACCAGCTAAAATCTCAGAAGCAGAAGCTGAACCCTGATTAATTAAAACTATTAAAGGATAGGGCAAAAGCTGGGCTGAGCCTTGAGCTTTGTACTCCTTGTTCTCTTGCTTGCCACCGAAATCTTCTATAGTAACAATCTGTCCTCTTTCTAAAAACCAGCCAGTAATATCTTGAGCAACCTGCAAATAGCCGCCAGGATTATTCCTTAAATCTAAAATGATTCTATCGGCAGAGCTATTAAGAATTTCAATGGCTGCTTGCTGAAAGGCTGAGCGGCCTGTTTCAGAAAAGTGATAGAGCCTGATATAAGCAATATTCCCTTCTTTTATATCCCAGATTAAGGAAGGAATTTCAATAACATCCCTAATAATCTCAAATTCCTTTGATTCTAACCAGCCTTCTCTGAAAATTGTCAAAATAACAGGCGTTCCTTTAGGCCCGCGTATGAGTTTTACTGCTTCATCCGTAGTCATCTCTCGGGTATAGATATCATCTACTTTAACTATTCTATCACCAGCTCTTAAGCCAGCCAGCTTGGCTGGAGTACCTTCCAAAGGAGCTATGACTGTTAATTCGCCCTTTACAACATCAATCTCCATGCCAACTCCCTGGAACTCGCCAGAAACGTCCTCTTTAAATATCTTGGCGTCTTCTGGCGGCATAAAAACAGTATAAGGATCTTTCAGAGAGCTGACCATGCCAGAGATAGCGCCATAAATCATCTTCTGGTAGTCTATTTTCTCTGGATTAACAAATTTCTCTTCCAAAACTTGCCAAGCTTCCCAAAAAAGAGAAAAATCAAATTCTTCAGGTTGCCCTAGCTCAGCATTAATAATATCCTCAGGCGGTGTAGCTGGTATCTGAGATTTACCAAAATAAAAGCCAGCTCCAAAAATAACGGAAACTAAAACAACTAAAAAAAATGGAACTATTATTTTTCTTAACATTGTTTCATTATATCAAATCTAAAAAATAAAAGAAGCAGCAGGTTTTCGACCTCACTACCTCTAAATATCAAACTTAGTCCAACTCTTTTTCTATGTCTTCAATTTCTTTGCTAATAAGCTTTTCAGAAGCATCTAGGGCTTCCTTTAAATCGTCATACACTTTCCTTTCTTTTTCGCTGAAGCC
>CAYZXA010000026.1:0-1955 GCA_964482335.1 uncultured Candidatus Saccharibacteria bacterium
GAGAGAAACTAACACTCTCGTTACAAAGTTTAGTGGAAGAATGGGTTTTGCCTGATTTATTAAGAGATTTAAAGGCAAAAGATGTTTTAAGAATAACTGGCGACGATGAGTGGTTAGCAAGATATTACGAGATTTTAATTAATTCTTGGTATATTAGAAACTTAATTTCTATTGGCCCTCATTCTTTAGAAGACGCTGAGGCATTAAAGGCCTTAAAACTCCAAGAACTTTTGGGAAGTAAGGAAGCAATTATTGAATTAGAAAAAGGATATTGGAGAGAATTTAAGCCCAGAATAAAGATAAACATTACTGGCGAAAGAGTTGCCTTAATGGCTGAGCTGGAAACGTTAGCTAACTTTATAAACTTAGAGAGCGACCCGGTTAGGAGAACAGCTCTTATAGAATTAGCGATGAAAAAGAAAGGAATTGACATTGAAAGATTGCCGAAAACTTCTCCAGAACAAACGGCAATGATTGCTGGCCGAGGAACTCCTCAACAGCAACAAATGCCAGTTAGTTAAAGGTTGAATGAATTAAAATAAAAATAATATGTTTAACAAAAAACTTGCGAAAATTGATTTAAGCGAATTGATTAAAAGGGCCGAGTTAATCAATCAGCACGTCTTAATAGCTCGGGCGCTGGAAATGCAAAAGAATATGTGGATTAATGAGCGACTTAAGAATTTAGGATTTGATTTAGGAAAGCGTTACGAGATAAATTTTAAGAACGGAGAAATTAAAGAAAAAAAAGATGAACCTAAAAAAGATTAAAGAAACGTTGGACTCGGCAGTGGGAAAAGAATTAAGAGACTATCTATTAGTGAGATTAAAGGAATTAAAGAGTATTGATAGCATTAAGATTTACAAGACTCCAACTCATCAGGCAATAGAATTGAAAGCCCAGAAAAAGGCATTTAAGAAGCTAAGGGATATTTTAGGAGAGATAATGACTATTGAAGAAACAGATGATACTAAAAGAGAGAAAGATGAATTCTACGCGATATAGGAAGGTGGCACAAGTGTGATATGGCATTTGGTGGTGTGAGTGCTGTATCCTCGGGGGAGCCACCTTCCTTTAGGGGATATAGCACTGACATCATCAAGGATGCCAGAAAGGTTGTGGGGTTATCCTACCCACTAAAAAGGATAGAGTTAATAATCTTATCAAAATTATGACAGATGAATTAGAGAAGGACGACTCATTAAATAGTCCAATAGAGGAAGGGGAAACCTCAGATGAAACTCCCGTAGAACCTTCCGAGCTTAAAGAGAAACTTGAACAAAAGCAGAAAGAGGTTGATGGTCTTTACAAAAGAGCAAAAACCGCAGAGGAGGAACTGAAAAAGTTCAAAGTTAAGCCCGAAGAAGGTGAAAAAGCCCAAGAGCCAAAAACTCCTGATAACTTAGACAAAATAATTGACGAGAAGTTTGAGGAAAGGGACTTGGCTTCAATGGATTTTAGCGATGAGCTTAAATCTGAAATAAGGGCTTATGCGAAGGCGAAAAAGATTTCTTACCGCGAGGCATCTAAATCTGATTACTTTAACTTTGTTAAAGGAAAAGAGGACGAACGGATTAAAGCGGAAGAGGCATCTGCTTCGTCAAAGGGAAAATCAGTAAAGGCTGGACGGGATTTCGCGAACTTGAGCGCTAGTGAACTTGAAAATCTTTCAAGTGAAGACTTTGAGTCATACAAAAAGTGGCTTAACGCTCAAGCATAAGAAGGTGGTAAATGAGGTCGTCCGATAAACCCGCTTAGCTGTAATTAAAGGTGGATTGAAAAACATGGCAAATACTTTAGGAAATGGAGTTTTTAATCCTGCATATTGGGCAAGAGAGATGCAAGAGGTTTTCTTCAAAGAAAATCGCGCTATCGCTTTAGCTAATACAGAATTAAGAGCTCTTCTAAGCGACGGAGACACAGTACACAAACCATATCGTAGCCACTTAATGGC
>CAYZXA010000027.1:0-1953 GCA_964482335.1 uncultured Candidatus Saccharibacteria bacterium
CCCGCTCCAAAACAAAAACGGCACTATTTAGTGTCGTTTTTGTATTTCTAAAGTTATTTAACAGCGTCTTTGAGGGTACGGCCAGCTCTAAAAACTGGCGCCTTCCTGGCTGAAATCTTTATCTTTTCTTTTGTCTTGGGATTGATGCCCATTCTTTCTTTTCTTTGAGAAACCATAAATTTGCCAAAGCCAGTCAAAACAATGCTTTCACCTTTTGATAAGGATTTGCTGATCTCATCTAAAATAACAAATAAAGATTCGGCAGCCTGTCTTCTTGACAAACCAACCTTTTTAATAATGGCTTGAATTAAATCGTCTTTTTGCATAATTACTTAGCGTATTCGATTACCCTACTCTCTCGAATGACATTAACTTTAATTTCTCCGGGATAATTTAAGTCATCTTCTATCCTCTTGGCTATTTCTCTGGCTAGCTTGTGAGCAGTTAAATCATCTATCTGGTCAGGTTTGACAAAAACTCTAACCTCTCTGCCAGCTTGAATAGCGTAAGCTTTTTCTACGCCAGCGAAAGAAGTAGCAATTGCTTCTAACTCCCCAAGTCTTTTAAGATAATTCTCTAAGGTGTCTTTTCTTGCTCCGGGTCTGGCACCAGAAATCTGGTCAGCTGCCTGGACAATGATAGCTTCCAAGGTTTCAGCTGGATATTCCTCATGATGAGCTTTCATGGCTTGAATAACCTCTTTCTCTGCTTTAAACCTTTCTAAAATCCTAATGCCGATGTCAACATGAGAACCTTCAATCTGATGGTCAACTGCCTTGCCAATGTCGTGTAAAAGACCTGCTTTCTTAGCTATGGCTACATTAGCCCCGAGTTCCGAAGCTAAAGCCGAAGACAAGTGAGCTACCTCAATTGAGTGGAGTAAGACATTCTGACCGTAACTGGTTCTAAATTTTAACCTGCCCAACAACTGTATAAGTTTTGGATCAAGACCAATAATGCCAGTATCATAAACAGCTGTCTCGCCAGCTTCTTTTATCTGAGAAGAAATTTCGCTCTCAGTTTTTTGAACAACCTCCTCTATGCGAGTCGGCTGGATTCTGCCATCCTGAACTAGTTTTTCCAAAGCAACCTTGGCGATTTGCCGACGAATTGGATCAAATCCAGAGATAACCACAGCTTCTGGCGTTTCATCTACGACAATCTCAACACCAGTTAGCCTCTCTAAAGTTCTAATATTCCTGCCTTCTTTGCCGATAATTCTTCCCTTGATTTCATCTGACGGCAAGCTGACAGTGGTTGTGGTAATTTCTTGAGCTTGAGGCAAAGCATATCTCTGAATGGCCAAAGCAATCATTCCTTTGGCTTTTGACTGCAACTTTTCTTGTCCTTCTCTCTCTAATTTTCTCATCCTCTCTAAAATGTCTTTTTCTGACTCTTTCTCGCAATTGGCCAAGAGTTCCTTTTTTGCTTCGTCTTTTGACAGCTTAGAACTTCTTTCCAGGTTCTGTAAAGCCTCTTGCTCTAAGTTTTCTAAAGTTTGTTTGACTTCTTTAAGTTTTTCTACTTTTTGCTGGAAATCTTTTTCTTTTTCTTCATAACCTGACAGTTTCTGGTCTAAAGTGTTTTCTCGCTTAAGCAGAATCTGTTCTGCTTTGAGTAGCCTTGATCTTGTTTCGTCTTGTTCCTTTTTAACTGCATTAAGAATACTTAGAGATTTGTCTTTGGCTTGAGATAAAATTGTTTCAGATTCTCTTTTGGCTTGAGAGGTCTTTTCCTGTAGTTTTTGTTCGGCAGTACCAATTCGCTTTTTGGCAAAAGATTGCCGGGCGTAGTAACCTAAAACCGAACCCGCGCCTGTAGCAACTGTTGCCACAATTAGTGGAATTAATAAATTCATGTTCTCTGTTGAAATTTTGATAAATCATAATCAAAAATCCAAAGTTAAAATTAAGTATATTATATTATATCAAAAGCCATCAAAAAAGTCAACAA
>CAYZXA010000028.1:0-1787 GCA_964482335.1 uncultured Candidatus Saccharibacteria bacterium
CCAGGAATAATTGCTTGAGTTGTTTTTTCACCAAATGTATTCCTGCCCACCCAAGCTCCATAATCCACAGGAAGATCATAATCTGTATGCAGTTTTTCAGTTATTATTGTGTAATAAATGCCCAAGTAAGGATAGACTATTCTGCCCAAAGCCTTAACCTGCTCAATATCTCTTTTAGCTTTATTTACTGGAATAGCAAAACCAATACTTTGAGCTCCGAGCACAGTGGCCGTGTTAATACCCATAACTTCTCCCCTTAAGTTCAAAAGAGGACCGCCAGAATTTCCTTTATTAATAGCTGCATCTGTCTGAATAATGTCTTCTATCGTTTCGACCAATCCGCCACCAGAAGCAGTAATTGTTCTGCCCAAGCCTGAAATAACGCCGACCGAAACAGTATTTCTGAATTCGCCCAAAGCATTGCCAATAGCTACAACTGTTTGGCCGATCTGCAAGGCATCAGAATCCCCTAGTTTGACTGTAGGGAATGGTTTTTGAATCAGGGCGCCGTTCTCATCTATCATTTTCTCTATATCAATTTTAAGAATGGCTAAATCCTGAAGCGGGTCGCGGGCCAAAACTCGGGCCGGGAACTTCTTTCCTTCGTTGTTCAAAACAGTGTAATCTGCTTCCTCGTCTAAAACCACATGCTTGTTAGTCAAAATCATACCGTCTTCAGAAACAATAAAGCCAGTGCCCCCGCCAATTTCCTGTTTCTCAACGCCTTTTTGGCGATACAAGGGCACATCAAAAAATTCTTCAAACGGGCTGATATAATATTGTTCAAATACAGGCAAGTCTTTGGTTACAATAATGCTGACAACAGCTGCTGAGGTTTCATTGACTACATCAATAATAGCTTGCTCTTGGCTGGTCTGAGGAACATATTCTTTCTCAATAACTGTTTCTCTTTCAATTATTTTCTGAAAGCCGGGAATCTCTGAAAGGTAATCTTTGATTTCTAAATAAAAAATAGAGCCGGAAATAATGCCGGCTAAAAAACCAAAAATAGAAGAAATAAAAATACTCAAAACCAATATTCCTAAAATCTGATTCTTCAGAAGCTTTCTGCGTTTTATCTTTGGATAGCTAATCTTAGAGATATTAAATTGTGGCAGGTCATATAAAGACATACTACTTTTTTCTTTTTTGATAATCATCGACGGCTGCTTTCATGCCTGCTTGGGCCAAATGAGCACAATGCACCTTAACTGACGGAATGGGACCGATTTCATCAGCAATATCTTCATAGCCGACTTTTAAAGCTTCCTCCAGTGTCTTGCCTTTGACTAAATTACAAATCATATCTGAAATACTAATAGCATGACCGCATCCAAAAGTTTCAAATTTTGCATCTTTAACAATTTCTTTATCTCCCTTCTTTTCAATCTTAAGATAAATTTTCATTATATCGCCGCATCTTAAATTTTTGGTATCACCAATACCATTAGCATCTTTAATTTTACCCATATTTTGAGGATGAAGAAAGTGTTCAATTACTTTTTTTGAATAGTATGGCTTCATGATTTATAACCAGATATTTTTCTTAATCTTTCAATAATTAAAGGTAAAACCTTTAATAACTTCTCAATCTCTTTTTGGTTTGTATGTCTACCCAAGGTTATTCTTAAAGAACCGTGAGCTTCTTCATCTGAAAGGCCCAGACCTCGGAGAACATGAGAAGGTTCAAGGGTTTTTGACGAACAAGCAGAACCGGTAGATACAGCAATACCTTTCAAGTCAAGAGCAACAACCATTGCTTCACCTTCAGCTCCCTTAAAACTAAG
>CAYZXA010000029.1:0-1569 GCA_964482335.1 uncultured Candidatus Saccharibacteria bacterium
TTTTAACAAAAAGAAAAAGATCATTTGATAATAGCCAACGTATTGCTAAAATAGTCTCAGTAGAATAAAAAATATAAATAAAAAGTAAAAGTGGTTGAGGTTTCAATCACTTTTATTTTATACAAGCTTTAATGAACTCTCGGAATAAAGGATGAGGTCTTATTGGTCTTGATTTATATTCTGGGTGGAATTGCGTGCCAAGAAAGAAAGGATGGTTAGGCAGTTCAATTATTTCCACCAAATCCTTTCCAGGGTTTATGCCCGCCATAACCATGCCTTCAGCTTCCAACTTCTCTCTAAAGTCATTGTTTAACTCAGACCTATGACGATGCCTTTCAAGTGTAAATAAATCTTTGTAAGCTTTAGAACTGATTGTCTTTGGTTTGATTTTACATTTGTAATTCCCTAATCTCGTTGTTTCGCTGTCAATTATTACAGAATCGGCTTTTTTCAAACCGCAAACATGCTTGGCAAATTCTATTACTGCCAACTGCATGCCAAAGCATAGCCCAAAATAAGGAATCTTGTTTTTTCTACAAAACTTAATGACTTGCAGTTTGCCCTCCATACCTCTTTTGCCAAAACCTCCGGAAACGATTATGCCATCGTATTGCTTTAATTCCTTAACCTTTCCGTCTTTTTCATAGTCTTTTGAGTCCAGCCAGTAAATCTCCGGCTTTCTTTTGTGAAACCAGCTGGCATGCTTTATTGCTTCAACCATAGAAAGGTAACAATCAGTCAAAGCAGTGGCGTCTGATCGAAAAGATCTTTCAACTATGCCAATTTTCACTGGCTTTTTGACTTTCTTTATAACGCTGACTAATGTTTTCCAATCTTTTAAATTATTTTTCCGGGGCTTCAAATCAAATTTTTTAAGAATCCGATCGCTTAAATTCTCCTTTTCAAAATTAAGCGGAACTTCATAAATTGACTTGATGTCTGGGGCAGAAATAACATCTTCTTTATCCACATTGCAGAAAGTAGAGATTTTTCTTTTGTGGGCTCTGTCTAAAGGTATGGTTGAACGAGCTAAGATTATATCGGGTTGGATGCCGGTCGCATTTAAAGTTCTCACCGCTGTTTGAGTGGGTTTAGTTTTCATCTCCCCAATTATTCTAGGAATAGGTAGATAGCTGACTAGAATAAAAAGAAAATCTTTAGGATGACTTAATTTCATCATCCTGGCCGCTTCCAAAAACAGCATATTTTGATATTCCCCGACCGTACCGCCAATTTCAATTAAAACAAAATCAGCCTTGGTTTTTCTGGCTGCTCTTTTAATTCTAAATATAGCTTCATTGGGAATGTCGGGAACCACTTCTACGCATCTTCCCTTGTATTGTAAATTCCTTTCCCTATCTATTACTGATTGGTAAACACGGCCAGTGGTCATATAGTTGTCGCTGGTCAATTCCTCGTCCAGAAATCTCTCATAGTTCCCCATATCCTGGTCGCACTGATCGCCGTCTTTGGTCAAAAAAGCCTCTCCGTGCACTAAGAGATCCATGGTCCCAGCATCAACATTAACGTATGGATCTATTTTGATGGCGGTTACCTTAAACCCTTTGC